>DAHVRW010000002.1 GCA_027322215.1 Marinimicrobium sp.
GGCTTGGTGATGTAATCATCGGCGCCCACTTCCAGGCCCTGAATTTTGTTGTCCTCTTCACCTTTCGCGGTGAGCAAAATGATAGGCACCTTGGCGGTCACCTCGTCCTGCTTCAATCGACGGGTCAGCTCCAGACCACTGGTACCCGGCATCATCCAGTCCAATAGAACCAGATCCGGCCGATGATCGATGATGATGCTGTGCGCGTCTTGCGCGTTGCTGGCCTCCAGACATTCGTAATCGGCCATCTCCAGCGCCACGCGCAACATATCGCGGATGGCCGCCTCATCGTCGACTATAAGAATGGTACGCGTTGCCATAAGTTTGCCCGCCAATAATCGAGTCCGCGTAATGGAAACGTGTCGATGCGGACGCAGAAAACTTCGTCTTTAGATTAAACGCTCTGCGTGTTACAGATTTATGACAAAGCTCGCTGGCGTCCCCGCACCTTAACCCCTAAGGGCAAACTCCAGAGCGATGCCCACAAAAACGCTAAAGCCCACCCAATTGTTATTGAGAAACGCCCGAAAACACCGCCCACGCTCGCGGTGGCGAATCAGGTATTGCTGATAGACGAACAACACGGCCGCTACCGCCAGACCCAAATAGTAATAACGTCCCAGCTCGAAGCGCCCACCCACCATAACCAGTGCATAGAGGGTCATCAATTGCAAAATAGCGGTTATGACGCGATCCAGATCGCCGAACAGCACAGCGGTGGATTTCACCCCCACGTGCAGATCATCGTCGCGATCCACCATGGCGTAGAACGTGTCGTACACCACCGTCCACACGACCACGGCGGTATACAGCAACCAGACATCCTCACCCAAGCTGCCTCGCTGCGCGGCGAAGGCCATGGGCACCGCCCAGGCAAAGGCGGCCCCCAAAACCACTTGGGGCAAATGGGTGTAGCGTTTCATAAACGGGTAACAAAACGCCAGCGCTACGGCCACAAACGCCAGTTTCACCGTAAACGGATCGGTAAGCAGCACCAGCACAAACGCCACTAAACACAAGACCACAAACAAAATAATGGCCTCGCGGCTAGACACCTCACCGGTGGCCATGGGACGCTCGCGAGTGCGTTTGACATGCCCGTCGACGTTGCGGTCGGCAAAATCGTTAATCACGCAACCGGCGGAGCGCATCACAAACACCCCCAGCACAAAAATAACTAACAGATGCCAGCTGGGGAAGCCCTCAGCGGCCAGCCACAACGCCCACAGCGTGGGCCAAAGCAATAAGAAGGTACCGATGGGTCGGTTCAAGCGAGTCAGGCGCAAGTACACACCGAGACGCTCACGGCTGCGCGTCCATAGGGTGTGCTGTGAACGGGGCTTAGCGCGACGACGAGAGGCAGATGGCTTCATAGCGATAAACTGTGTGTAAATTGTGGCAAAAACACTTCACTCACCAACAAGGGTTTGCCCTCTAAGGAGAACACTGAACGGCGCCCCCAAAGAGGTTCGTCCGTAACCAATTCAGCGGGTAGATACGGCTGCTCCGGATGGATGCAGCTGAACTGCAACGCGCCGCGGCGCAGGCCGGGCTGAGCAAATAGGAAGGTTCCCAACGGTCGCTCGCGCAGCCAGCGTAATTGACGCAAACGCCCGGTCAAGCTGGTCAGCGGCACCAGACTGCGAGCGAACACCCAAGGCTGGCCTCGGCCAAACAGCACCACTTCGCGTACCAGTGCCTGGCGGCCGGCCGTCATGCCCAGTAAGCGCTGTTCAGATAACAGTGGGCGCGCTACCACCTGATGCAGCACCTGGACCCTAAAATCCCCCTGGCTGCGCGCCACCAGTTTAGCGGTCAGCGAGCCTTGATCCAACAGCCAGGGCTGGAGTGCACGGGGCGGAGTTATCCCCTGACTGCGCAAACGGCTGGGCGCATACCAACGCGGAGCACAACCCATGCCACGGCGCGACGCCGAGCGGTGCTCCTGAAGCTGGGGTAAGCGGGACATAAATACCGACAAAAACTCTTCCCTCAACGGCGTGGGCGTAAAATCGGCATTCTAACAGGTTCGGCCCGAGCCGCACTTTACCGTGCCCGCTTGACTTGCTTTAATGGGCCCGGCTTAACAATCGGCTTCCGTACTGGCGACGGCTACCCACGATAAGATAACAAGAGCAATCTATGAGTCTGACAAAACGCATCATCCTGGCCATGGTTTTGGGTATCGTGGTAGGAGCAGTAATACACCTAATTCCCGGACTGGATGAAAGCCACACACTCTACCGGGTGGTCGTGAGCGGGTTGTTTGACGCCGTGGGCCAGATGTTTATCTCATCGCTGATGCTGCTCGTAGTGCCCCTGGTATTTGTGTCGTTGGTATGCGGCAGCGCCACTTTAGGGGCGGATAGCCGCATGGGCATCATGGCCCTGAAAACCCTCGGTTTTTATTTGCTCACCACGGCGTTAGCCATCACCCTGGCGATCACGCTGGCCACTTTGCTTGGGCCCGGAAAAAGCGTTCACCTGGCCGCGCCTGAAGTGACTGGAAGCACCAACGTATCCGCACCTTCCATAAAAGATACTTTGATCAACATGATTCCCAGCAACCCCATCGGCGCCATGGCCGAGGGCAACATGCTGCAAGTGATCGTGTTCGCGTTGCTGTTGGGCATTGCCATTTCACGCACCGGAGGGGAACCGAGCCGCTATCTTCTGGAGTTTTTTGAGCATCTGAATGCGGCGGTTCTCAAGCTCGTCATGTTGGTGATGGAGCTGGCGCCTTACGGTGTGTTTTGCCTATTGGCCAAACTGTTTTCCGAGCTGGGCTGGAGCACACTCGTCGATTTAGGCTTTTATTTCGCTGTGGTGCTGACGGCACTGCTGCTACATGGCCTGGGTGTTTACAGTCTGTTGTTAAAGATCCTGACAGGGCTGAATCCCATCACGTTTTTACGAAAGATGCAGCCGGTATTATTGTTTGCGTTCACGACCGCCTCCAGCAATGCCACCATACCGGTAACGCTGCGCACGGTGGAGCAGGAGCTTGGGATCGACAATAAGGTAGCGTCATTCACGGTGCCCCTGGGGGCTACTGTTAATATGGATGGCACATCCATTATGCAGGGCGTCGCCACCGTGTTTATCGCACAGGTTTACGGCATCGACATCGGCATAACCGGCTATCTCATGGTGGTACTCACCGCCACTTTGGCCTCCGTCGGTACGGCGGGCATTCCCAGCGTGGGGCTCGTTACCCTGGCCATGGTGCTGCAACAAGCGGGGCTGCCGGTGGAAGGTATTGCCATGATCATTGGTGTGGATCGGTTGCTGGACATGGTGCGCACCTCGGTGAACGTCACCGGCGACGCGTTGGTGTCCACCGTTGTGGCCGATAGCGAAGGTTTGCTGGACCGGGACCGCTTTAAAGCGCCCCGTGGCCCGATCTGATTCCGGCACGCATCATTCGGCCGCAAACCAGGCGCGAATCGACTCGGGCAAGGGTCGGGATTTTCCTTCACCGTCCACCCAGACAATCTTGGAGCTGGCTTCAGCAGCGGGCTGGTTGGGGTCCGCGTGGGTGTACATTTTGTAATACACCATAAAACTGGAGCGGCCTGGCTCAGCGGCGGTGCAATCCAGGCGCAGCGTGTCCGGATAAAACACCGGGCGAAGAAAACTGCACTCGATGGTTACCACAACCGGATAACTCTCTGGCGATACCGAGATGTTGCGCTCGGCCAGCCACAAAAAGCGCGCCTCTTCGCAATAGCGCAAATAAAGGGTGTTATTCACGTGCCCGAAGGCGTCCATATCGCCCCAGCGTAACGGAATTTCGCAGGAGAAATGGCTCGCCCTGCCGCTATGGTCCTGTTCGGTTTCCCTATTAGCTCCCATACCTAACAAACTCCATGTCCGATTGAGGTGCGCTGGTTCTGGCGCGCGAAAATTGGATCAGAGCCGCGCTCAGGGCCCGCCCAAGTGTGTCGCTATTTCGTCCAACTCGGTGGCCGATTCCAATATGTTGGCCACAGTGGCATGAGCTTTTTCGGCATCCAGATGCAGCTCCGCAAACAGCTCGTCCGGAATGGCCAGTTTTGGACCGCGCCCAACATCGTGTTGCAACAAAAGCCGTTTGGCGACAAAAATCAGTTTCGCGTATTGCGCGTGCTCGCCCCGATAGCCGGGGTTATTCTGGTGCCTCAGCCCCTGAACAATTTCCTCGGGCATGGACCAAAGGGACATGAGCGTGCCCGCCAGCTGGTCGCGCGTCACTCCCAGCAGGTGGCGCTCAATGGTCTGCGGCATCACGTGTGGGTTGGCCTCGGCCAGGCGACAATACTGGCTGAAATAGGGAGGAAACACCTCCGCCAGAATCAGGTAACCAAAGCTGTGTAGCAGCCCCCCTAAATAAGCCATGCCGAAATCAGGACGCTCCTCCCGGGGAATCGCGGTAACCAACCCCTCGATGGTAGCGGCCGTATACACCGCTTCCTGCCAATAGCTCTGGTAGCCGTTGGGGCCATCTTTGGGAAGGTGCAGGGTGCGCCCTAGGGCTAAGCCCAGGGCCAGGTTGAGAACCATATCGAATCCCAGCACCCGTACGATCGCGTCCTGAACGGAGCGGATTTTTCCCGGCGCGGAATAGTACGGAGACGCGGCCCAGCTGACCACTTGGGCCGACAGACTTGGGTCGGTCTCAACCACTTCCGCCAGATCACTGATATCGGCTTCGGGGTCCACACGCAAGTTGATAATTCGCTGGGCGGTCTCCGACAGCAGGGGCAGTTCCAGGGTTTCTTCCAGGCGCTGACGGATACGAAGCTGTGTAAAGTTCTGGACCGCGCCTAAAATTTGCTCGCTGTCGGTACTGGGATCGACGTCCTGCTCCAGCGGTGCCAAGGGCACAGCGATATCGCAAATAATGGCGCCTTTCAGTACGCGTTCAAAGTCTTTGCGCTCCAGATGTAACAAAAGGGCATCGTCGCCGGATTCTAACAGTAAGCTTTCTTTGTCCAGCAGACGCCGATCCACCAACGTGGGTAGATTGGCCAGTTTGGGCAGCGCCGGCACGGATCGCAGACTGTGGCTATCGCAAAACTGACGCACATCTTCCAAACTGGTGGCGTACAGTTCGCGCTCCATCTGTCGATTGACGGCGTGTAAATCCAGCAGCGTGTCGGCACCCACCACTGCCAACACACGGCCGCGACCGTCCTCCAACAGCACCGACTTGGCTGCACCGACATTACGCAGATGCTGGTCATGCCATAGGGCCTGGTTGTCGGCGCCCTTCGGTGTCTCAGCGATGTCGTAGCGAATGTTCTGATCGTTGAGCAGAGCCTCAACACTGGTCGGTACTGGCACAATCGGCTCCTTCTTTGGACAAAAGGTCGCCCTAGGGGCGGCGCAGTGGCGGATTTCTTAACTCGCTCCGCCAGTGTGTAAGAAGTGAGAGGCTTGTTCAAGCTCGCGGTGACTGGACCCAGGGTAAGCTCAGGCCCGCTCAAACTCTTACCCTTTGATAATAACAGTGTAGCCCATGGGGCGGTCTACGAGCGGATGTTAAAAACCTGTCGGGAATTCTTAAATCTGCCCTGCAGCGGTCTATACTTGGGCCTATACCTGTAAATATCGAGGATTGTCCCCCAGCCAGCGATGGATAATGTTCTGGCACAGCTCCGGGTGCTCCCGCAACAAACGCTGAGCGCCATGTTGTACCTGAGGCAGCAAGTCCGAATCCCGCACCACGTCGGCAATTTTAAACTGCAGATCACCGGTTTGGCGGGTACCCAGCACTTCACCTGGCCCGCGCAGTCGCAAGTCTTCCTCCGCGATCACAAAGCCATCGCTGTGCTCACGCATGATCCGCAGCCGCTCGCGGCCGTGACGGGATAGGGGCGAGCCGTACAGCAATACGCAGTGGCTGGCGGCCGCGCCCCGGCCCACGCGCCCGCGCAGTTGGTGCAGCTGGGCCAGACCGAGGCGCTCGGGGTTTTCAATGATCATTAGGCTGGCGTTGGGCACGTCCACCCCCACTTCGATCACAGTAGTAGCCACCAGAAGGTCGATGGCGCCGTCTTTGAACGCCTTCATGGTGGCTTCTTTTTCTTTGCCTTTGAGCCGGCCATGCACCAAGCCCACCTTGAGCCCTCCGAGTGTTTCCCGAAGCGACTCGGCGGTAACTTCCGCCGCCTGGGCAGCCAGTGTTTCCGATTCTTCGATCAGCGTACACACCCAATAGGCCTGACGGCCCTGGGCGCAGGCCTCGCGCACCCTCGCCACCACCTGATCGCGCCGCTGCTGGCTAATTACAACGGTGGTTACCGGCGTGCGGCCAGGCGGTAACTCATCAATTACCGAGCTATCCAGATCGGCATAGGCGCTCATGGCCAGGGTGCGAGGAATAGGCGTGGCGGTCATGATCAGCTGATGGGGACGGAGCCCATCATGGGCCCCTTTTTGGCGCAGCGACAAGCGTTGGTGAACGCCGAAGCGGTGCTGCTCATCGATAATAATCAGCCCGAGCCGGGCGAAGATCACATCCTCTTGAAACAGGGCGTGGGTTCCCACCGCCACCTGCGCTGCGCCGCTAGCCAACTGTTCCAGCTCCTGGCGTCGACGCCCCGCGCTCAAGCGTCCCGTCAGCCAACCCAGCTGTATACCCAGAGGCTCCAGCCAGGCACCGAAGTTGTGCCGATGCTGCTCCGCGAGGATTTCAGTGGGGGCCATGATGGCCACTTGAAAACCACTGGTGACGGCGGTCAGGGCCGCCAGGGCGGCTACCAGGGTTTTGCCGGAACCAACGTCGCCTTGCAGCAAGCGCAACATGGGTGTGGACTGGGTTAAATCGGCGGCGATCTCCGCACTGACTCGCTCTTGCGCCCCGGTTGGCGTAAAGGGCAGCCCCTGCAAAAACCGCCGCATTACGTCCGGGTCCGGACGCAACTGTGGGGCCCGCTCTGCCTGGGTTTGCCGACGCAGCAACAACAGGCTCAAGTGGTGAGCCAGCAGCTCCTCGAAGGCCAGGCGGCGCTGGTAGGGGTGCTCGCCCGCCAGCAATTGCTCTACGCGCGCATCGCTCGGCGGTGCATGCAAATAACGCAAAGCCTCCACCAGCGACACCTGATGAAGTTCGCGCCGCAGTGATTCCGGCAACAGCTCGGTTAACGGGTGCTGATCCAGACAGCCGATCGCCTGAGTGGCCAGGGCCCGCATACGCGGCTGGGTCAGACCCTCGGTGGCCGGATAGACCGGGGTTAGCCGCGCCTCCAACGGCCGAGGCGTGTCCCCATCCAGCACCTCGTATTCGGGATGATAAAACTCCAGACCGGAGGCACCTCGGCGCGCCTCGCCGAAGCAGCGCAAACGGGTGCCTACCAGCAGCTTATCTTTCTGGGCGGCGGAAAAATGAAAAAAACGCAAGGTGACTGTGCCGGTGCCGTCCTGCAACCGACATACTAAACTGCGGCGGCGAGCGTAAACGATATCGCAGGCGCGAATCTCGCCCTCGATCACCGCGCTGGTATTGGGTTGCAGCGCGGCCAGAGGGGTCACCCGGGTTCGGTCCAGATAGCGGGCCGGCAAATGAAACAGTACATCCTGAACGGTATGCAGGCCGAGTTTGTCCAGTTTAGCCGCGAGCTTAGGGCCGACCCCTTTAAGAACCGTCACCGGTAAACGCTCCAAGCTGATGACGGCGGTGCTCACAGGTTATTCGGCTCCGGGCATGCGGCACATGTTGATGGCTCGGCGCAGCGCATCGATAGCCTTAAACCGTGGGAAACTGGCGCGCCAGGCAAGAGCGATAGTGCGGCTGGGCGCGGGCGGCGCAAACGGCCGAGTGACGAGAACATCGGAGGAGTAACCGGTGGTCATCGCCGCCGAAAGCGGCAACACAGTGATACCCAGCCCCGAAGCCACCATATGCCGCAACGTCTCCAGAGAGCTGCCCTCGCCGGCGGTGCGCCGGCGGCCGGTGGCGTCGTCAGCGCTGCTTTGCAGATGGGGGCAAGCGGCCAGCACCTGGTCGCGAAAGCAGTGACCCTCGCCCAGCAACAGCACGTTATGCTCATCCAAATCATCGGGTGCAATGACGTCTTTGGCGGCCAGAGGATGATCGGTGGGCATGAGCACCACAAAATGCTCATCAAACAGCGGCTGGGTGACCACATCGGCCTCGGAAAACGGCAATGCGACAATAATCACGTCCAGCTCGCCCTTGCGCAGCCGCTGGCGCAAGGTGGCGGTGTAGCCCTCTTCCACATACAAGGGCATTTTGTCAGCGACTTTCTGCAGCTCGGGGATAAAGTGCGGCAGCAGATAGGGACCGACGGTGTAGATCGCGCCCACGTTCAGCGGACTGCTGAGCTGGTCTTTGCCGGCGTTAGCGATGTCCTGGATCGCGGAGGCCTGCTCTAAAACCAGATGGGCCTGGGCGACAATTTTCTCCCCCAAGGGCGTTGCTTGCACCCGGGATTTGGAGCGCTCGAACAGGGCCACACCCAATTCTTCTTCAAGCTTTTTGACCGCGATACTCAACGTGGGCTGACTCACAAAGCAGCGCTCAGCGGCACGGCCAAAGTGCTGCTCCTGGGCCAACGTTACGATGTATCGCAGTTCTGTTAAAGTCATGGATGAGCGCACCTCAAAATATGGGCTGGCTGCCAGTGTGCAGGGAGCTCACTGAAGGTTCCCTACCGACATATTCAACGCAGGATGTTTAGTAATGACTATCAACCAGACCCGACAAATAGTTTGGTCAAGCGCCAAGTGTGCCCTGTTCGTGAGCGTTACGCAAAGGTGAATAGCGAAAAGCTATTGATCATTGGGTGCGGCGATATCGGTCACCGTCTGGCCGAGCGCCTGAGCCAGGAGCACTACCAAATTACCGGCTTGCGACGCCAGCCTCCGGCGTCCAGCCCACGACTGCGGTATCTAGCAGCCGACGCCGCCGACCCGGCCGCTTTGACACGGGCGTTGACCGAGCGCTTCGATGTGGTGGTGGTTACCTTGACCCCGTCCCAGCGCACCGACGAAGGCTATCACCACGCCTATGTACTCAGTTGCGAGAACCTTGTGCGGGCGTTGGGCCGACAGGCTCAGCCACCGCGGCTGGTGATATTTGTCTCCAGCACCAGCGTATACGGACAAACCGGCGGCGAATGGGTAGACGAAGAGTCACCCACAGAGCCTCAACGTGCCACGGCGCGCCGTCTTTTAGAGGCCGAAAGAGTCATCGCTGACAGTGACTTCGCACATTGCATTGTGCGCTTTAGCGGCATTTATGGCCCGGGGCGCAACCGCTTGGTGGAGCAAGTGCGCCAGGGCCGAGCGACGTTGAGTGGTCGTTACACCAACCGTATTCACGCCGACGATTGCGCTGGCGTGCTGGCCCATTTGATAGAGCGTCAACGCCTGGGCGAGCCCATCGATACGCTGTATGTCGCCAGTGACGACGAGCCGGCCCCCATGGCTGAGGTGGTCAATTGGCTGGCTATGCACCTGCGGGTGGACTGGGCACGGTTCGCTCCCGACGCGAGGGCGGCGACAGACAACAAACGCTGCGCCAACCAACGCCTGCGCGCCAGCGGTTACGACTTCCGCTACCCAGATTACCGGGCCGGTTACAGTGCGTTATTGGAAGGCCTTTTGTAGCGCGAGATCATCGTTGCGAACCCACTTTCAGCCGCCCGTGGATACCTCGCTCGGTGTGCGGCTTCGGGCTGGCGCTACAGTGATTCGTATTCAAACTCGCGAATAACATCCAGAAACGCCTCTCCAAAGCGCTCCAGTTTGGTGTCGCCCACACCGCTGATAGCCAGCAGCTGCCGAGGCTCAACGGGTTTTTGTTCCAGCATGGCGCGCAGGGTCGCATCGTGGAAAATGACGTACGGCGGTACGCCGTGCTCGTCCGCCAGGCGTTTTCGACAGGCGCGCAGCGCCTGCCACAGGCCCAGTTCTTCCTCGGGTATTTCTTCCAGCGCTCGGCGCACCGAGGCGCGGGCCGCGGGTGCTTTGACTTCGCGCCGCAGGAGCACCGCCTGCTCACCCCGCAAAACCGGCCGACACCGCTCTGTCAGCCGCAGGCCGCCATAACCTTCCGGGTCCACGTCGAGGTAGCCCGCAGCCACCAGCTGACGCAAAATCGAACGCCACTCGCCCGCGCTCAAATCGCGCCCGATGCCATAGGTTGATAGGCGATCATGCCCCAAGGCGAGGATTCGTTCCGCCGTACTGCCGCGCAACACATCGATTAGATGATTGGCGCCAAAGCGCTGACCGGTGCGGTACACACATGAGAGCGCCTTTCGAACCGCCTCACTGGCGTCCCATGTTTCTGGCGGCGACAAACAGGTATCGCAATTGCCGCAGGGAGTTTCCAGAATATCGCCAAAATAACGCAATAACACCTGACGACGACAGCTAGTCACTTCGCACAGGCCGAGCATGGCGGTCAGTCGCTGTTGCTCCTGGCGCTTGAACGCCTCAGCGCCCTCGGAGCTGCTCATCATCTGGCGCAGCTTTACCACATCCTCCAAGCCGTAGAGCAATAACGCGGTAGCCGGTTCGCCATCCCGGCCAGCGCGGCCGGTCTCCTGGTAGTAGGCTTCGATACTTTTGGGCAGGTCCAGATGGGCAACAAAGCGCACGTCGGGTTTATCGATGCCCATTCCGAAGGCGATGGTGGCCACCATAACGATCTCTTCTTCACGCAAAAAACGGCTCTGGTGGGTAGCCCGCAAGGCGGCCGGCAAACCAGCGTGATAAGGCAGGGCGTTGAAGCCCTGTTGGCACAGCCACTGGGCCGTTTGTTCGACTTTATTGCGCGACAAACAATAAACGATGCCCGATTGCTGGGCGTGTTCGGCGCGCAAAAATTGCAGCAGCTGCTGACGTGGATTGTCTTTTAACTGAATACGATACTGGATGTTGGGCCTATCGAATCCCGCCACGAACTGGCGTGCTTGCTCGAGCCCGAGCCGGGTAACTATCTCTTGGCGGGTGCGCACGTCAGCGGTGGCCGTCAGGGCGATGCGCGGCACTTGGGGAAAGCGTTGCTGGAGTATGTCCAAGCGTAAATAATCGGCGCGAAAATCGTGTCCCCACTGGGCCACGCAATGGGCTTCATCAATGGCAAACAGTGCCAGGGGCGCTGATTCGAGCAAGCTCAGGGTGCGCCCTTGCAGCAGACGCTCCGGCGCCACATAAAGAAGATCCAGCTCGTTGCTGAGCAGGGCCTGTTCAGTGGCTCGTACCTGTTCCATCGACAAGGTGGAATTGAGAAATCCGGCGCGCACACCCAGCTCATTGAGCGCATCCACCTGATCCTGCATAAGCGCGATCAGTGGCGATATAACCACCCCCACGCCGGGGCGCAAGAGGGTGGGAATTTGATAGCACAGTGACTTTCCTCCGCCGGTGGGCATCAGCACCAACGCATCCTCGCCGGCGATCAGCGTGTCGATAATCGCTTCCTGCTGGCCGCGGAAACTGGGATAACCAAAGGTGTGCTGAAGTACGTCCAGAGGGGTTTGCATCGCGCCAGTATACGGGCAGCGGCCGCGCGGTGCCAGAATGTGGCCGCGCCCGTGAGCCGGCTAGGGGATGTTTACGATGGGTCGTCACGTCGTCTTTTCTGACTCACCAAAAGCTCCAGCCCAGAACCTGGATCTTCCTCGCCACAAGCGGCATAGCCCATAGGGCTTCCCGCGGCGGCTTCGCGACTGTTCAAGGTGAAGGTTCGCCACCAAAGCTCGGTCGCGCTGACGGCGGTTTGTGTTTCGTGGCCGGTGCCGTTGGTCACCGGTTGTTTAGTCGTCTGATCCTGCCGACTATCCGGCACAGGCGCACTTTTCGCTGGTTGTGAGGATGGCATCATCGGATTGGGCAACTGGGATTTAGCCATTACTGCCTCCAATTACGTACTGCTGGGATTTTTAAGAGTCCTGCTTTTTGTTTGTCCGGTTAAACACTGGCCATGGTAACAGGGTTTCAAACCACAGCCCCGTGAAATTTTTCTCCGCATTTACCGTGGTTAACGCGTCATGATCAAAACGATAACGCGCGAAACGCTCAAGCACCAAACCATTGGACAATTCCACCGACAGTTTGCTCGGTGACTATATAACCAAAAAAAAAGGGCAGCCGAAGCTGCCCTATGCATAGTAAGAAAAGAACCTTTAACGGGCGCGGATCGTAACGAACTTGCTGTACAGCCCATCGGTATCGAAGGCAGCAATTTCAAACTCGTAACTCCCCAACAGCTCCGTAAACGTATGGCGGGTCGCTTTGGGGCCAATGGTTATCGTTCGGTATTGGCTTTCATTGGTGCGACGGTAACGGATTTCGTAGCCGCCAATTTCACTCAACTCCAGATACTTGCCATCTTCCCGCGCGCTAGGCGGTGTCCACTCCAGCGTCAAACCGATTGCTGGATCCGGTGCAGCGATGGTCGAGAGCACCAGCGTGGTGCTGAACGCTGACCAGTTACCCGCCGCATCACCCGCGCGGATGGTGTAGCGATAAGTGGTCCCGGCACGCAAACCCGAATCGGTAAAGGTACGTGTGCTGCCCGAAACCGTCGTCAAATGGTTTCCGTCCCGATGAATGGTGTAACGGGTGACACCCACATCATCGCTGGAGGCGTTCCAGCGCAAGCTGATCTGATTTTGACCTACATCGCTGGCACGGAAGCTACCGGGTACAGTCGGGGCGGTTACATCGCCGCTTACGGGCGGATTGTCAGGGTCGGTCGGCTTGTCGAGGCCGTCATCCGAATCACTACCAGAGCCATCACCGGGACCTGGTCTGGCACCGTCGTCGTAACCGTCCGGGTCCAGTGGGTCGTAACCAAATACGTCCATTTGCCATAAGGAGTAGCCCCACGAAGTCCCGCGCTCCAGGCCCTGCATGCGAACATAGCGTCCTGTGGCGTTCAAGTTAATGTTGTCCACGCCGCCATTGCCATTGATTGTGGTATGGACGGTGCGCCAGTTACGGCCATCGCTCGAAACCCGAATCTGGTAGTCTTTTCCGTAAGCCGCTTCCCAGTGCAGGCGCACACCGGTGAGGTTATACAGCCCACCCAAGTCCACATCCAGCCACTGATTGTCGGTGCGATCACTGGCCCAACGGGTGGTCGAATCGCCGTCCACCGCGTTGCTGGCACGCAGCTGCTGAGACTCTGAACTCGAAGCACTAACGGGCTTTTGCTGAGCAAGGTTGGCCTGCGCCGGCGTGAACGGGGTACCGTGCACTTCAAACTCCCACAGCGAATAACCCCATTGGGTGCCACGCTCATGGCCTTGCATGCGGACGTAGCGACCCACGCCGTTCAGGTTGATTTGGTCAACGCCGCCCGTGCCGTTCGTTTCGCTGTGCACGGTGCTCCAGGTGTTGCCGTCGGCAGATACCTGAATGTCATAAACCTGACCGTACGCCGCCTCCCAATGCAGGGTGACACCGCTGAGGCTGTATAACTCGCCCAAATCAATAGCAATCCACTGGGCATCGGTGCGCTCACTGGCCCAGCGGCTATTCATATCGCCGTCGGTGACCGTCTGCTCGCTGCGGCTGGTGCCCTCGCGACTGGATGCGGTAACGGTCTTGCCCTGGGCAATGTTGTCACTGGTCACGATCGCTGGGCTACCCTGCACGTCGAACGCCCACAGAGAGTAACCCCACGCGGTGCCGCGCTCCTGACCGTTCATACGCACGTAACGCCCTGTGCCGTCCACGCTCAACGTATCAACACCTCCGGTGCCGTTGGTCACTGAGCGCAGGGTTCGCCAGTTTTCTCCGTCATCGGAAATTTGAATTTGATAGGCGCGCCCATAGGCCGCTTCCCAATGCAGGGTCACTTCACTTACGTGGAAGTTGCCTCCCAGATCCACCGCGATCCAGTTGCGGTCAGAGTAGCTACTGCTCCAGCGTGTCGATAAATTGTTATCAAACGCGTGGCTCGCGGGGTGACCATTCTCGGCGCTAGAGCTGGTGGCCGTTTTGCCCGCAGCAATGCTGTCGGTACTGACGAAAACGGGCCCACCATGCACTTCAAACTCCCACAGGGAGTAGCCGTAACGAGTACCCCGTTCAATACCATTCATGCGCACATGGCGTGCTGTCGCATCAATATCGAGCGAATCGACTCCGCCGCGACCGTTGGTAACGGTACGCACCGTGGTCCAGTTGTCGCCATCATTGGACACCTGGATTTGATAGTGGCGCGCGTAGGCGGCCTCCCAATGCAAGGTGACGCCACTGAGGGCATACACATCGCCAAGGTCAATCGCAATCCAGTTATTGTCCTGTAAAGAGCTCGCCCATCGGCTGGCCATATTGCCGTCGACGGCGTTGCGCGCACCCATGCTGGCGGATTCGCGGGAGGAGCTGGTGGCATCTTTGCCCATTGCGAGATTGGTCGAAGCGTGGCCGGCGATAGACCATAATGCTAAAGAAAGGAAAACCATAAGTGCGGAGAGGTAACGGGTACTTCCGCGCAGGTCGATAGACTTCATTCTTGCGTCCCCAGAAATTATCGATAGCTCGCTAATTTCTGCAGATGCACGGACTTTGTCAGCGAACGCGCGTGACGGATCAGAGTGAAGCGGACACACCCCCTTCAGCGCTGATACGCCAACAGAAACTAGCGGCGGTAAAAAAATTAACGAGCGTGTGGTTCACTGAGCTATTCATAAAAGGGATTCCATCCGACCGTTGAAATAGCGTTGACGAAAAGTCTTTGCTGCGAACACTGCCTGGTCCCCGACTGACAATCAGGGACCTTCCATTTAGATTATCGTGGCGCATTTTTCTGTCAAGCAAACCCCATGCACACGACGGCAGCCACAGCGCAGGGCCAATCTTGACAAAAAATTTTCGTTATTCTTTACAAAAAACACACCGACTATTCAGCACGCGATCCAATTTTTTTAAAAAGTAGATCGCAAATAAATCAAGAGGCCCAGTGCGCAAAACCAAAAAGATTATCGAGCGAAATGTGACGTCTCTGTCATCCGGCGCGTGACCCAAAGATGAAGAACGCTGGCTAATAAACAAATAGAAAGGGAAGAGGAAAACGCGGGGGCAGACCAAATAACCACGGGGCGCATGATTCTTTATTTCTTATCTTGCATTAATTCCGACGATTTATAGCCCAAAAGCATCAATAAATATTATTTTTGCGATTTATCATAAAAGTAAGTGCGACGCTGCGCACAGTTTGAACACTTTGTTATACTTTTTAGTTATCGATAAAGCCCTGCGTTAGTCAAAACAGTTTAAGAACAGTCAAAAATATGGCGCGCCAATCATCGCCCACAGGCCGGTTCCGAACTAACCCTCCGTCGAGCGGGTGTTTACTGACATTCCGCTCGAACACTCGGTTCCCTGAGTAGTGAACATCTTGGTACCGGCGGAGTATCACCTCATCTGCTTTCGCTCTACGCCAGCATCGAGATAAATAAGAACCTCTGCGTCGTCGAGTATGTGTAAAAGGCGGAGCCGCACTTGCTCGCCAATGCTGTTACCTTCACGCACCGTAATTTCGCCATCGACCACAATATGAACATCCACGAGAACCAGATCACCCATGCGCCGTGTGCGCAGGTTCTTATGGGCGAGGACGCCCTCTACCGTGTCAATCGCCTCAGCCAGCTCGGCAACCTGCTCACCGTCGAGGCCGGTATCGACCAACTCCTGCAAAGAATCCCAGACGAACCGACAGCCCATTGAGCCCACCATCATCGCTACAATAATCCCAGCGACCGCATCAAACCAAGCGTAGCCAGCCAAGACACCGGCCACGCCAACAATAACGATAAACGATGAGAGCGCATCCGAACGGTGATGCCAGGCATTGGCTTCAATGAGCTTCGAGCGTACCTTTCGCCCCACACGGATTGTGTAGTGATACATCAGCTCTTTAATCAGCACCGAGGCAACGGCTACAGGTAAAACAAACCAGCTTGGCAGAAATAAAGTGGCCGGATTAAGCACCCGCTGAGTGGCATCGTAAATAAAACCCGCGGCTACAATGATCAACAGCAAGCCAATGCCCACAGTCGCCACGGTTTCAAAACGTTTATGACCATAAGGATGGTTGTGGTCCGCTTCCAAGCGGCCCACATGGGCGGCATACAAGACCACTACGTCGCTGACAAGGTCGGATAAAGAATGGATACCATCAGCGACCAGAGCCTGTGAATGGCCAAGCACACCAAGCCCTATTTTACCTATCGTCAACACCACGTTGCCCACCGCCCCCACGAGGGTGACGCGGCGCTTTTGCCGGTACAAATCGTCGGCCATACAGACCTCTAGCTAAACCAATATAAGCGCCGAACAGCGCGAACCCTACCGGCCGCCAAGTATACTCAGGCGCAAGGCTGGCCCTGCAAGAGCATACCAAGGCGGTAGTGCGCGTCAACAACCTCCCTCTTGTAGATACGCGCCCCATCCTGTAAAAGCAACAGTATGAGCCAAGGTTCCGTCACAACACCCACAACACCCTATCGCGCCATCGCACGAGCCTGTCAGTACACGCTCGAAGAAAAGCGCAGCCTGTTCCACACCTACCTGTTCCCGGTGCAGACCCGTGAGCAAGCCCTAGCGCACGTCGAGCAACTGCGCATAGAGCAGCCAGGCGCAACACATTATTGCTGGGCTTACCTGCTCGGGCCCGCGGATCAACCCCGCAGCCAAGCCTTCAATGACGACGGCGAACCCTCGGGCACCGCCGGCAAGCCCATGCTTCACGTGTTAACCCAGCGGGGCGCGGGCGACTGTCTGGCCGTAGTCGTGCGTATATTTGGCGGGATCAAACTCGGTGCCGGAGGGCTGGTGCGAGCCTATGGCGGCGCGGTTTCTCAGGCGCTGGATTGTGCCGAGTGGCGAGACGTTACGCCCATCAGCGAAGTGACTATCCGTATACCGTTTGCCGATGAGGAGCGGGTAAGGCACTGCCTGGACCCGCTGGAGGCAACCATTTTAAACGTCACCTACGACCAAGAGGTGCACCTGAACATCGCGGTCCCCAGTGGCGCGTTAAACGCCTTGAAAGAGCGTGTACAACACCTCACGAGTGGGCGTTTTGGTTGGGAGGTCTGACATAAAAGGCCATCCGGTATCCCGGCATAGGGCGCCGAGCAATTCGTGCGCGTACTCACCGCCGGTACTATGTTATGGTAAGTAGCCCTTATGGTAAGTAACCAGCGATAAAAATTCATTGCCCGGAGGCACAGGGGTCGGCCTGTCTCTCCTAAGGAATCCTCATGTCTGACGCAACACCTTCTAATCAGAAGCCGAGCGCCGGCTCGACTATTCTCCTTCCAGTATTTCTGCCCGCCGTCATTGTTATAGCGCTATTAGTGATCGGCACCATCAGCAACCCGACGCTGGCCGCTGAAGCCTTCAGCGCAACTCTCGCGTACATCATCAGCACCTTTGGCTGGTTCTACATGTTGTCGGTAGCGTTTTTCCTGGTATTTATTGTCAGTATCGCGCTCACCAAATGGGGCCACATCAAGCTCGGGCCAGACCATGCCGACCCTCAGTACAGCTTTCCTGCCTGGTTTGCGATGCTGTTTTCGGCCGGCTACGGCATTGCATTGCTGTTTTTTGGGGTGGCGGAACCTGTGTTGCACTTTGCCGCGCCTCCAGCGGGCGCTGCTGAGACGGTAGGCTCGGCCCGGCAAGCCATGCAAATCGCATTTTTCCATTGGGGTTTTCACATCTGGGCGATTTACGGGTTAGTAGGGCTAGTGCTGGCTTACTTCGCGTTTCGCCACGGGCTGCCGCTGTCGGTGCGCTCGGCGCTGTATCCGCTGATCGGCGAAAAAATCTACGGGCCGACTGGCCATGCCGTCGATGTGTTCGCCATTCTCGGCACTATGTTTGGTATCGCCACCACGCTGGGGCTGTCGGTCGCGCAAATTAACGCCGGCATGAATTATTTGTGGCCCTCCATTGCCGTGGGCCCAACCGTTCAAGTTACGACGATTGCCGTCATTACCGCGTTGACTACGGTGTCGGTTGTGGCGGGGATGGACAAGGGCATCAAGCGCCTGTCTCTTCTGAACATGACATTGGCAATTTCGCTAATGGTATTTGTGTTCGCGGTAGGCCCGACAATCCATATCTTGGAAACCTTCCTGCAAAATACGGGTAGCTATCTCAACAACATTGTGGAGCGCACGTTTAACCTTCAGGCGTACGAACGCTCAGACTGGATTGGCAACTGGACGCTGTTTATTTTTGGCTGGACGATAGCGTGGGCCCCCTTTGTCGGGTTGTTTATTGCCAAAATTAGCCGCGGCCGCACCATTCGCCAATTTGTGATCGGTGTCATGCTGGTCCCGTCGATGTTCACCTTCTTGTGGTTTTCCGTCTTCGGTGACACCGCTTTGCATTTGATCATGCACGAGGGCTATACGAGCCTGATCGGAGAGGTGCAAGCCGACCACGCCATCGCTTTGTTCAAGCTCCTGGAGGCGTTACCTCTGACGTCAATCGTCTCGTTTATTACGGTGCTGTTGATTGTCACCTTCTTCGTTACCTCGGCGGATTCGGGAGCCCTTGTGATTGATTCCCTGGCCTCTGGCGGAGTCCTGCATACACCGGCGTGGCAGCGGTTATTCTGGGCTTGCTCGGCCGGTCTCGTGGCGGCAACGCTACTGGTAGCCGGTGGACTGAAAGCATTGCAAACCATGACTCTTGTCAGCGCATTGCCCTTCGCCATTATCATGATCATTGCCGCTCTAGGTATGTGGCGAGCACTGGTCATTGAAGGGCACCACCATCGCAGCCTAAAGACAGGCGTACCGCAACGCCTGACCGGCACATCGGGCCGCAGTTTGTGGCGACAGCGGCTGGCCGGGCTGGTCAGCTTCCCGCAAAAAGACGAAGTGTGGGAGTTTATGGCTTCCACCGTTAGCAAGGCCATGCACCGGGTCGAGCGCGAGCTGAAAAAACAGGATTGGGATGCGCAGGTTCACACCGATGAAGAAAACGACCGGCTGTGGCTGGAGGTGATCAAAGAGGAGCATGTGGACTTCGTTTACGAAATTCGCTGCAAAGAACACGCCCTGCCGGATTACGCTTTCCCCGAAATGCCGCGCGGCGATGCAACTGACACGGTCTATTATCGAGCGGAAGTATTCTTACGCCGCGGCGGCCAATCGTACGATATTTTTGGGTTCGATCAGCAGGATATTATTACCGATATCCTGGACCAGTTTGAAAAGCATCTGCACTTTCTGGATATATCGCCCGGCGTCTTGCCCTGGCGTATGGAAGAGCACGACGACATGCTCGCAACGCCCCCCGAGCCGCCGGAAGAGGAGCCCAGTGTAAAAGACCCTCAAAACGACGAGCCGGGAACGCCTCCGCGAGACCCGTAAAACAAGAGGAGGACGCAGTGCACCACGCAACCGGTCGAGAGTGCCGCTTCTGGTGGGCTGGCCTGGCGCTGCTCACGCCGTTATCAGCACTGGCAGAGCCGTCGTTGGACGAGCTGCTGAGAGAGGTTGAACGGCTCAAGGAACGGGTTGAACAGCTTGAACGTGAGCGGGTCAGACCGGTACCGGCGCAAGAACTTAATCTGGGGCTCTCCATTTCCGGAACTGAACGGGCAGTCGAAGCGCCCGTGGAGGCCAAACCCACAGCGCCGGAAGTCCATGTGGGCGGCGCATTACGCTTCAACTTTGTTCATCGCGATTTTGTGGAGGCATCCGACGGCAAGCGCGGCGAAAGCGGTCTGGACGTCTTTCGGCTGAACGTCGAAGGGGCAATCGACAACATTCTGGTTTCCGCCGAATACCGTTTCTACTCCTACATGCACACACTGCACCACGGCTGGATTGGCTACCAGTTCGACGACAACAGCCAATTGCAGTTTGGTGTCCACCGCGTGCCGTTCGGCCTGCAACCCTACCCCGCCCATAACGCCTGGTTCGGCGTTCCCTATTACACAGGGTTGGGTGACGATTACGACATGGGCATCAAGTACCAGCGTGAGGACGGACCCTGGCAATGGCAGCTGGCGTTTTACAAAAACGAAGAGCTGAACGACTCGACGAGCGCGGAGCGGTACTCGTTTGATCTGGTGCGGTCGGGCGATCAGCAGAATGAGGAAACTAACCAATTCAATGGCCGCGGCGCCTTCACCTTCGGCTTAGGCACCGGCTGTGAAACCGAAACAGGCGCCTCACTGCAAGCCGGCGAGCTTTACAATCATATCACCGGTCGCCGTGGCGACCACTGGGCCGCAGCCGCGCATTTGGATAGCCGCTGTGGGCGTTGGCATGTTCAGCTATCGGGCATTCGCTACAACTACAGTCCCGCCAACCCGGAAGGTATGAATAACGACACCGTGCAGGTGGGCGCATTCGCCGGCACTTATGACGTTGCCAGCCGCGCCGATGTGTTAGTCGCCAACCTTGCCTATAACGTGCCGTCGCCGTGGAAACACATCGACAGCATCACCTGCTACAACGACTACTCCCAATTATTCAAAGACGACGCCCATTCGCGGGATTCGCGCATTAACACCCTGGGTTGTGCCGTAGGTATGGGGCCCATATTCACTTATGTGGATTATATCCTCGCTAACAACATGGCCTATTTCGCCGAAGGCTCCATGGCCCAGGGCGGCGACAATGAATGGCACAGCCGATTTAATGTCAATCTGGGTTTCTACTGGTGAACATGATGAAACGATACCGCTCCAGGCTGTTGCTCTTACTCTGCATGCTCGGTGCCCACAGCGCCCACGCGCAGCAGGAACTGAACGTCGTCTCCTGGGATGGAGCCTACGTCAAAAGTCAGATTCTGGGTTTTATTCGCCCCTATGAAGAGCACGCCAACATCCGGGTGAATGTGCTGCAATATACCGGCGGCATCGACGAGATCCGGCGGCAGGTGCGGGCCTGGAACGTGCAATGGGACGTGGTGGACCTGGAACTGTTCGATGCCATTCGCGCTTGCAACGAAGGGCTGTTAGAACACATTGACCCCAAAACGCTGCCCGATGCACCCGATGGCACAACGGCGCAAGATGATTTTATTCCGGTCAGTCTGATGCCCTGCGGCGTAGGCAACGTCGTCGGCTCCACCGTGGTCAGCTACCGGCAGGATAAATTCAAAGAACCGCCAGGCCGCCTGGAAGATTTTTTTGATCTGAAAAAGTACCCCGGCCGTCGCGGCCTGCGGCGCAGCCCACAAGGCAACCTGGAATGGGCGTTAATCGCCGACGGCGTCGCCACAGAAGACGTGTACAAAGTGCTCTCCACCGAGGAAGGGCTCGACCGCGCGTTTCGGGTATTAAACCGCATCAAGCCCTACATAGAATGGTGGCGCACCGGCGAAGAAGCCGTACGGCTATTGGAAACCAACGCCGTTGCCATGTCATCGGCGTACAGCGGCCGGTTGGACGACGCCGTCCAGCGCGGTGAGCCGCTGGCCATTGTCTGGGATCATCAAGTGTGGTTTTACGATGTGTGGGCCATTCCCAAAAATGGCCGTCGTACCGAGCAGGCGATGGATTTTGTGCGTTACGCCACTACCACCCAAAGCCTCGCGGCCCAAGCCCGCTACATTCCCTATGGCCCGGTTCGCCAATCCTCCATGGCGCTATTGGAGCCCGAACTGCGCGAGCGCTTGCCCACTTCCCGAAAAAATCTGCGTACCGCCATTGAACTGAACGCCGGGTGGTGGTCCGAAAACCTGGACCGCATTGCTCCACGCTTTGAGCGCTGGGCCGACCGACCCGTTATGGTGCCACGCAAGCTGCCCCGTTAGTTCGTGGTTGCAGGATCGGTTACCCACGCTGCCAGCCTGGTTGTTCAGCCAGGGTCCAGTGGCTGCGCGACTACAAACTGTTGAGTGTCCGTCACCAAACTCTCTTCTGTGCGACGCTAACCCGGGCTAATCATTGGGTGTTCTTTTTTGTGCGTCTGTCGTTCAGCGGGGCGCACGGTTAGCGGCGATCCAGTGTTTTTTGCATAGAGCGCAGCATACTCTCCCCTTCGGTTAACTGCCCTTTGCAGCGGGTGGGTAATTCCCAGCCTGTTGTCGTTCCCTGCGCATCGCTTGCGCTACGCATACAGGTGCCGTTGCCCAGGTCTACCCAGGTTGTGCCAGTGGCATCCCGCCAACTGAATAGCTCGGGCTTTTCGGTGTTGTGCAAGCGCTCGCGCCGTGCGCGGGCGCCTCTGATTTGGCCTCTGAGGCCCGGATGAAACACATTGCCGGGCGCTGGTTCGCTGGTGATAGGTAGGTGGTGCGGGGTGATATCCAGAGCGCGAGTATCAATCCGGGGTGCATCCTGGGTAATCACTTCGGTTGCTGCTGTGTTGTCAGGTAGTGAGGGAAGCTCTGGTGTGATGGGCTCTTCCACCGCTGGGGACTCCTGCTCCAGCACGGTTTCTGGTACGGCTATGTCGGTCACAGCCGTATTGAGAGTGATGCGCACGCTCGGCGCAGGGGCTATTGACTTCACATCGGTTGGCCGAGTTGCCCATATTGACAGCAGGATGGCGTGCACCAGCAGGGAAGCCAACAAAGTTAACCATAGGGTTCTACCGGCGCCTTGGCGCGGCGGTTCAACCTCGCTTAAAGTGCCACTGCGTGCCAGGGAAGCCAGATGCAGGGAGCAAAAGTCCCCTGCCGGCAGATCTTGATCCATAAAATCGTCGCGTGATGGTCCGGTCTTCCGAGACCGGCAGGCGCGGCGAGAGTTCCCCAAGGGCTTGATGGCGACACAGTACGAAATGGAGGGTGCAGCAGCTTCATTCGGCTAATTGCAGCATAGGAGCTCGTCGAATTGTCGTCGATCAGTTGCCGCCAATTTAAACTAGGTGTCTTGATGGGACCAATGAGGTCAGAGTCGTTGATCGCTGAACGACTGGTATATTTGCTAGACGCTCATTTGCTATTCCGTGAAATGAGATCATTCCTAATGGACGTGTTTGTCTAACATCATTGACTCTGACTTCATTGATTTTTATCTTTTGTGTCGGGCCGGTAAAACACGAGCCAATAGCACAACAGACTAGCGCCGGCTACCGGAAAGATAAAACCCAGCAACACGATGGCGTTGCCCAAATTGGACGTGCCGCTACCAAAAATAAATATAAAACCTGCAAAACAAGCCACTACAGCCATGCCGGCGGCGAGTGCGTGACGGAGAAGAAACGAGGCGGGAGCGGTGCCGAGGATGCGCAAAAAGAAATACCACAACAACGATCCGCTGACACCAAAAAGAATAAATCCCATCATCGCCACTAAATAGGGCAGCGTAAATGACTCGGCAAACACGTCCTTGCCCGTGGCCAGATCATAGAGCACCGTAGACGCCGCCAACACAGTGGCCAGCGTAAAAAGCGCGAGCACAATAGAGCCTAAAATTTTTCCGTATTCACGCATCAGCTTTTTCGTCGCACACGGTCAGCACCGCAAAGCCGTCGGCGAGATCAATGGAGTCAGAATCATCGGTGGCTGAAAGACCTGTTATCCCGTTTTATTTCGGGGTGTTTAACACAACCCCTATCTACTATTTCCTATCTACTAGCCAAAAACACAAAAACCCGGCACCAGGCCGGGTTTTCAGAAGCAGCCCACCGTATGCGGCAGGCATACAAAATCAATTTACTTGATTTTGCCTTCTTTGTAGATCACGTGCTTGCGGACCACGGGATCAAACTTTTTGATCTCCATTTTGCCGGGCATGTTCCGCTTGTTTTTGTCGGTGGTGTAAAAATGACCAGTGCCGGCGGTAGAGTTCAAACGAATTTTATCGCGCATGGAAATATCTCCTGATTAAACTTTTTCGCCGCGCGCACGCAGCTCAGCCAGCACAGTTTCGATGCCGCGCTTGTCAATTACACGCATGCCTTTAGCGGAAACGCGCAGCTTCACAAAGCGCTTCTCAGCTTCGACCCAAAAGCGGTGGCTGTGCAAATTAGGCAAAAAACGACGCTTGGTGTGGTTTTTTGCGTGAGAAACGTTGTTTCCAGTAATCGGGCGCTTGCCGGTTACCTGACATACCTTGGACATGGTCTTGCCTCGTAAATGATTTCAGCGCGCTGCGCTGCGGGTTCGCCTTACAAACAGGCCCCACAGCCCGCACCCGGGGTGTATGAGCAGCCTATTCTTTCCTGTTCACGGCCTCGTGGCTGGGCGTTCGAGGCGAAAAACACCGACGCCGGGCGCATCATCGGCCGCAGAGAGCCGCGTTTTATACCAAAACAGGCCCACAATAGCAACGACCAAATGCAAATCTACCCACGTTTTTGGGTTTTTCGCCGCATTCTCACCGAAATTGAAGCCCACCTCACAGCCAGCCCCGCTCGGCAAAAGACACCACCTCGGCATCGCCCACCACCATATGATCCAGCACCCGCACCCCCACCAAATCCAGCGCTTTTTGCAGACGTTCGGTAATACGGCGGTCGGCGTCGCTGGGCTCGGCGACCCCAGAGGGGTGGTTGTGGGCCAAAATCACGGCCGCCGCGTTACGAGCCAGTGTCGCCTTGACCACTTCTCGCGGGTAAACGTTGGCGCTGTCAATGGTGCCAAAAAACAGCTCCTCGTAGGTGAGCAAGCGGTGCTGGCTATCCAAAAACAATACGGCGAACACCTCCTGTGGCCGATGTCGCAGGTGACTGCTCAGGTAGCGTCGCACCAAATCGGGGCTGGTGAGCAACTCGCCCTCGCTCATGTTCGCCGACAAGTGCCGACGCCCCATCTCCAGCACCGCCTGCAGCTGGGCATACTTGGCTGGGCCCAGCCCCTGGCCCTGGCAGAACTCATCCTGATCCGCCTCCAGCAACGGCCTTAAACCACCGAAGCGCAGGAGCAGATCCCGGGCAAGGTCCACAGCGGATTTGCCGGCACAGCCAGTGCGTAGAAAGATGGCCAGAAGCTCAGCGTCAGAAAGCGCGTTAGGCCCCCGGCTGAGCAACTTTTCTCGTGGGCGTTCGGCCTCCGGCCATTGCGCGATGGACATAGCAACCTCCTTGTTGTTTATGCGGGTATAACACCTTTATATAGAAGCACCTGCCCAGCCGGCATCTCTCGGGGCGGTTTATAACTACCTTAATGAGATAATCGGCCTGAGCTGGGGAAATAAGCCCAAATCATCGGCTCAGTAGAGTCTCTGGCGCAGAGAATGGTATCTTAGCACCTTCCAGTCAAGCCCTTGCGGACCACCTTCATGAGTTCACTCACCAACAAACGAATTCTGCTGGGTATCACCGGCGGCATCGCGGCCTATAAAAGTGCCGAGCTAGTACGCCGGCTAAAAGAGCGCGGCGCCGACGTGCGCGTAATCATGACCCAAGCCGCTCAGGAGTTCATTACGCCGTTAACCCTGCAGGCATTATCGGGCAACCCGGTGCACACCGATTTGCTGGACCCGCAAGCCGAAGCCGCCATGGGCCACATTGAATTGGCCCGCTGGGCGGACTTGGTTCTGGTTGCCCCAGCCAGCGCCAACTTCATCGCGCGCTTAAGTGCAGGGCGGGGCGACGACCTGTTAAGCGCCCTGTGCCTGGCCACCACTGCGCCTATCGCTCTGGCACCGGCCATGAATCAGGGCATGTGGCACAACCAGGCCACCCAAGACAATCTGACCACACTGCGCGCCCGGGATGTACGCCTGTTAGGCCCCGCTGCCGGCAGCCAGGCATGCGGTGAAACAGGACTTGGGCGCATGCTCGAGCCGGAGCAGCTGGCCAAGGCCTGCGCAGAGCAGTTCGCCTCCGGTTTACTCACCGGCAAGCGCGTGGTGATTACCGCTGGGCCCACGCGGGAAGCCATTGATCCGGTGCGTTATCTGAGCAATCACAGCTCGGGCAAGATGGGCTACGCTTTGGCCGAAGCGGCGGTTGAAGCCGGCGCACAGGTGGTTCTGATCAGCGGGCCGACGCACTTGCCGCCGCCGGAACGAGTCGCACTGGTGCCAGTCGTTAGCGCACAGCAAATGTACGATGCTGCCCTGAAGCATGCCGCCGGATGCGATCTGTTTATTGGCGCCGCCGCTGTGGCCGATTACCGCCCGGAACAGGTCGCCTCTGAGAAAATTAAAAAAGGTGTGGAAGAGCACACCACGCTCACGCTGGTGAAAAACCCCGACATTATCGCCGCGGTGGCCCGGCTCGCGCCCAAGCCCTACACCGTCGGCTTCGCGGCGGAAAGCGAGCGATTGCTGGAACACGCTCGAACCAAACTCGAACGCAAAACGCTGGATGCGGTGATCGCTAACGATATCAGCGAGGAAGGTATCGGCTTTAATAGCGACGACAATGCGGTGACGTTTATCGACAACGAGCGTTCTATACAACTGGACCAACGCCGCAAATCGCAACTGGCGCGGGATCTGGTTGCTCTCGTAGCGGCGCGCTTGCGCTGAAAAAAACACACCAGAAAACAGGTATCATAGGCCGCGCTTTTTTTGGAATCTTGTACCGGCGGCCGCTTAGTTCGACACAAATCACTTGGGGACACGCGTGGCAAAGGCAAAACGAAATAAACAGGCGGCCAAAGCTCAGCTGAAGGCGCGTCTGAAATTATTCGCGGCACTGGCGCTGGGACTGCTGGTGATTAACGCCCTGGCTGGCTATTGGCTCTACCAGCGCATGGTGGTGGAAGTGCAACACGAGCGCCTGCAACTACTCACTGAGCAGGAAACGCACAACCGGGCGCGCCGGGTGCAAACGCTTCTGGACGACTGGCGTCAGCGTATGACCCAAGCCGTACACGCACCCGGTCTGGAAGAGATGGCCACAGAACCCGATCCCGAGCGCCGCGAGGCCTTTGCCAACGGTTTGGCCGAAAATTTCGTCGACCCACTCGCTGTACGCGTGATCCCATTAAACGAAGGCCAGTTAGACCGTGAGCACGAAGCGCCCATTCGCTTTGCAGAATTGGATCTGATCCGTCGAGCGGAGCGACGCGAAACCACCCACCCGGAAATGGCCCGGGTGGACGGCCAGTGGCAGCTACACCTTATTCGCCCCATACCCATCGACCCGGAAAAACCGGTGACCGCAACTTTACTGGTCACCCTCGATGCCAACGGCCTGCAAAACCAATTGGCTCCCGGCAACCCGGCCCTGGGCCAAACCCGGCTAACGCAGATCACCCCCAATGGTGGCCGCCAACTACTCGCGCAAACCGGTTCGGCTCTCGACGGCGAGCGACACGAGGTAACCATTCCCGACAGCCACTGGCACCTTACGTTTACGTCCGCCGACGGGCTGCGCCTGCAAGCCCAAGAGTTGCCGGCATTATGGCTCGTGTTCATGGCCGCCAGTCTGGGTGGAAGCCTAATACTGGCGTGGTTACTCAGCTATGTACTGACGCGCCAATTCAAACCCGCACCCAAAGCGGCAAAAACCGCGTCTCTTACTGGCTCGGCCACTGCTGATCAGGCCACTGCGCCCAAAGCGCCGACGACGACGCCCAAAAAGAAGCAAACGGCTGACGAGGAGCTGAGCGATCCGCTTTACCACGATCAGGATATTCTCGACATCACCGTGGCCGATGAAGATGAAGACATTCTTGGCCTGGGTAGCGACGACAGTTGGCCCGCCGAAGCGTCAGCGCCCAGCCAGGGTGAAACAAAGGTGCTGCCCGCCGAGATTTTCCGCTCGTACGATATCCGCGGCCTGGCGGATAGCCAACTGACTCCTGAGCTGGCCGAGCACGTGGGGCGGGCCCTGGGCAGTGAGGCACAAGAGCACGGCGAAACCCGCATGGTCGTCGCACGCGACGGACGCACCCACAGCCCGGAGCTAAGCCGCCGCCTGATAAAAGGCATTACCGCCACCGGCTGTCACGTGATCGATCTCGGCGTAGTACCCACGCCCCTGATGTATTTCGCCACCGAACACCTGAGCGAGACCAGCAGCGGTGTTATGGTCACCGCCAGCCACAACCCCGCCCCGTACAATGGGTTTAAGATGGTGATCAACGGCGTGACCCTGGCAGACGATGCGGTGCAGGATATCCGCACCCGAATCAGCCATCAGCAATACCTCCAGGGGCAGGGCGAGACGAGCACCATCGACATCACCTCCGCCTATATCGAACGCATTCTCTCCGACGTTGCGCTCATGAGCGAGGTATCCCTGGTAATCGACGCTGGCAATGCCGTGACCGGCACGGTTGGGCCCCGGTTATTTGAAGAGCTGGGCTGCCAGGTAACTCCGCTTTATTGTGACCTGGACGGCACCTTTCCCAACCACGACCCCGACCCCACGCGAGAGGAAAATCTGCAAGATCTGATCGCTAAAGTGCAGGAAGTGAACGCCGACATGGGCGTCGCTTTTGACGGCGACGGGGACCGCCTTGTGGTGGTGACGCCGAATGGCCATATCATCTGGCCCGATCATCTCATGATGCTCTTTGCCCGTGATATTCTCACCCGCCACCCGGGCGCCGATATCGTGTTCGATGTGAAGTGTTCCCGACAGTTGAATCAGCTGATTACCAGCTACGGTGGCCGCCCAATTATGTGGAAAACCGGCCACTCGCCGATGAAAGCGAAAATGGTGGAAACCGGCGCCCTGATCGGGGGCGAATACTCTGGACACATTTTCATCAAAGACCGCTGGTACGGCTTCGACGATGGCATGTACACCATGGCGAGGTTGCTGGAAATTATCACTTTGCGAGATGAAAGCATCGACGAGACCTTCGAAGCATTCCCGCTGTTGCCAGCGACACCGGAGTTAAAAATTCCCGTGCCGGAAAACGAAAAGTTCGCTCTGGTGGAGAAGCTCATTGAGCAAGGCGATTTTAAAAATGGCAAAGCCTCCACCATCGACGGCCTGAAAGTGGACTTCGATAAAGGCTGGGGCCTAGTGCGTGCCTCCAACACATCGGCCGCGCTGACGCTGCGCTTTGAGGCCGAATCCGAATCCGCATTGAAACAGATTCAAGAATTATTCAAACGCGAACTGCTGAAAATAGACAGTCGCTTACCCATTGATTTTTAAGTATTGATTGTAAGGAACTGCCCATGTCCCTCACTCGCGACCGCGCCATGAATATCGCCCAGGTGCTCACCGAAGCGCTGCCGTATATTCAACGCTTTACCGACCGAACCATCGTCATTAAATTTGGCGGCAACGCCATGGTGGACGAGCAGCTGCAAAACAGTTTTGCCCAAGACATCGTGCTCATGAAACTGGTAGGCATGAACCCCATTGTAGTCCATGGCGGCGGCCCACAAATTGGTAATTTACTGGCCAAGCTGAACATCCAGTCCGAATTTGTCGACGGCATGCGCGTCACCGACAGCGCCACCATGGATGTGGTGGAAATGGTACTGGGCGGTACCGTCAACAAACAGATTGTCAGCCTGATCAACCGCAACGGCGGCCACGCCATTGGCATCACCGGCAAGGACGGGCAGATGATCCGCGCCCGCAAGCTCTCCACCACGCGGAAAACACCCGCGGTTCAGCCCACAGAGATCATCGACATCGGACATGTGGGCGAAGTGGAGTCCATCGACACCTCCGTGATCGAAACCTTGACCAACAGCAACTTTATTCCTGTGATCGCCCCCATCGGGGTGGGCGCGGACGGTGCCAGCTACAACATCAACGCCGATCTGGTTGCGGGAAAAATTGCCGAGGTGATGCGCGCCGAGAAGCTAATGCTGCTAACCAACGTCGCCGGTCTGCAAGATAAGTCGGGCAAGGTGCTCACGGGTCTGAACACCAGCCAGGTGGATGCCTTAATTGAAGACGGCACGATTTACGGCGGCATGCTGCCCAAAATCACTTGCGCCCTGGATGCCGTCAAAAGCGGGGTGACCAGCGCGCACATCGTTGACGGCCGCGTGGCCCATGCGGTGTTACTGGAGATATTTACCGATGCCGGTGTGGGCACACTGATCAGCAACCTCCATCAACCCTGAGCAGCGCAATAGGTCGCAGTTGCATATTGAAGCACAGCACAGTTCCATATAGGATGGTATGCGCGCCATCCGCGACAAGTCCCACCTGAACAGCCGATAAAGCACTATGAGCAAAGCAAGTAATAAAGTGTCCCGCCGTCAACAGATATTGGAATCCTTGGCACGCATGTTGGAAGCAAGCCCTGGGGCACGCATCACCACGGCGGCACTGGCCCGAGAGGTGGGCGTTTCCGAAGCGGCTCTTTACCGCCACTTCCCCAGCAAGTCCAAGATGTTTGAAGGTCTGATCGAGTTTATCGAGGAGACCATTTTCACGCGCATTACGCTGATTCTGTCCGAAGAGCAAACCGCGTTACGCAGCTGCGAAAAAATCCTGCTGTTATTGCTGACCTTCACCGAACGCAACCCCGGCATTACCCGCCTGCTCACCGGCGATGCACTGACCGGCGAAACAGAGCGCCTGCGTAATCGTGTCGCGCAACTGTTTGAGCGCGTGGAGACACAATTGAAGCAGGTGCTGCGTGAAGCGGAACTGCGTGAGGGCCTGCGCCCGAGCCTGCCTCTTTCCGCCGCCGCCAATTTGCTGATGGCGTGCGCTGAAGGGCGTATTACTCAGTTTGTGCGCAGCGAGTTTCGCCGCCTACCCACCGAGCATTGGGCTGACCAGTGGCCAGTGATTACCGAAGGCTTGATGCGTGAGCCGCAGCTGCATCCGGTTATGGGTTAGCGCGCTGCTGATTTATCAATTCTTCAAAACGGGCAATATCGCGATCGAAGCTCTGCGCCGTTTCCTGGTATTCCAACGTGCGCTGCTCAATTTGCTGCAGTAAATCCTGTTCTTCCTGATTCAGACTGGCGAGTCCCTCGAGAATGCTTTCGGGCACCTCTCGACCACTGCGTTCCAAACCGGCGGCGCGGGTTTCCATGTTTCTGGCACGGGCGCGCACACTGTTCACATTGCCCTCCAGTACCGCAATATTGCTTTGCAATGTGTTCAAGCGCCGCTCTTTAGCCGCAAGGATGTCCGCAACGGTGCTATAACGGCGCCGCAGCTCCGCATCTTGACGCTGGCGCTCCTCCGCCAATTCCCGCTCTTGGGCCCGACGCTCCAATTCCTCTTTACTGGGTGCGGGCGCGACGGTGCGTACCACCGTGCCGCCGATGGTCACAACTTCGTAACCTAAAGGAACGTATTCGGGGGGGATCCGATCATTAATCACCGTAACCCCGTGCTCATTGGTGTAGCGGTAGTACACCTTCTCGGCAGCCCATGGGCCGCTGGCGGATACCAGGGCTGCGCATAGCGCCGCAGCCAGGTAAAACTTTTTCATTGGTTCACGCCTCTTTCGTTATCGGTTCGTCGCCCCGCTAATCCTCCACGCCGTATTGGGCCCGGTAGGCGCCAATGGTCTCCAGTACCGATTCCTGGCCACCTTGTTGGCGTAGATAGTCGACGATATGCTCCAGCTTTATAATGCTGATCACTGGCACGCCATAGGTCTGCTCCACTTCCTGTATCGCGGAAAGCTCCTTTTGACCACGCTCCTGTCGGTTCAAACCAATCAGTACGGCCGCTGGCTGGGCCCCAGCCTCGGCAATCATGCTCATCACTTCGCGCACGGCGGTACCGGCGGTGATCACATCGTCCACAATCACAACCCGCCCCGCCAGAGGTGCTCCCACTAAAGAGCCGCCCTCGCCGTGATCTTTCGCCTCTTTTCGATTGTAGCAATAGGGAACATCGGCGCCATGATGATCAGCCAGGGCGATGGCCGTTGTGGCCGCCAGAGGAATACCTTTATAGGCGGGGCCAAACACCAAATCGGCAGCCACCCCGGACGATACCAGCGCCTGAGCGTAACAGCGGCCCAGCTCGGCCAGAGCTCGACCTGTTTGAAATCGGCCGGCGTTAAAAAAGTAGGGGCTGGTGCGGCCCGACTTTAAGGTAAACTCACCAAACCCAAGCGCCTGGTGCTCAAGTGCCAATTCAATAAACTGGCGCTGGTACATTTCCATGCAAACTTCCCGTGAATAGACTAGATTAATACAACAGTTCGGCAGGACACACGCGGTAACATTCTACTTTTATTGGCATCCAATAAGCTTGTGGTGGCCCGAATACTCGGCGAGTTAACACAAAACTTGCAGCCTCGGGTATCATACACAGTCCATAATAAAGGGGCTAACATGAGAGTTATCAATCTGAGTGTCGATGGCATCTTTCAAGCAGCGCAGCGCGGCCTGTTCCAATGGCTCGATAGCCAGGATGCAGACGTTATTTGCTTGCAGGACCTGCGTGCCCTGGAACCCGAAATGGATAACCCAGCGTTCCAACTAGACGGCTATTTCGCCTATTTTTTTGATTCAGGAACTGAACACTACAACGGTGTCGCCATTTATACCCGCAAACAACCCAAGGCGCTGATTTATGGCATGGGGTTTTCTTCCGGCGTGGACATGGAAGGCCGATACCTGCAAGTGGATTACGAGCAATTGAGCATTGGTTCACTGCTGGCTCCAAGCGCCACCTCCAGCGCCGAATCCCAGGAAGTCAAAATCAGCTTTTTTGACGATATGCAGGCTCATCTGGAAAAAATCACCCGCAAGCGCCGACAGTTCATTTTTTGCGGTAACTGGGCCATGGCGCACACGCCACGGGATGTTTCCAACAGCGACGACAACGAAAACGAGTCGGGCTTTCTGCCACACGAGCGGCAGTGGCTGAGCCAAGTGTTCAATCAAATTGGCTATGTGGACGCGTTTCGAAAATACAACAAAGACGCGGACGAATACAGCTGGTGGCCGAGCGGAACAATCAACCAAGGCGAAGGTTGGCGCACCGACTTTCAAGTGGTTTCCGCGCCGATTGGTAATCGGGTTGAGCACGCTGCCATTTACAAATCACAGCAGTTTTCCAGCCATTTGCCGGTCATTATTGATTACGATCTGGAGCTGTGACGGAGCGCCATCACAGCCCAGATCAACTTACTCGGCTAGCGCCGCCTTTTGCATTTCGTGCAATTGCGCGATTCCTTTTTTCGCTAATGCCATCATGGCGGCCAGCTCCGCTTCGGTAAACGGCTCCATTTCGGCTGTGCCTTGCACCTCGATCAAACCGCCATCATCCCCCATCACGACGTTCATATCAGTCCCGGCCTGAGAATCCTCGGGGTAATCCAAATCCAGCACCGGCTGTCCTTGATAAATACCCACTGAGACCGAAGCGATGGCGCGCTTTAAGGGCTCGGTACTAATGTGCCCGCTGTTTTGCAGGAACCTAACCGCGTCGGCCAGCGCCACCCACGCACCGGTGATGGAGGCGGTGCGCGTGCCGCCATCGGCCTGAATCACATCACAATCCACGTGAATGGTGTGCTCACCGAGCGCACGCAAGTCCACCGCGGCGCGCAACGAGCGACCAATCAGCCGCTGAATCTCCACCGTACGTCCACCTTGTTTGCCCCGCGCCGCTTCGCGACCCATGCGCGTGTTGGTAGAGCGGGGCAACATCCCGTACTCGGCCGTAAGCCAACCCTGACCCTGCCCCCGTAAAAACGGCGGCACACCCTCGACCACACTGGCGGTGCAAATTACTTTAGTATCCCCAAACTCCACCAGCACGGAACCCTCGGCGTGTTTTGTATAGCCGCGGGTCAAACGCACGGGTCTCAATTGATCGGGCTGGCGTCCACTGGGGCGTTGCATAGGCGGTCCTGTCTGGTTGTGATTGAATGGGCGATCGGCCAAGCTGTGTTAATAAGTTGTGTTAATATTTGTAAAGCCCAAGCAGGGCTGTATTACTGGAGCGAACTTTACCAGCTCTCACGAACAATCGTAACCGCCTACCGCGAATGGGGACCACTTGATGACACGCAGCATGACCGGCTTCGCCCGGCAGGAACAGACATTTTCTTGGGGCAATGCCATTTGGGAGCTGCGCAGTGTTAATCACCGCTACCTGGAAACCAGTTTCCGCCTGCCCGACACCCTGCGCGAGCTCGAGCCCAAACTGCGAGACGCCGTTCGCCAGACATTGCAACGGGGCAAACTCGAAGCCACCTTGCACCTGCAACTGGAGCAAGCCAGCGAACAAACGATTGGTTTGAACATGGAGCGCGTTCGTCAGCTGGCCCTGGCCGGTCAACAAATCACCGCGCAACTGGATCAGGCCGCACCCATTAACCCACTGGAAATACTCCGATGGCCAGGCGTGATACAGGAGGCGGAGCTGGACCGGGAAACCATGCAGCAAGCCGTTTTGAAACTGTTTGACAGCAGCTTGCAGCAATTGGTTGAACACCGCACTCGCGAAGGCGCCGAGCTGGAACAACACCTTCTGCAGCGGCTGAGCACCATCAGCGAACACGTGGTCCACCTACGCCAGCGTATGCCCGACATCATTCAAGCCCAGAGGGAGAAGCTGCAATCCAAAATCGCCGCCCTGCAAGTGGAACTCGACCCGGAGCGTCTGGAACAAGAGATTGCCTTACTGGCCCAAAAAGCCGACGTGGACGAAGAGCTGGACCGCCTCGACACCCACGTCATCGAAGTCAAACACACCCTCAAGCAAAGCAGTTCTCTGGGCCGACGCCTCGATTTTTTAATGCAAGAACTCAACCGCGAAGCGAACACCTTATCGTCAAAGGCCGTGGTAGCCGAAACGACTCAAGTGGCGGTGGAGCTGAAGGTATTGATTGAGCAAATGCGGGAGCAGGTGCAGAATATTGAGTCATTTTTATCGCCTGACGACTATTGTAGGCGACGTTAATCACTGCGAGTAAATCGACCATAGATTACCGGTGCGGCTGAACGGGCTCGAGCCCAGACGCCGCCTACACAGTCACACCACATTACCCCCGGCGGCTTGCCCCACGGCTCACTTTCATCACTCTCCCTTTTTTGAAATCGCCACACCCTGCTCAGCGAAAACCTCCTGAGCCACTTTCAATGCGTTGAGCGCGCGGGGGAAACCGACGTAGGGAATCAGGTGCATGATGCAGCCGATAATTTCGTCTGGGGTTAAGCCGACGTTGAGACCGGTGATCACGTGCATGCCAATTTGCGGTGTGCCTTGAGCCACCAGGGCTGAAATCGTGGTAAGTACCTTTTGTTTGTTATCCAAGCCGGGGCGGGCATAAATATCACCAAAGGCAAACTCCACTACCAACCGGGTCAGGTCCGGGGCTACGTCCTTAAAGCTTTCACCGACTTCCATATGGCCCGTGGGGCTTTGGTCGTTAGGCACCGTTAACTCTTCGAGCTTTGCCATGCCTTTCTGGTAGCGATCGCTGGTCATAACTATCTCCTTAAACGAGGGGGATATTCGGAATGTGATGGATGGAGCCGGTCCGGGAGTGCAAACCGGGCACTGTTGGCGCAGCGGCGGACATGCTAGAGCCGAAGCGACGCCATGCAGCTTTGTGGACACCATTGTAAACGAAGCGCAATTTATCGCGAGGTTCCCAGGCCAAACCGTCGGGACCAGCGGTTGGCGTCACGGGCCTGCAGTCGTGGCGAATTGCGAAAACACAGACTACGCTAGATGGAGAGACGCGCCTTTCGATAACCTAATTCAATTACATAAAAAGAACATTGCTATGTTTCCACGCCTGTTACTTTCGTTGTCTTTTCTAATCGTGCTGAGCGCCTGTAGCGGCTCATCGGGTTCTGCCTCCGTTGTGGAGCCACCGACGGAAGTTCCAACCGATCCGGCGCTGGAGCCGGAGCCGTCGCCACGCGGCAGTCAAATAGCGCCGTTTGTGCTGCCTTTTGACGACGCCAGCGACGGTGTCACCCATATGGGCACGCGCTTGAATCATGTGCCGGCGGGCAAGTTCGGCTCATTGATTGTCAATGATGATGGGCATTTCGCCTTTGAGAGCTCCGCTCAGCGGGAGCGTTTTTGGGGCGTGAACATCACCGCCCGCTCGGCCTTTCCCACCGAGCAGGATGCTGAGGCGGTGGCTGGGCGCCTGGCCAAATTCGGCGTAAACCTGGTGCGCTTCCATCACATGGATCACAACTGGGGTGGTCTAGGACTGATTGATTACAGCCAGGGCAACTCACAGCACTTCAATACAAAGGCGCTTCAGCGGCTGGATTATTTCATCGCCCAGCTCAAAAACCAGGGCATCTACACCAACCTCAACCTTATTAATGCCCGTGAGTTTATGGCCAGCGACGGCATTCCCGCCTCAATTGGTGAACATGAGTGGGACGAGCTGGACTGGAAAGAGCGGCAAATTATGGGGTTTTTTATTCCAGAGATTCGTGCGCTGGAACAAGTCTACGCGTACGAACTGCTCACCCGGGTCAACCCTTACACGAAACTGACCTACGCCCAAGACCCAGCCATTGCCTTTGTGGAAATCAACAATGAGAACAGCCTATTCCAACAATATTTGGACGGCAACATGGACCTTTGGCCCGACTCCATCCGTGCACTTTTGCAGGAGAAGTGGAATCAGTGGTTAGCCGAGGAGCACGACGACACGGCGGCAATGGCGAAGGCGTGGGGTGCCCGAGAGGAGTCTTTTGGCAGCGAAATGCTAACCGCGCTCGATAGCAGTGCATTTACCCACGATGACGCCGGCTGGGTTTTGGAAAGGCACAGTGGCGCTCAGGCTCAGGCAATTGTGAATGCCCACGACCGAACTGGCGCGCGCATTAAGGTGACCGAAAGCGGCACCGAAGGCTGGCATGTGCAACTGGTGCATCCCGGGTTGAGCATCACCGACGGCGAACTGTACACCTTGTCTTTCGCCCTGCGCTCACCGGATTACGACTCCATCTCAGTGGCACTGCAACAGGATTATGGAAACTATGAACTGCGGGTCCCATACCAACTGACACCCAGCAACCAGTGGCAGGAGTACAAGTTTACGTTTGTTGGCCCGGAGGACGACGACAACCTTCGCCTGGCTTTTAGTGGCCTGGGCACGGCGACGGGGCAGCTCGATCTGTCCGAGGTGAGCTTGCGTCGTGGCGGCTCCATAGGCCAGTTGCCCGCTGGCCAGACCCTAGAGGCGAAAACCGTTGCACTTAACCTGCGCAACAACGGTTACACCATCGAGCGCAACCGGGAATGGATGCGTTTTCTCCGTGCTCTGGAACAGAACTATTGGAGCGACATGCACGATTACGTGAAGAACGGGCTGGGATTCAACGGCCTGGTCACCGGGACTCAGTTGATGAACAGCCCGCCGAGCACCCAGAACGAATACCCGTTTATCGACGCTCACGCCTATTGGCAGCACCCGGCATTTCCGGGCGTGGCCTGGGACTCAGCCAATTGGACCGTGGGCAACGAATCCATGGTCAACACCCTAAACAACACAATCCATCAGCTGGCTGGTCAGCGGATCGCGGATAAACCGTTTACCGTTTCCGAATACCAACACGCATCGCCCAACACCTTCTCCAGCGAAGCGCCGCTGCTGGTCGCCGCCTACGGGGCGTTGCAGGATTGGGACGGCATTTATCTGTTTGCCTACGATGCGCGCTACCGGGACACCAACGATTTGGACGGCCACTGGGATGCGGGTTTTTTCGATAACTTCTTCGATATGAACCAACACCCGAGCAAGATGGCCAACATGGCGTTGGGGGTCAATTTGTTCCGGCGAGCCGATGTGGCGCCCGCTGAGCAACAGGTGCGATTGAACTTCAGTGCCGACCGGGAGCTCGACATTCTGGCCAGCCGGGGCAGTGCCTGGAACGTGGCCAACGCCTCGCACCTGGCGCCGCCGCCAAGGCTCGCACATACCCACCGCCTGGCGTTGGATACAAACGACACACCACAAGGCGTTGATGAACCGCCTTCCATGGATAACGGGCACGTGGTGGTCGCCGATACCGAACAGCTAACGTGGGACTTAAGCCGTGCCGGAAAAGGCGTGGTGCTAGTGGACACCGACCGCACAAAGGCGGTGATTGGCTTTATCGATGACCGGGAGTTTGACCTAGGCGGCGTTAACATCGCCGTGCATAAAACGGAGCATGATTGGGCCACCGTGGCCCTCAGTGCCCAAAGCGGCAATCTGGCGCAGCCACAAGGCGCCGCCAGTTTACTGTTGGTCACCACCGGCCTAACCGACAATACCGGCATGGCCTGGAACAGCGCACGCACCTCCGTCGGCACGGACTGGGGACGAAGCCCGAGCCGAGTGGAAATCATTCCGCTCACGCTCACGCTGCCTTACCCCGCCGAGCGGATCCGCGTATGGACTTTGGATTCCAGGGGCCAGCGCGATCACGCCCTGCCGGTGCATGACGCCGAGGGTCGCAGTCGTCTGGAGCTGGACGGCTCCACCGCCACACTGTGGTATGAAATCGATGTACAGGCGCACTAGCACTACCACCTTGTGGCACCGTACAAACCAGTGGAAACTTGAGATATATCAAGACAAAGCAACCCGGTTCTACTACGCTTATACACAAAAGACCGGTATGCTCATATCTGTTTGTCGTTTGGAGGTGGCATGGACTCATCCGAGCCGATCACAGCCAAGGAAGAAAAGCGCCGCGAGTGGCGCCTTTTCCTTTTTATTGTCGTTTTTTTGTTTCCCATTCTGTCCGTGATACTGGTTGCCGGCTTCGGCTTTAGTATCTGGATGTATCAGCTATTTGCTGGCCCACCCACGGTTGGCTAACGGAGGCGCGCATGTCCAGCACCATTGATCGGGGCGCCAGCATTATCGCTCGCGCGCCCGCCGAGCCAGAGCTACACATAGCCAGCTTGGTAATCCATGCCCGCCCCGAGAGGCTGGCTCAGGTTAGGCAGTGGCTGCTCGAGCAGCCCAATATGGAAATCCACGCCGAGGACGAGCGCGGCAAGCTGGTCGTAGTTACCGAGCATGAGCGTGCTCAACCGATTCTCGACTTGATCGACCGCGCCAATGACTTACCCGGCGTGGCCAATGCCGCGCTGGTCTATCACGAAATCCTCACGGAGCTCGAATCAGAAGAGGAGCTAGAATAAATGAAGCTTACCCGCCGCCAATTTGCGAAAGCCAACGCCGCTGCCGTGGCCGCCTCCGCCGTCGGCATACAAATGCCTGCGGCCGCCAGCAATCTCATCACCAACCAAGACCTGACCCGGCTGAAATGGAGCAAGGCGCCATGCCGCTTTTGCGGGGTTGGCTGCGGGGTTATGGTCGCCACGCACAGCGACCGAGTCGTTGCCACCCACGGTGACGTGCGTGCCGATGTAAACCGGGGCATCAACTGCGTTAAAGGCTACTTTCTGTCAAAAATTCTGTACGGCCCGGACCGGCTTCACCAACCGCTGCTGCGCATGCGCAATGGCCAGTACCACAAGCAGGGCGAGTTTCAGGAAGTGAGCTGGGATGTCGCACTGGATTTGCTGGCGGATAAATTCAAAGAAGCCATTCGCGAACACGGCCCCGAAAGCGTGGCCATGCTCGGTTCCGGGCAGTGGACCATTTGGGAAGCCTACGCCGCCGCCAAGCTGTTCAAAGGCGGCTTACGCAGTAACAACCTTGACCCCAACGCCCGGCACTGTATGGCCTCAGCCGCCACGGGCTTTATGCGCACCTTTGGCATCGACGAGCCCATGGGCTGCTACGACGACATCGAGCACGCCGATGCGTTTGTGCTGTGGGGCTCGAATATGGCCGAGATGCACCCGGTGCTCTGGAGCCGGCTCACCGATCGGCGGCTGTCCAACGATCACGTGGAAGTGGCGGTTATGTCGCCCTACGAAACCCGCAGCTTTGAGCTGGCGGATATTCCCATCATCTTTAAGCCACAAACCGACCTGATCATTCTCAACTACATTGCCAATCACATTATTGAATCCGGCAACGTCAACACCGATTTTGTTAATAAGCACACGCGCTTTGTGAAGGGCCAAACCGATATCGGCTACGGCCTGCGCCCCGAAGACCCGCGCCAACAAGCGGCCGCCGGCGCACACGACCCCGGAGCCGCCACGGACATTGACTTCGACCAGTTCGCCGAATTTGTACGTCCCTATACACTGAAGCGGGCGGTGGAGGAAACGGGCGTTTCAGAAAGCTATCTGCGCCGGCTGGCAGAAATTTACGCCGACCCCAACAAAAAAGTCATGTCCCTGTGGACCATGGGCTTTAACCAGCACACCCGCGGTGTCTGGGCCAACAACATGGCCTACAACCTACACCTGCTCACCGGTAAAATATCCGAGCCGGGCAACAGCCCCTTTTCGCTTACCGGCCAGCCTTCGGCGTGTGGCTCCGCCCGGGAAGTGGGCACCTTCGCACACCGCTTACCCGCCGACATGATGGTAACCAATGACGAACATCGGGCCTTTGCGGAGGATGTGTGGAAACTGCCAAAGGGCACCATACCCAGCAAAATTGGCTTCGATGCCGTGGCCCAAAGCCGGGCGCTCAAAGACAGCAAACTGCGGGTTTACTGGACCCAGGTCACTAACAATATTCAGGCCGGCCCCAACCTGATGCAGGAGACGTTGCCCGGCTGGCGTAACCCCGATGCCTTTGTGGTGGTTTCGGATGTGTACCCCACCGTTTCCGCCCAGGCGGCGGATATGATTCTGCCCGCCGCCATGTGGGTAGAAAAAGAAGGCGCCTTTGGCAACGCCGAGCGTCGCACCCAGTTCTGGCAGCAGTTGGTGCCACCCCCGGGCAATGCCCGCTCCGACCTATGGCAATTGGTGGAAATTTCCAAACGCATTACCACTGACGACGTCTGGCCCCAGGCGCTTCTGGACCAGGCACCGGAGTACAAGGGCAAGACCCTATACGAAGTCCTCTACACCAACGGCCAGGTCAATGCCTTCTCCAATGAGGAGCGCAATCCGGATTACGCCAATATGGAAGCCGATCATTTCGGTTTCTATATTCAAAAAGGTCTGTTCGAAGAATACGCCCGCTTTGGCCGGGGCAAAGGCCACGATCTGGCGCCGTTCGATACCTATCACCAGGTTCGGGGGCTACGCTGGCCGGTGGTCAACGGTCAGGAAACCCTGTGGCGCTACCGAGAGGGCTACGACCCCTATGTGGAAAAAGGCTCAGAAGTGCAGTTTTACGGCAAGCCGGACAACCGCGCGCTGATTTACGCACTGCCCTATGAGCCTCCGGCGGAATCGCCAGATGAGGAATACCCGTTCTGGCTCAGCACCGGCCGGGTGCTGGAGCACTGGCACACAGGCACGATGACCCAACGGGTAGAAGAACTAAACCTGGCGATGCCCTACGCGCTGGTATATATGAATTTTGAGGATGCTCGGGAGCAGGGCTTTCGTCGGGGCAGTGAGGTACGAGTAATCAGCCGTCGCGGCAATATACGCGCCCGGGTGGAAACTCGGGGCCGCGTCCGACCGCCACGGGGTTTGATTTATGTTCCGTTTTTCGACGCCAACCGTCTGATCAACAAAGTGACACTGGACGCCACCGATCCCATTTCCTTGCAGACCGACTATAAAAAGTGTGCGGTTCGCCTAGAACTGGTCAGCTTGGCCTAAGGAGAATGACTGTGAAACAGCTCCCCCTATTGGCACTGCTTCTGCCCCTGGCATTGTGGGCCCAAACTCCGCCACTAAACCCGGCCCATGTCATGGCCGACCCAGACGACTCATCCCTTGATGCACCGGCCCCCAGTGGGCTGCGCCCCGGTGGCACCCTCAGCCAGGAGCTTGAGGCCCCTCCCATCGCCGACCCCCGTTCGGCGCTGGAGCGCAGGCCCCGTAACTGGCCACAGCAGCCGCCGGTGATCCCGCACAGCATTCGGGGCATTCAGGTTACCAAAAACGTTAACCAGTGCCTGGGTTGTCACAGCCGCACCGCGACGCACATCAGCGGTGCGCCCATGGTCAGTATCACCCACTTTACCGACCGGGATGGGCAGGATTTGGCCGCCGTTTCACCAAGGCGTTACTTCTGTGTGAAATGCCATGTACCCCAAGCGAACACACGCCCGGCAAAAATCAGCACCTTCCAAAGTATTGACCAGGTGCTCGAACAAGCCATACAACTCGGCGAATAAGGAAGCGGCTCCGCTATGCGTATCTGGAATTTCATTAAAAGCTATTGGCGCACCTTCAATCGGCCTGCCACGCACCTGAGCTTAGGGCTGCTGTCCATGGGTGGTTTTATTGCCGGCATTATTTTCTGGGGTGGTTTCAACACGGCCATGGAGT
>DAHVRW010000300.1 GCA_027322215.1 Marinimicrobium sp.
CCGTGGGCGATGTGATCGGCAAGTTCCATCCGCACGGTGATTCGGCCTGCTACGAGGCGATAGTGCTGATGGCGCAGCCGTTCTCGTATCGCTATCCGCTGGTCGACGGCCAGGGCAACTTCGGCTCGCCGGACGATCCGAAGAGCTTCGCCGCGATGCGCTACACCGAGTCGAAGCTGAGCCCGATCGCCGAGGCGCTGCTGGGCGAACTCGGCCAGGGCACGGTCGACTGGGTACCAAACTTCGACGGCACCATGGACGAGCCTAGCTGGCTGCCCGCGCGCGTGCCGCACGTGCTGCTGAACGGCTCGATGGGCATCGCGGTGGGTATGGCCACCGACATTCCCCCGCACAACCTGCGCGAGCTGGCCAGCGCCTGCATTCGCCTGCTGGACGACCCGGACGCCAGCGTCGCCGACCTGTGCGAGCACGTGCGCGGCCCCGACTACCCGACCGCGGCAGAGATCATCACCCCGCGCGCCGACTTGCTGGCGATGTACCAGAGCGGCGG
>DAHVRW010000301.1 GCA_027322215.1 Marinimicrobium sp.
TTTCCATGCCGGCCTGCATCTGGTGCGCCAGGTCGAGTTCGCGCTGTTCGACTTTCGCCTGCACCGCGAGTACGACCCGGCGCGCGGGGCGCGCACGCTGGCGCTGCTGGAGGAGGTCCGTCACCAAGTGGCGGTGCTGCATCCGCCGGCGTGGCAGCGCTTTCCGCACACCTTCACCCACGTTTTCGCCGGCGGTTACGCGGCGGGTTACTACAGCTATCTGTGGGCCGAGCTGCTCTCGGCGGATGCCTTCGGCCGCTTCGAGGAGGCCGGCGTCATCGATCGCTCCACGGGACTCGCTTTCCGCCGCGAGATCCTCGCGGTCGGCGCCTCGCGGCCGGCCCTGGCCAGCTTCGTCGCCTTTCGCGGCCGCGCACCGCAGCCCGACGCCCTGCTGAAGAGCTACGGTCTCGCCGCCTAGGGAGTAAAAAGAGACTTCCCGCTTCCAACGGCCTCGAGGGCCATGATGGTTTCTACAACCGTCAGCAGAAGGGGAAGTCTCCATGAGC
>DAHVRW010000302.1 GCA_027322215.1 Marinimicrobium sp.
GTGCACGCTGGAAGAGGCGTAAGGCGCAAGAGGCTCGAGTAAAGTGCTGTCCAACGAGCTTGAATACTGTCTGAATGATGCTTTCCATCAGGCACGCGAGGCCCACCACGAGTATTTGACGGTGGAGCACTTGCTGCTTGCCATACTGGATACCCCGCGGGTGCGGGAGGTGCTGCGCGCCTGCGGGGCGGACCTCACCCGTCTGCGCCAGGAGCTCAAGGAGCATATCGAGCAATCGACGCCGCGGGTGAGCGAGGGCGTGGAGCGCGAGGTGCAGCCGACGCTCGGATTTCAGCGCGTCCTGCAGCGCGCGGTCTATCACGTGCAGTCGAGCAGCCGCAAGGAAGTCGGGGTTGCGGACGTGCTGGTGGCGATCTTCAGCGAGAAGCAGAGTCACGCGGTGTTTCTGCTCAATCGCCGGCATGTCTCCCGCCTCGATGTCGTGAATTACATCTCGCACGGCCTCTCGAAGCTCGCCGAGGAAAAATCGGCCGAGGAGCCCCAGCCC
>DAHVRW010000303.1 GCA_027322215.1 Marinimicrobium sp.
GTTCGCGGCGATGCGATCGCCGGCATCCTGATCCTGCTCATCAACATCATCGGCGGGCTCGCGATCGGCACCATCGGTCACGGCATGGCCCTCAGCGCCGCGCTGCACACCTACACGCTGCTCACCATCGGCGACGGGCTGGTGGCGCAGATCCCGGCCCTGCTGCTCTCGACCGCGGTGGCGCTCATCGTGACGCGCATGTCGCGGCCGCAGGACATGGGCGGGGAGCTCGGCCGGCAGCTGTTCGGCAATCCGAAGACCATCGCCGTCGCCGGCGGGCTGCTCGGGGTGATGGGCCTGATCCCGGGCATGCCGAATGTGCCGTTCCTGCTGATGGCGGCGGTGTGCGGCACGGCGGCGCTGCTGATCCACCGCCGCCGCGCGGCGGCCAGGCTCGCCCCGGCGCCGCAACCGGCGCCCGCCGCGCCGGAAACCCGTGAGTTGTCCTGGGAGGATGTCCGCCCGGTCGATCCGGTGGGCCTGGAGGTCGGCTATCGGCTGGTGCC
>DAHVRW010000304.1 GCA_027322215.1 Marinimicrobium sp.
GTGGATTACCTGCCTGCCGGTCAGCTTGCCCGAGAAGGCGACCAGGGAACGAATGGCGGCATATTCGGGGTGCTTCTCGATGTAGCGGTCAAAGCCCTTCTTGTAACGCACGGCCGCCGCCCGCGAGCTGGTGACCACCATCGCCTTGGCCTTGCCATCGAGCAAGAATTCAACATTCTTGTGAAAGTGCTCAATGATGAACTGCACTTTCTGTGTGACATTGGTGGGATGCAGGGACATCCATTGGGCCAGCGCCCGTTTGGCCTGTTTGCCGCTGACGCGCTTGATATCGCCCACTTGCTTGGCGAGGTTGAAGGCTGTTTTGTAGGGTACATAGCCGCGCAACACGTCGAGGATGAAGCCCTCTTCGATGGCCTGACGCATGGGGTACCGGTGGAAAGGCTGCGGCAAGTTGGATTTCGATGCCGGACGCGAAGGATCGGCCGGGCGACCAAACAGCATGAGGGTGGAGTGCTTCGGCGTACCCGTGAAAGCAAAGTAGCTGA
>DAHVRW010000305.1 GCA_027322215.1 Marinimicrobium sp.
ACTCCCTTCAGCGGCGGTGGCAAGGGTGGCGGGGATGCACCGTCGACCGGCAGCGCCCCCGGCACGGGCGGACCAGATCAACTGTCGGCCCCGAGCTCCGCTGGCGGCAGCCCTGGGGCCGGCGGCACCGGAGACGGCGAAGGCGGGAAGAAAGAACCGTCCGCAGCCAGCAAACTCTTGCGGCAGGCGCAGCACCATGCGGGTCAGGCACACCGCGGGTTGCCACATGAAGGTGGGGTCAGCGCGCCGGGGCTTCGCTTCGGACACTCCGAGGACTGAGGAGGATTAAGCGATGTCGATGCGCGCCATTCGCCGCTCGTTTATTCGGGGATATCGGCAACAGTCGCAGGTCACACCGGAACTCGGCGCTCGAGTGCTGCGGCTCATCCTCGCCGTGTGTCTCGGCTTCGACTTCGCCGCCGGCCACCCCCTGTGGCCGACGGTTGTGCTCATTGGCGCGGTCGTTGTGGTGTTTGCTTACGGCGCTCTCGAGATCCGCCGCGCTG
>DAHVRW010000306.1:0-240 GCA_027322215.1 Marinimicrobium sp.
TCCGCGAGCAGCACGTGCTTGAGGCTGTAGTCGGCGGTCGAGTGCACCGCGACGGTCTTCAAGCCGAGCTCGCGGCAGGCGCGCAGGATGCGCAGGGCAATTTCGCCGCGGTTGGCGATCAGGACCTTCTCGAGCATGGCGGGGGCGCTTATTCGATTACGAACAGGGGCTGGCCGTACTCGACCGGGTCACCGTTGCGTGCCATGACCGAGGTGATGCGCCCGGCCCGGTCGGCCTCGA
>DAHVRW010000306.1:250-506 GCA_027322215.1 Marinimicrobium sp.
CATCTTCATCGCTTCGATGATGCACAGTACTTGGCCGACCTTGATTTCATCGCCGATCTCGACGAACGACTTGGCCCCCGGGGTTGGCGAGGCATAGAAAGTCCCGACCATGGGTGCGGTGACCACGTGCTCGTTCGAGCGCGCTTTGGGTGCCTCCGCCACCGGCGCGGCGGGTGCTTGGATCGGGGCCGCGGCGGCAATCTGGGGCAAGGCGTGAACCACCGCGCTGCCGGTGGGCATGCGGCTGATGCGCACT
>DAHVRW010000307.1 GCA_027322215.1 Marinimicrobium sp.
CACGCAGCCCGATCGCCCGGCCGGTCGCGGCCGCACGCTGACGGAGAGCCCCGTCAAGCTGGCCGCGCTGGCGGCCGGTGTGCCGGTGCTGCAGCCCGAGTCGATGCAGCCGCGCGCGGTGCGCGAGCAGCTGGCCGCGCTGGCGCCGGATCTGCTGGTGGTGGTGGCCTACGGCCTGATCCTGCCGCGCGCGGTGCTGGCGCTGCCGCGCCAGGGCTGCTGGAACGTGCACGCGTCGTTGCTGCCGCGCTGGCGCGGCGCGGCACCGATCCAGTGGGCGATCCTGGCCGGTGACCGCGAAACCGGCAATACCATCATGAAGATGGACGCCGGCCTGGATACCGGCCCGATGTTGCTCAGCGAAGCGCTGCCCATCGGCGATGACGAAACCGGCGGCGAGCTGCACGATCGTCTGGCCGAGCAGGGCGCGCGCCTGCTGAGCACGGTACTCGACGACTTGCCCGGTTACCTGCGCGGCGCCGAACCACAACCGGAAGAGGGCGTGA
>DAHVRW010000308.1 GCA_027322215.1 Marinimicrobium sp.
CGCCGGCATCCAGCGCGCGGCGCAGGAAACCGGCGCGGGCGAAGGTGGTGACGATGACCACTTTCATCGGCAATTCGTGGCGCTGCACGCGCTGCGCCAGTTCCAGCCCGGTCAGACCGGGCATCTCGATGTCGGTCACCAGCACATCGGGCTTGAGGCGCTGCAGCTCGCGCCAGGCCGCCTCGCCGTCGCTGGCGCGGCCGACCACCTCGATGTCGGACTCCAGCGCCAGCAGCGCCGCCAGCGCGCCCAGCACCAGCGACTGGTCCTCGGCCAGCAGCACGCGCATCATCATCGGCCGGCGCCCGGAAGCACATCGTCCGGGAAGCCATCGAAGAGTCCGCTCCCTTGGTCATCCCCGCGCAGGCGGGGATCCAGAGGTGCATGCGTGGCGCTCACCTGGATCCCGGCTCGGCGCTGCGCGCCGTCCGGGATGACGTCGGTACGGGGCCGTGTGGCGTCCGGGATGACGTTGGCGGAGGGCTGCGCGCCTTCCGGGATGAC
>DAHVRW010000309.1 GCA_027322215.1 Marinimicrobium sp.
CCTGAAACTCACCCGCTACAGGGCGCTGTTGCTGCGGCCACAGCAGCGGCAACAGCAGCGGCAGCCCGAGCAGTCGCGCCGGCACGCCGCGCGGCGCCAGCATCCACAGCACGCCAACGCAAGCCAGCATGAATGCGCCCGCGCCCGCCCACGGCAGCCACGCCAGTGCCCACGGCCAGGCCGCCATGTGCTGCAGCAGATCCCACTGCGCGCGCATCAACCACGCGGCGAACCGCGTCACCGTCACGCCACCGGGCAGGCCTGCCACCAGCATCAGGCTGGCCAGCAGGGTCAGCGGCACGATCACGAAGCCCATCAGCGGCACCGCCACCAGATTGGCCAGCGGCCCCACGCGCGAGGCCTGACCGAACAGCAGCACGGTCAGCGGCAGCAGCGCCAACGCCATCATCGCTTGCGCCAGACCCAACTCGGTTAGCCACGCGCGCCAGCCGCGCCCGGCTTGCAGCGCGTACACCAGCAGCGCCACGCCGGCGAAGGACA
>DAHVRW010000030.1 GCA_027322215.1 Marinimicrobium sp.
GGCGCATCGGTGCACAGGTGGCCACTGGCCAGAGCTTTCTTGATGAGAACACCAGTACCCAGGCTTTGGCAGGCCTCGATCACTGGAATCTGATCGCGCTCGTGCGGATTGCACGCCACCATCAACGCATCGGCATATTGCGCTAGAAGCAGCCCGCCGTCCAGTGTTTTGGACGACACGCCGCAGGCGCGAATTAAGCCCTCTTGTTTGAGCTCCGCCAGTGCCTGCACGGTGCCGTAACGATGCAACAGGTCCTCGTCATTGCCGTCGGAGTGTATCAGCACCAAGTCCAGATAGTCACGGCGCAGGCGCCGCAGGCTGCGCTCGACACTGGCGCGCATATGTTCGGGGGTAAAATCGAAGCGGGACTGGCCCGCTTCGAACTCCTCCCCGGCCTTGGTGCAGACAATCCAATCCTGCTGGCGGCCCTGCAAGAGTTCTCCCAGACGGGCTTCGCTGCTGCCGTAAGCGGCGGCGGTATCGATGAAGTTAATTCCCAGATCGTGTGCGCAATCCAATAGATATTCGGCTTCTTTACGACTGGGGAGTTCAAAAGGTTGCGGGTGTTTTAGCCCTTGGTTGCGGCCCAGCTTCACGGTTCCCAAGCCAATGGGGCTGACCATCAGCCCGGTACGGCCCAACGGCCGTTGAAATGGTAAGAGTGTCATTTCGCCTCCTCGAAGGCCGTTTGCCAGGGCGCATCGGCCAGTGGCGGCACCGGCAAATGTGTGTTTAACGCTCGGCACCCGGCGGTGCCGGTGGGCAGTATTTCCGCTCGCCTGACCTCGGCCAGAGCCAGATCCGCTAAGTGGGGCGCCAGTGTGAGCTTAGTGGGCCAGCCCACCAACAGCTTGTTACATTCCGGTACAGACTGCAGGCTCGCGCCCTCAGGGCGCTGCGTGTTGTTTTGAAGGGGCTCGGCTCGCTGAACAAACAGGCTGCGCCACTGCGCCTGCTGCCAGTCCAGCCAGGGAAACAACTGAGCCAGCTCAGCCTGTCCCTGGGTCACCAGCTCGGTGTGTGATAGCTGTGCGCCCGTTTCCGCCAGTTCGCCGCCCAGGTACCATATCCAGTCCCCATCGCAGGCCCGGTGGCTGGACACGGTCAGGCGCGGCCGGCTGCCTTTGCCAAGGCAATGGCCAAACAGGGGCCGAAGGTGGCGGCTCTTAACCATCAGTTGGCGCAGGGGCCGAGTCTGCATGGCGGGCTGGGTCAGGCCGAGCTGGCTCAATAAATCGGCGTTGCCTTGGCCGGCGGTAAAAATGAACCGGCGTGCGCGTACTTCCTGTAAGCCCGCTGGAGTCTCCAGCTCCATACTGACGTCACCGTTATGGTCCCGCTTCAACCGTATGTTCGTGGGCCGCAACAGGGCGCCGTGAGCATTGGAGCTTAGGTTGGCGACCAGGCTGGGTATATCCAGCAGCAGATCGGAGAGCGCGTATACGGCGCCGCGAAATTGCGGATGGTTCAGCGGCTGAGGCCTCTGGTCGTCAATTAAACGTTGGTTGCGTCCCCGCAGCGCTCGGCTGGCGAGCATAGTCTGTACCCGGGCGCCCAGCCCCCCGGTCGACCACAGGCACAGGGGCTCACTCAAAGCGTTGGTGTGGCGTAAGTCCACCTCACCGTTGCCGCTAAGGCAGCGGCGCCAGCGTTCGGGCATTTCCGCCAAGGCCTGGGATGCCGCGCCCAGCTGACCACTCAAACCGTATTTGATGCCGCCGTGAATCATCCCTTGTGAGGCCATGCTTTGCTCACCGCCGAGGGCGCGGGACTCCAGTAGCACGGCGTCATAGCCTGCGCTTCGCAGACGGTTAATTAGCCATAGTCCGGCCACGCCGCCACCGACGACGACCAGGTCCAGCTCAATCACGGGGAGGGTAGACGCCATTGGGACACCAGTTGCGACAAAAGCCGCCATTGTACCAGCGTATCGCCCGGCTCCGCCTGTCGAGGCCCGCCCGAACGGCGTGTTTAGCGCCCCGGATTTGCACAAGCCTGTACTTTTACAGCCCAAAAGGTGCATTCGACCCGCAGCGTTGAGCGCGCGGCAATGGTATCCTGTGCGCCGCTGATTTTCCCCGAGAAAGCTTGCTATGCGTTTTGTTTACAGTTTGATTCTTTACTTGGCTACGCCTTTGGTGCTGGTGCGTCTGTTATGGCGGGCTTTGCGCGCGCCGGATTACGCGGACCGTTGGGGCGAGCGCTTCGGCTGGGTGCCGACGCTGGAAACCCGAAGCACGGTTATTTGGCTGCATACGGTGTCTGTGGGTGAATTTTTAGGCGCACTGCCGCTGGTGCGTAGTCTGTTGCAGGACCCGGACGTTCAACTGGTCATCACCACCACCACGCCCACCGGCTCTGAGCGGGTGCGGGCGGCATTGGGAGATCGGGTATGGCATGTGTACGCGCCGTACGACTTGCCGGACTGTGTGGCTCGCTTTCTTCGACGCACCCAGCCGAGCCTGTTACTGATTATGGAAACGGAGCTCTGGCCTAACACCATTGCCGCCTGCGCCAAGAGGGAAATCCCGGTGCTGCTCATCAATGGCCGCCTCTCGGCCAAATCCGCCCGGGGTTATCAGCGTTTTTCGGGTTTGACGCGCCCAATGTTGCAGCGCCTGAGCGTGGCTGGAGTGCAAGGACAGGCCGATGCGGAGCGTTTCCAAGCATTGGGACTGCCGCCCGAGGCGTGCGAGCTCACCGGCAATATCAAATTTGACTTGACCCTGGACGAGGGTATGCGGACCCGTGCTGCGGCTCTGCGGGAGCAATGGGTTCAGGGCAGTGAACGGTTGGTGTGGGTGGTGGCCAGCACCCATCAGGGTGAAGATGAGCCCATTCTGGACGCCTACCAGCAGCTCATTCAGAAAGTGGAGACGCCGCCGTTGCTGGTATTGGTACCGCGTCATCCGGAGCGCTTCGACACGGTGGCGGCGCTGTGCCGGCGCCGGAATCTGGTGACTGTGCGGCGCAGCCGGCAAGAGCCGGTGGACGCTCAAACCCAGGTGGTGGTGGGCGATACCATGGGGGAGCTGCTGCTGTTTTTTGGCGCCAGCGATATGGCGTTTGTGGGTGGCAGTCTGGTGCCTAACGGTGGCCACAATTTGGTGGAGCCCGCGGCGTGGGGCTTGCCCCTGTTAAGCGGCTCCAGCCAGTTTAATTTTGCCGAAATGTCACGCCTGCTGGTGGATGCCGGCGCTCTGGTATTGACGGATACACCGGCGCAACTGGCTGAACAGTTGGCGCAATTGATCCAAGACCCGGAGCTGCGACGGCGGCGGGGGCAGGCAGCGTTGACCGTTACGGAGAATAACCGCGGCGCTCTGGAAAAGACCCGGGCGCTGGTAAAGCGCTACGTTTAACCCGCCAGTGCGCCCAGTCGTGAACCACGGCCGGGCGCGGGCGCGATAGCGCAAGATTCGGGTCGCCTCCCGGCGGTATTCGCGTCATCATCCTCTCACCCCGATGCAACGAACGTTTGCACGGTAAGCCCGGCATATCTGACACAGTTTCTAGCGGTACCCATCATGTCCACAATGGCTGATTACGAGCGCATGGCCAAGGCCATCACTTTTGTGGTGGAGCGGGCCGATGAACAGCCGAGTCTGGCCCAGATCGCGGAGCATGTGCACCTGAGCCCATGGCATTTCCAGCGGCTGTTCAGCCGCTGGGTGGGGGTTACGCCCAAACGTTTTCTGCAAACAGTAACCCTTGAGCGCAGCAAGCCTTTGCTGCTGGAGCCCGGATCCTTGCTCGATGTCAGCCAGGAACTGGGATTGAGCAGCGGCTCGCGCCTGTACGACCACTATGTCACGCTCGAAGCGGTCACCCCCGGTGAGCATCGGAGCCGAGGGCAAGGACTGAATATTGTGTACGGTACGCACCTGACGCCCTTCGGCCGGATATTTGTGGCCGCCACGGCTCGAGGCATCTGTCGGGCCGCGTTTTTAGACTACGTCCCGCTGGAGCAGACGCTGGCCGATCTGAAAGCGCACTGGCCATTGGCCGAGGTGTCCGAGGACGCTTCGGTCACGGCCCCGTTGGCGAGTCAGATGTTTGTCCCATCAGGGACGGAGCACAAACCGCTATCGCTGCATGTATCCGGGAGCAACTTTCAGGTCATGGTCTGGCGTGCCCTGTTGCGTATACCGCCGGGAGCGGTGGTCAGCTATTCCGGTTTGGCTGCGGGGCTCGGCCGCCCAACCGCCAGCCGCGCCGTGGCGAGCGCGGTGGCGGCCAACCCCGTGGCCTTTGTGATTCCATGTCATCGGGTAATACAAAAAAGCGGTGCGTTGGGCGGCTACCGGTGGGGCCCAGCGAGAAAACAAACGATGTACTGGTGGGAGAGGGTGCGCGCGCAGACTGAGGAGACCGGCTAAACCAGCCGGTCAGCCTTCGACGTCTTGCTTCAGTGGACGCCGCGCTGCGTCAATCCTCGCCCCATCGGGGCATCAGGTCCTGCTCAATACCCAACTGATCGAGAATGCGCGCCACGATAAAATCCACCACGTCTTCGATCGTGGTGGGCTGCATGTAAAAGCCGGGGCTGGCGGGCACAACCACGGCACCCATGCGAGTTAAGGTGAGCATGTTCTCCAGGTGCAGCGCGGAATAGGGCGCTTCCCGGGGCACCACAATCAGCTGGCGGCGTTCCTTCAGGGCCACATCTGCAGCCCGCTCGATGAGGTTGTTGCTGGCGCCGTGGGCGATGGCGGACAGACAGCCGCCGCTGGCTGGGCAGATGACCATGGAGCTGGGCGAGCTGGAGCCGGATGCCACGGGGGAAAACCAGTCCTCGCGGCCGAACAGAATTAACTGATCGTCGTCGGCGCCGTAGCGCTGGGCGAGCAGTGCCTGCTGATCTTCCAGCTCATCCGGCAGCTCCAGGTTGGTCTCGGTGCGAATCACCACTTGTGCGGCATTGGATAACAGCAGATACACCCGACAGTCAGCGGCCAATAAGCACTGTAACAGGCGAAGTCCATACTGAGCGCCTGATGCGCCAGTCATGGCCAGGGTCACGGTACGTAGTGTTTCCATGGTGCTCTCCGGTCATGGAGTGAATAAACGGTGTGGTCAGTTAAAGCGTGTGGCGGCGCAATTGGTCGACGAGTTTCTGGTGCAAACCGTCGAAGCCGCCATTGCTCATAATCACCAAGTGGCTGTTGGGTTCGGCCAGGGTCAGGGCCCCGTGAATCAGCTCGTCTATGCCGCGCATCAGCTTGGCCGGAACCGGGCTGTGCGCCACGGTTTCCGCCATATCCCACTCCGCCTCGTGTGGCTGATACCAAAACACCGCGTCGGCATCGGCGCAGGCATGATGGAGCCGGTCCCGATGCACGCCCATGCGCATGGTGTTGGAGCGAGGCTCAATCAGGGCGATGATCTTTTCAGTCCCCACCTTGGCACGCAGTCCCGCTAAAGTGGTTTCAATGGCGGTGGGATGGTGGGCGAAATCGTCGTATACCCGCACACCGTGGATGTCCGCAAGGCACTCCATGCGCCGCTTGACGCCACCGAACTGAGACAAAGCCTGGGCAGCGATGGGGGGACTCACGCCCACATGGCGAGCCGCCAGCACAGCGGCCAGGGCATTGTGCACATTGTGTTCGCCGCTAAGAGCCCACTCTACTTCGGCCAGAGGTTGGCCATTGTGCAGCAGCTCGAAATGGCCACCGTCGGCGTTGATCAATCGAGCTTGCCAGGGTGCGTCGGTGTCGGCCAGGGCAAAGGTGTCCCGGGGGGTCCAGCAGCCCATGGCCAGGGTTTGCTCCACGGCTGCGTCGGCCTCGGGGTTGATAATCAACCCCTCGCTGGGCACGGTGCGCACCAAGTGGTGAAACTGGCGTTGAATGGCCGCCAGGTCGGGGAAAATATCCGCGTGATCGAATTCCAGATTATTCACAATTAGCGTGCGGGGCCGGTAATGGACAAACTTGGCGCGCTTATCAAAAAACGCACTGTCGTACTCATCCGCCTCCACCACAAAAAACGGCGTCTCGCCTAACCGCGCGGATTGGGGAAAGTTTTGTGTCACTCCGCCTATCAAAAACCCCGGCGCCATACCGGCAAACTCCAGAATCCAGGCAAGCATACTGGCAGTGGTGGTTTTGCCGTGCGTACCGGCCACCGCCAGTACCCACTTGCCCGGCAACACCTGTTCGCACAGCCATTGAGGGCCCGAGGTGTAGGGCAAGCCTTGGTTGAGCAGATACTCCACAGCCGGATTGCCGCGACTGAGCGCGTTGCCCACGATGACCAAATCCGGTGCCGGTTGCAGATGTTCGGGCTCGTAGCCGGACATTAGCTCAATGCCAGCCTCTGCCAGTTGGGTGCTCATGGGTGGGTAGACGTTGGCATCGCTGCCGGTGACGGTATGTCCCAGCTCTTTCGCCAGCAGCGCCAAGCTGCCCATGAAGGTGCCACAAATTCCGAGAATGTGAAGGTGCATACCGGTCTCTTTTATTTGTCGAATAGGGTCAAGTGTACCCACCTTGCCGGGCTCGTGCAGCCTGAGCGGTATACCCGATCAGGCGTTGTCGGCGACAGTGAACTGCTGCAATTGCTTTTGTTGCTTTTGCAGCAGGTCTTTGTAAGAGGGTTGGATATCTAGAAGACGGCCCGAATCCGGATCCAGATGCAGATGCTCTTGCACAGCCTCATCCAATAACTCGCCGGCAAGGGAGATGCCGTCCATGGTCGGGTTGCCGTCGCCCAGCTGTTCGCTGAGCTCTTCCAGCAGGCTGGTGGGTTGGTCGCTTAGGGGGAAAGCGTGAGCCCGCAGTCGCAGCTTGGGGCCGGGGTTGGTGCGTGTTAACTCCGCCAGTAGCCAGGCGCTGCAAAGGGCGCGTACAGCACAGTCGCTGCGGTCATAGCCTTCAAAATCCAGCAGCAGCCAATGCTGCGCAAGCGCACTTCGGCGGCCTCCGTACAGTGTCAGTACACCTTGGAGTTGCTCTTCGAAATAGGTTACCACTTGGCTGAAACTATCGAGATTCAGTTGTTGGTGCAGTAAGGGCAAGTTGCGGATTTCCAGAACCAAGCGCACGGTGACTGGATCGCCTGGGGGTGTTTCCGCCAAGGCGGACTCAGGGGCTGCCGGCGCGTCCGGTGCGGCGCGGCGCCATCGGCTTAGCGTGTCAGGCATCCAGGGTACGGTCATCGCCAGAAGCACGAGAAGTGACCATAAACCGAAAAATCGCCAATCCTGGCTGCTCAGCGACGGTGGCGCCGTGGTGATGCGTAAATAGCCCGCCACATTGTTGTGCAACGCGATGGGGGCGCTGTGGCTTACCGAGTCGTCCTCTGAAAAACCGCTTTGTACCAGCAGTTGTTGTTCGACATCGTGAATGGTGGCCCCGGCGATGTGGGGGTGACGGGTCAACTCCTGCAGGATGACCTGAAGACTGATCAAATCCTGGTTCAGGGTCGGGTTGACCGCCTGACGGGCCGCATGGCTCGCCAGGGCCTGGCCAAAGTGCGCCAGGTACACTTCCTGGTTTCGCAGGCTGTGATGCCAGTACAGCACACCGGCCAGAATGCCCAGTATGGCAATTAACGCGCTGCATAAGGGCACAAGTGGGCGTGCGGTCAAACGATGCAGAAACGACATGGGACATCCAATGGGTAACTGGTACGGGTAGTTGGCGCGGGGCGCCGGTATCATTTGGGTAGAGGCTGAAAGGGTATCCTTTTCTTGTGCTCTATCCGTAAAGTGCCGCCATTCTAGCGTAAATAAGCGCGCCGAGGCAGGAACCGGTATAATGGCGCGGTTTTTATTCGCCGTTTTGTGCGACTGTTCTTTATCATCAATTCAACCATCGCTATCGCTCTTGTCCGCGCTTGCGGCGGGCGGCGTTTCGATAAGTGAGTCCGTGTGAAAGATATTCTGCTGATTAACGTGTTCGGTGACGACAAGCCAGGTGTCACTTCGGCTATTACCGGTTTGCTGGCCAACTACGGGGCCAGCGTTCTCGATATTGGCCAGGCCGTGATTCACGATAATCTGGCTCTGGGCATGTTGGTGGCGCTGGATGGCGGACAAATTGCTGGCGCGGCGTTGCAGGAGGAAATTCGGCAAACGCTGGCGGGATTGGAGGTGCGGGTTCGGTTTGAGAGCATCAGCCGGGAGCGTTATCACAACTGGGTGCAGCAGCAAGGCAAGCCCCGCCATATCGTGACGCTACTGTCGCGCCAGGTCACCGCGGAACAGATCGCTCAGCTGACGGCGGTCACCGTTAAACACGGGTTGAATATCGACCACATCAACCGTCTGTCTGGGCGTGTGCCGCTGGAATCGCTCGATACCCATAGCAACGCCTGCGTGGAATTTTCCGTCCGTGGCATGCCTCAGGATACCCGTCAGTTACGCGCGGATTTCATGGAGCTGTCTACTCGTTTGGAAGTGGATATCGCCTTCCAGAAAGACACCATTTACCGGCGTAACCGCCGTTTGGTGTGTTTTGATATGGACTCGACGTTGATCGANGCCGAGGTGATCGACGAACTGGCCAAAGCGGCCGGGGTGGGCGATCAGGTGGTGGCCATCACCGAGGCGGCCATGCGCGGCGAGCTGGATTTCAAAGAGAGTTTTGCGCAGCGTCTGGCGCTGCTGCGGGGTCTGGATGAATCGGTTTTGGCTGAGATCGCCAAAAATCTTCGCCTGACTGAAGGCGCTGAGAAGCTGCTGGCAGCGCTAAAAAGCCTCGGCTATAAAACCGCGATTCTCTCCGGCGGCTTCGAGTATTTTGGGCGCTATATTCAGCAGCGCTTGGGAATCGATTACGTATACGCCAACCAGCTGGAAACCGAAAATGGCAAGGTGACCGGGCGAGTGGTCGGGCCTGTGGTGGATGGTGAACGCAAGGCTCAATTACTGGCGATGCTGGCGGAGCAGGAAGGCATTGCGCTGGAGCAGGTAATCGCGGTGGGTGACGGTGCTAACGATCTGCCGATGCTGAACGTGGCCGGCCTGGGAATTGCCTTTCGAGCCAAACCTTTGGTCAAAGCCTCGGCGGAGCACGCCATTTCAACCCTCGGGCTGGATGCCATTTTGTATTTGCTGGGTTTGCGCGATCGTGACCGGCTGCCTTAATAGGCAGCGGATGTATCGGCTTATGGTCCTGCTTAGCCTTTCTTAACTTGGCTTAGCTTTCCATATTGAAATCGTAATTCATGTTCGCGCTGGGCTCTTGTAGGTAGTAGCCCTGAATATAGTGCACGCCGGCTTGCCACAGTGTGGCCAGGACGCTGGCGTTCTCCACGAAGGGCACAACCGTGCTGACGTTCTCCGCGTGCAAGTCCTTGATCAGGTTGATCAGCGTTTCGGGCTTTTCGTTATTGTCCTGAATATCTTGGGTGAACGAGCCGTCCACTTTTACGAAATCCAGCGGTACGTGCTTGAACACGTTGAAGGGGTTGAGGGAGCAGCCAAACCCACTGATTGCCATTTTGGTGTTGAGCTTGTTGAGAGCTTGGGCAAACGCTTTGGCGGCATTCAGGTGGTTGGTAATGTCCACCTCGTTGGCCTGAAAAATAATGCTGTCACTGGGCAGTTTGGCGGCTTTGAACGCTACGCCAAGCCATGGCGGCAGCGATTCGTCGCATAGAGAATCGCGGCTTAAGTTGATGATCAGCTTGGTGTTGTTGTTGCCTTTCGCGCGATGCTGGGACAGCTGTTTGATGGATTCTAAAATCACCCATCGATCAATTTTATTGCCCACGCCCATTCGGTTAGCCGTCTCTAAAAACTCACTGGGCGAGACCTCTTCATCGTGCTCATTGAGCATGCGCAGCAGCACCTCATAGTGCTCATCTTCCGAGCCACGCAGGCTGATAATCGGTTGAAACAGCAAACGGAACCGATCACTTTCCAGCGCGCGCTGCACATCGGCGGCAATATCGCGCTCTTGTCTTTCATCGTCGCTCATTTCCGGCTCATAGAGTCGGGCGGCGTTGCCATCTTGTTCAGCGCGGGCTTTTTCCATGGCCTCGACCGCTTGGTCAATGGCCGCCTCGGCGCTGGTGGTGGTTTCGCTGATCAGTGAAAGCCCGATGCTGGCGGTCAGCTGCAGGGTTTTGTGGTTCACATCGACGATGTGGTCCTCGATGGTTTTGCACAGACTTTCCGCTCTCTGAATGGCGGCATCGGCGGTAATCTTGGGAATCAGGATGGTAAAAGCGGTGTCCCCAAAACGAGCCAGAATTTCGCCTTCCTGGACCTGCTCGCGCAGTAGCCCTGCCAAATCGGCCAGGGCCAGGTCGGCACCGGCGACGCCAAAGCTGGCTTGAACTCGCTCTGCGTAGTGGTCGATATCAATGTATAACAAGCTGGATTCGTGTTCGCTGGTCATCTCGGCGCCTACCAGCTTGTCCAACCGCTCTACCAGGTACTGGCGGTTGTACAAGCCTGTGGCGAGGTCGCGCCATTTCATTTCTTTCATCTGCGCGACCAGCTCTTCGCTTTGTCCCACGGCCTGGTTGGCGCGCGCTAAAAACTGAATGCAGGGTTCTTCATCAAATGTGGCGCGGGCCACTTCCAGACTAATCGGCGTGGTGCCGCCGTCTTGCTTTACGCCCATAAACTGCAGCGTCGTACTCTCAGCCTCTTCGCCTTTAAAGTTAAAATCTTTGAGAAAGTTTTTCAGGCGGCTTTGGTCTTTATCATCGACCATATCCATAATGGGCAAACAGTCGATATCGTCCCGATCGGCGTAGCCAAAAAGCTCGGCGAAGGATTCGTTGGCGTAGAGGTAGAGACCATCCTGCACGTAGGCAATGGCATCGCGCGAGCTGTCCAGCAGCTGCTGGCTGCGTCGCTCGGCTTCCCGGAACCGCCGATCGGCTAAGCGCCGGGCTTTGCGTTGCTCACGGTTGCCCAGCTCACGCTGAATAACCTGCAGTAAATGTTGGTCTTGATCCAGAGGCACGACATCATGGGCGCCGAGCTTGAGCCCTTCCACGATAGCCGCGCCGGCATCGTCGTCCGTGAGTAGGATTACGGACACATCGCGGTTCAGACGACGGATCTGTTTCAGCGCCACGGCCGGGGTGACATTGCTGGTCTGATCGTGGCCAATCAGCAGGTCCCAGGCTTGCTCCTGCAGGAGCTTGGCCAGCGCCTCTTCACTGGTAACGTGTTGCGCCCGGGTGGGGCGTCCGGCGTTATGCAACATGCTTATCAGCCGCTCAGCTTCCGAGCGCGAATCGTTCAGAATCAGCAGGCGAACAGTATCGTTGGCATCCATAAAAGCGTATTAGTACTCTAATTCCTACGGGTTATAGCGGCGCGCTTGTTATTGTTGACGGCGGCCGAGTGTTTTTACTTTTTGTGTCTTGGGGTGTGCTGGGCGCCGCCCATTCCGCCAAAAAGCCCTGTGCCCCGCCAAAAAGCGCTGTGCAGAGAGGGCTTGTGCCTTGAAAACCACTATCTTACCCCATTCGCGGGGCCTCTCAATGGCCATTGTCGTTTTGTATGCCATTTTCACCGGGCACCCGGGTGGCACTTTCGTTTCCGGCCGTCCGAGCAATTACGGCGGCGAACCTGCGGTAGCAAGGGACCCTGCAGGGGCCGATAGGGTGCGGAATTCGAATTGGCTGATCGCACCCGTGGAAAAACGCCGCCGGGTTAACTGGATGGGCGTGACCGTTCCGGCCGACTCGTCTGCGGCGGTGTCCGCTGGCCGGTATAGCTGTACCTTGCTGTATTCGTGAAACGACAGGGCGTTGGTGATCAACGTGGTGGGCTGGTTTATGGCTTTGAGCGCGGGCAGTTGCAGTACGCGCAGATACTCAGAGCGCGCATCGGTTTTGTGCACCACAGCAGCCGCCAGTGCCACGGCGTGCGGTGACAACACTTGCAGCCCTAGCAGTGTGGAGTTACGGCTCTGCCGCATCCAGCGTACCACCGCCAGGCTCCACTTGCGCCGCCCCTGCTCGCGAATGCCCAACAACTCCCCCGCCTTTACTTGGGAGGGAATGTGTTCGCGCCACTCCAGACAATATCCGCCAAGACTCGTGTCGACAATGGAGATCGCATAGATGGGATGCTCGCCCTGATACTCCTCCTGTTGCTGCTGTTTTATAGCGCATTCGATATTGACGCTGGACAGTTGGCTGCCCGCCAGCTGCAGTTTCCCCGCATCAAATGCGCCGCCCCAGGGATCGTCGGCGTCGGCGGTTTGAAAGCCAAGGGGCTCGTTAAGAGCTGAGGACCGTTCATTAAAGGGGTTGTCCCGATCGTCATCGACGCCGCTCGCTTGGTCGAGAAACAGCTTAAAAGGAGTCTGGCCGGACAGGTGAAAGTGCACATTGGATAGACCCACCGTCAGCTCTACCTGGCCGCGGGCCGGCTGCCGCTCAAAGCTGCGCTGACTCACCACATGCCAAGCCCGAATCAGATGGTCGTTAAGGGGCGGCAAAAGACCGTAGCGGTTCCGTGTGTGGCGTCCACCTGGGGGCTGTTCGGCGCGCAATGCGGCCACGATCTGGCTGGTATCCAATTCCCGCAGATTGTGCGTGCCCCGGGGTAGGCGTGTTTTGTATTGAGGCGGCTGGTTGCCGTCCAGAGACACCGCGTACAGATTATCTTGTTGACCGGCGCTGAATGTCAGCAATCGCGCCAGTGGTGCCAGCTCTTCCAGTGCCCAATACGTGGAGGTGATTTCATCTTGGCGCAGCTGGTTGGGGTGTGCGGTGGCCATTAAAAGAAGGCGCATATAGGTCAGCTGAATCGTGTTCAGCTGCTCATGGTGTGGCAGGGGGTCATCCACCGGCAGCTGATGAAGCTGTGCCGCCTCGGCCAGTGCATAAAGAGCGTGCAACTCATTCCACAGCTGTGCCGGTCTGGGGGTGTAGAGCTGGTAGCTGCGAAGCAGCAAAAGCCCGAGCCCGGTAATGCTCCGATGAACGGCGAGCGCCCAGGCCGGTAGGGCTTCGGTGTCGTTAGGCGTTTGAGCAAAATCGGCTACGGCTACCAAATAGGCGTTGCTCAGATGCTTTTGCAACGCCATGGTGACCGTCGCCGCCTTGCGCGCTGGCTCGGGCAGGATGACCGGTTGGTTGAGAAACTGCTGCGAAAGGCTTTCGATGGATTGTTGCACCGCTGGGCGTAGGCACTCCAGCATCTCAAGACGTTGCGCGGGCGCTATTTTTAGCCGCGCCACCTCGGGCAACGCTTGATACAGCAGGCTGCATACATAGCTGACCCGCGTCATGGGCAATTCTTGCACCCAGGCGCGTACACGGGCGGGCTTGTTGCTGGCGCAGAAACTCAACGCATCTAAATCCCGCTCAGGCAATTTGATGCGAGCCAGCCAGGCGGTCAGTGTCGTTTCGTCGATCATTGTTATGGAACAGCTCGTTACAGGGCGGTCAGGGTTAGCCGCACGCTAGCCAATGGCTCTGACGCTACACTACCGGTGTTTTGCTCTGCGCGCCAGGGAGTTCCCGCACTAATTTGGGCACCAAATAACCGGGCAGCGTATCACGCAGCTGCTGGTGTAGAGTTAACGCAAGTTCAGGCTCCACGTCAAAATGCTGCGCACCGGTGACTTTGTCCAGCAAGTGAAGGTAATAAGGCAGTACTCCGCAGGCGAATAATCGCTCGCTCAGATCGCTCAATACCGGCAGGGAGTCATTGACGCCCTTGAGCAGCACGGTTTGATTGAGCAGAATAATGCCGGCCGCACGGGTGCGCTGCAAAGCCTCCGCCAGATGTTGGTCGATCTCGTTGGCGTGGTTGCTGTGAATGACCAGGCTGGTGTGCAGGCGGTGCCCGCTCATCCACTCCAGGCAAGCGTCGTCAAGGCGGCTGGGAATGACCACCGGGAGGCGGGTGTGGATACGCAGTCGGCGCACATGAGCAATGGCTTCAACCTCCTGGGTCAGCCACGTCAAATGGCGGTCGGGGGCACTCAGCGGGTCCCCGCCACTGTAGATCACCTCCGTAATGCTGTTGTCAGCGCGTATATAGTCGAGCGCTTGTTGCCAGGCGGCGCGACCGGGGTTGTTGTCTTCGTAGGGGAAGTGACGCCGGAAGCAGTAGCGGCAGTTAATCGCGCAGCTGCCCGACACCACCAATAACACCCGGCCCGGATATTTGTGGATTAGTCCCGGCAGTGGGTTGGTGGTTTTTTCCTGCAAAGGGTCAGCGCTGTAGCCCGGCGCGGCGATCAGCTCATCGCCCAGGGGCAAAACTTGCCGCAAGAGCGGGTCGTTGGGGTCGCCTTTCCGTATGCGCGCCGCGTACGGCCGTGGTACACGCAGGGAAAAAGTTTCCGCTGCGTCCAGAGCCGGGGGCAGTAATGCGGGGTCTAATTCCAGCAGTTTGATCAGTTCGGCAGGGGAGCGAATCAGGTTGGTTAGTTCGTCCTGCCAGCGCGAACCCTGCCATGTGCTAACAGTTCGATGTATCATGGGCGCCTTTTTCGAGCATCTATTTATCGCGAGGGTATGAGGATCTATGGCCACTTATTCTATCAATGATTTCCGGGTTGGGTTGAAAGTCATGTTGGATGGCGACCCGTGCAGCATCCTGGAGAACGAATTGGTCAAGCCGGGTAAGGGGCAGGCCTTTAACCGGGTCAAGCTGCGCAACCTGAAAACCGGCCGCGTTTGGGAGCGCACCTTCCGAGGTAGTGAGAGCCTGGAAAGTGCCGATGTGACCGACTTGACCCTGGAGTTCCTCTACAGCGACGGTGAGTTCTGGCACTTTATGGATCCGGATAACTTCGAGCAGCACGCTGCTGATAAAAATGCCGTGGGCGATGCGTATAAGTGGATCAAAGAGCAAGACAAGTGCGTGGTCACCCTATACAACGGCTCTCCTTTGGCGGTTACCCCGCCCAATCATGTGGAGCTGGAAGTGACCGAAACCGACCCCGGTCTTAAAGGCGACACGGCCCAGGGCGGCACTAAGCCGGCGACCTTGAGTACCGGCGCTGTAGTGAGAGTGCCGCTGTTTGTAGGGGTGGGTGAAGTTCTGCGTGTGGATACCCGTACCGGAGAGTACCTGGGCCGCGCGTCCAAAGATTGAGTTGCGGCTCGATGACTTGGCGGCCATCGGCCTCGATCGAGGCTCTGCGTGCTCGTGCCCGCTTGTATCAGCAGCTACGAACGTTCTTTGCCGAACGCGATGTTTTGGAAATCGAAGCCCCGGTTATGGGTGCGGCGGCGGTCACCGATCCCTATATTGATTCGATCCGTGCCCGCTGCGGCGACACCACGGTTTACCTGCAGCCCTCGCCGGAATTCGCCATGAAGCGTCTGTTGGCCGCTGGCAGTGGATCGATTTACTCGCTCGGTAAAGTATTTCGAAACGGTGAGAAAGGGCGTCGCCACAATCCGGAATTTACGTTGCTGGAGTGGTATCGCACCGGTTTCGATGATCATCAGTTGATGGCCGAGGTCGCGCAGCTGTTCGAGTACGTCTTGCCGGGTCTGTCGGTACGCAAAATCTCGTATCGCGATTGGTTTACGCCCCTGCATCTGGACCCCCATACCGCCAGCGCTGCGGAGCTGGAGGCAGAGGCCAGAAAATGGATTGAGACCGGAATAGAATCCGATGATCGCGACCTTTGGCTGGACTTGTTGGTAAGTCATGTCCTGGAGCCCCAGCTCGAGCCGGGCTTAGTGTTCGTCTATGATTACCCCGCCAGCCAGGCGGCCTTGGCGCGGGTGACGAGGGATTCGACGGAACAATTGGTGGCGCGGCGTTTCGAAGTGTTTCTCAACCGTATGGAATTGGCGAACGGCTACTGGGAGCTGACCGATGCCCAGGAGCAGCGCGCCCGCTTTGCGGCGGATTTGGCCAAGCGCGCCGAGGAGCAGTTGCCGATTTACCCCAGTGACGAGAAGCTGCTGCATGCGCTGGAACACGGTTTGCCCAATAGCGCCGGGGTTGCGCTGGGGGTTGATCGCCTGCTCATGTGCATGTTGGGTGTGGATACCATCGGCGAAGTGCTGGCGTTCGACTATGATGCTCTGTGATAGGTCTGCCCGCGCGTCACGCCAGCGGGTGTATATAACCATGCTTTCCTGCCGTCCGGACAGTAAGCTTCCACCCCTTTATTTCAAGATGTAGGGACACTCGTGTCTGAACTGAGTCTGTTGCAAATCCTTTTGGCAAATCTGGCCCTGCTGGCCGGCGCCTGCTTACAGGGTGTCGCGGGCTATGGCATAGGCACGCTCGCGGCGCCGCTCATGTTTGTGATCAGCCCGGTGTTTCTGCCCGGTGCGATGATTATTAATGCGGTGTTGATGAATCTTCTGATGTTGGTACGCAACCGCGCCAGTCTGAGCTTTCGGCCAGTGCGCTACGCCATAGGCGGCAACATTGTGGGCACGGTATTGGCGGGTTTCACTCTGGCGTTACTGAGTGAGCAGGGCTTTGCCCTGGCGTTTGGCGCCCTGATCTTGTTAGCCGTGGCGCTTAGTGTGATCGGGTACCGCCCTCAGCTGTCGGCCCGCAACAGCGTTGTGGCCGGTGGCGCGTCGGGTTATATGGGGACGATTACAGCCGTCGGCGGCCCGCCGATGGGTCTGATCTATCAAAACGAAACCGGCCCTCGCATGCGCGCCAATCTGGCGGCATTTTTCCTGTTCGGCAGTTGCGCCAGTATCGTCGTGTTGGCGCCCGCCGGTTACGTTGGTATAGAACAGCTGAGGTTGGTAGCGGTGACCTTTCCTGGTGTGCTCGTTGGCTTCTGGCTGTCTGGCTTTGTGGTCAACCGACTGCCCTTTGCGGCGTTTCGCCCCATTGTACTGGCAGTGGCGGCACTGGCGGGTTTCGCGGCGCTGGTGCGCGGCCTTCTGGGCTACCTGTGACCGTTATGCAAGCGCCTGCATCATAGCAAAAGTTACTCAACCATTGCTTGTCCCCAAGCGGGCGCTTTGCTAGTGTGAAAGACGGCTCCTGTATCCCCCGCACCGGTCCCACTCTTTGGGTCTTCTCTGGTGCTCACTTCACGAGGAGGCGTTTATGGTTAGTCCCCATTTCACTATGCCCAAGGTCCAGATCTTGGTGGCCAACGCCGCCCAAGCAAGGTTTTTCACGGTCGACAGCCCCACCGGCGATTTACATGAGCTGTCAGTGGACGTCAACCCCGACGCCCGACTGCGTAGCGAAGAGTTAGGTACGGATCGCCCAGGGCGCTTTGTGGACAGCAGCGCATACGGCCGCAGTGCCGCGGAAGATCCCACTGATCTCAAAGACGTCACCATCGAACGCTTTGCCCGGCAGCTGTCCGAGAAACTGGACCTGGAACGAACTCAGGGCCGGCTCGAGCGTCTATATCTGGTGTCATCCCCGCCATTTTTGGGGGAGTTGCGAAAGCATTTGAATGACAACGTAAAGCGTTTGATTGTTGATGAAATCGGCAAGGATTATGGCCAACTGGCTGCACGGGAATTACGCAAGCAGCTGCCCGAGAGGCTGAAGTGACGTTGTTGCCGGCCGCACCAGGCGGCGCTGTTTGAATCAACCTATCACGGCAGGAGAATCCTATGCAACGCAATGCGAGTGCTCATTGGGAAGGTGGTATCAAGCAGGGCGAGGGGTCCGTGTCTACTGATAGCGGTGTGCTGCAAGACCGGCCCTACTCGTATGACACCCGTTTTAATGGCGGCAAGGGAACCAACCCGGAGGAATTGCTGGGTGCGGCTCACGCGGGATGTTTCTCCATGGCTCTGGCTAAAATTCTGGATGATCAAGGCCACAGGGCCGATAGTATCGATACCCAGGCAGGTGTGGTGCTGGAGCCAAAGGGAAATGGTTTTGGCATTACCCGAATTCATTTAGATTGCACGGCCGAGGTGCCGGGACTGGACGCCGAAGGCTTCGAAACCGCGGCCAACCAGGCCAAGGACAACTGTCTGATCTCTCAGGTGGTGAGCGCTGACATTAGCCTGGATGCGCACTTGGCCGGTTAACCAACGCGCTGGTCCTTTCCTTGCGCGGATTGTTGCGAGGACGAGCAGCCAGAGGCAGAAACAGGGCTATTCGAGCGTTGTTGCTGCCTCTGGCATTTTTCCTGATGCCCCCATACACCGATTATTGTCTCGCACTCCCTGGCTTATTCGTGGGTTTGAAGTGTCGCTCCCCGTTCGGGCGAAAGACGGGTGCCGCCCAGCGCGTGGGCACATAAAGTGACCAATGAGAGCCAGGCCCGGCCCGGCCTGCTTTTGGCGAGGTTACCAAGAAGTGATGCACAATCTTGTGCACAGGTTCTGTGGATAAACCTCATCACGGCAAATTCGGCGCACCGCCGTTGAGAGTGATAGAATGCCGTCCTCTGAAATCACCGAGAGGAGAGATTATGTCTGAGCTGCCGGAGACTTTGCGCGATAACGTCCGCTTATTGGGCGATCTGCTCGGCGCTACCATTCGGGAGCACGAGGGGCAGGCGCTGTTTGACAAAGTGGAAGAGGTTCGCCAGTTAGGTAAGGCCGCACAGGCAGAAGACGATGCCGCACCTTTGGTGGATCTTCTCGGTCAGCTTGATGATGCGCATATCCTGCCCATTGTGCGCGCTTTTAATCAGTTTCTTAATCTCGCCAACATTGCCGAGCAGGAGTATTACGCCAGCGCCGAGGCCGAGAAGGGCGATGGGCTTCAGGCCATGCTGTTGGAATTGTCCGCCGAATATGGCAAGGAAAAACTGGCTGCGGTGATTCGCGATCTGCGCATTGACCTGGTACTGACCGCCCACCCGACCGAGGTGACCCGGCGCACGTTGATCCGCAAATACGACCAGGTGGTGAACACTCTGGTGGATCGAAAACGCGGCAACCTGCTGGCCTATGAAGAGGATAAACATTACGGTCGCCTGCACCGTTTGGTGGAGGAGATTTGGAGCACCGATGAAATTCGCAGCGAAAGACCCTCGGCCGTAGACGAGGCCAAATGGGGTTTTGCCGTAATTGAAAACAGCTTGTGGCAAGCGGTGCCGGACTTTATCCGCCATCTGGATCGCCTCTGCTGCCGGCATCTGGACCAGTGTCTGCCCGTCGATCTGAAGCCTCTGAAGTTCTATTCCTGGATGGGTGGCGATCGGGACGGCAACCCGAATGTTACCCATAAAGTCACCCGTGAAGTGCTCCTGCTGGGGCGCTGGATGGCGGCTGAGCTCTATATGCAGGACGTGCATGGATTGGGCAATGACCTCAGTATGCTGCACGCCAATGCCGAGCTGCGCGCCCGTTACCCCGATAGCGCCACGCCTTATCGGGATATGTTGCAGGAAATACGCAAGCGCCTGAACGTCACACTACAATGGACCGAGGCGCGTTTACGTGGTCGCAACGTGGAGCAGCCCGAGGGGCTGATAACCAGCCGGGAAGATTTGCTTGAGCCCTTGATGCTCTGCTACAACTCCTTGCGTGAGGTGGGTTTGCCGCACATAGCCAATGGGCCGCTGATCGACACCATTCACCGGGTTCACAGCTTTGGTATCAACCTGGTGCCCCTGGATATCCGACAGGACGGCGAGCGCCATGTGCAGGTAATGGACGAGTTGACAGAATACCTGGAGCTGGGTCGCTACAAAGAATGGAACGAACAGGAGCGCCAGGAGTTCCTGCTGGCCCAACTGCAGAGCAAGCGGCCTCTACTGCCGGCCCAATGGCCCATGAGCGATGCCGCGGCCGAGGTGCTTGCCACCTGCCGCGTCATTGCCGCCGAGCCCCGTGAAACCCTGTCCCACTATATTATTTCCATGGCCCAACACCCTTCCGACGTGCTGGTCGTAGCGCTGTTGCTCAAAGAGTGTGGCATGACCTGGAATATGCCCATCGTTCCGCTGTTTGAAACCCTGGACGATCTGGACCGGGCTCCGGAAGTGATGGACCGTCTCTGGCAACTGCCCTGGTACCGGCAGTACACCGAAGGCTATCAGACGGTGATGATCGGTTACTCCGACTCCGCCAAAGACGCCGGTATGTTTGCGGCTACCTGGGCCCAGTACAAAGCGCAGGAAAGGCTGGTGAAAACGAGCGAGCAGCATGGTATTCAACTGGTGCTGTTCCATGGCCGCGGTGGCACCGTCGGGCGTGGCGGCGGACCCGTGGAAAAAGCCATGGCCTCTCAGCCCCCGGGTTCGGTGCGCGGCCGCATCCGTGTAACCGAGCAAGGGGAGATGATCCGCTACAAATTTGGTCAGCCTCGGGTGGCGTTCGCCAGCTTCTCCACTTACGTGGCCGCGACCCTGCGTGCCACCTTGTCACCCCACGCGGGTCCCGAGGAGCACTGGCGTCCGCTAATGGAAAAAATGGCCGAACGCAGCCTCGAAGGCTATCGGAAAATTGTGCGCGGTCATCCGGACTTTGTCCCTTACTTTCGCAGCCTGACCCCGGAACAGGAGCTCAACCTTCTGGCCCTGGGCAGTCGCCCTGCCAAGCGTAAAGCGACCGGTGGAGTGGAAAGTCTGCGGGCCATTCCCTGGGTATTTGCCTGGACTCAAGTGCGTTTGAACTTGCCCTCCTGGCTGGGTACGCGTGAGGCACTGGAATACGCGCTTGCGGAAGCGCCCGATGCGCTGCAGGACATGATTGAAAACTGGGCATTTTTCTCCAGCTTTTTGGACTTGCTAGAGATGGTCATCAGCAAATGCGATGGGGAAGTCAGCGGGTACTATGAAAAACAGCTGGTAGCCCCTGAGTTGCACTCTCTGGGTGCCCAGATGCGCGCGGATCTGGCCGACTTGGCGGATCTGGTCAACCGCATCAAAAACCAGGACGCCGTGCTCGCCAGTGATCCGGTACTGCAAAAAACCCTGCAGGTGCGCAAGCCTTATATGGACCCGCTTAACTACCTGCAAGTGGAGCTGCTCAGACGTTATCGCAGCGCCACGGATATCAGCCCAGAGCTGGAGCGCGCTTTGAAAGTGACCATGGCGGGTATTTCAGCCGGTATGCGCAACACCGGCTAGTCTGGCTGCGGTTCATTGGACGGTTCAGGGCAGGTGACAGCGCCGGCGCGGCATAACAGCGGCTCAAGCGCCTCGCCTGGGTGGGCCTCGGCGGTTGAGTAACGCACGTCCACATGAACCGCCACTTCCCGCCCCTGCTCGTCGGTCACCACCATGTGTTCGCTGCGATGGCTGATCCGCTGCCCTAAGGTTTCGGCTTCGGGCGCTTTGGAATTGGGCATAAACACCGCCATGGTACGCGCCCCCAGGCGTGCGCTTATATCCCGTGTGCGGGTGTGACGCTTAATCAGCTTTGCCACTTGGGCCAACGCCTCATCCCCGGCGGCAAAGCCGAGCGTCCTGTTAAGCTCCGTCAAATTCTCGACTCGCAAGCACAATACCGTGGCCGCGCTCTGGTCCGGTGGCGCGGTGTTCAGTAGATCGGTACAGACAGCGAAAAAACTGCGGCGATTGTAAAGCTGCGTGAGCGAGTCCATGGTGGCCAGATCCCGCTCAACCTTGTGGTAGCTCTGTAGCACCAGGCGATTTAACCGGTACTGCCGGCCGAGATCATACAGCCCCCAGCCCGCCGCCAGTGAGCCGCCGGACAGGCACACCACCTCCAGCCACAGTACCAGCGGCCAACGGTTGATGATCAACGTGTTCAGCAGCTCCTGCCATGCGCCCCA
>DAHVRW010000310.1 GCA_027322215.1 Marinimicrobium sp.
CAAGGCCTGACCGGGACTCGGGACTCGGGACTCGCGCGTTGCGATTTTTGGTGGCGGCACATCGCGACCGGCGCACCCCATCTCATGAGGTCATCCCGGCCGGCGTACGCTCTTTCTGACGTCATCCCGGACGGCGCGCAGCGCCGAGCCGGGATCCAGTAACTTTGCGGCGGGCGCTACCGGATTCCCGCGGGCGCGGGGATGATGTCAAAAGCCGAAGCCGAAGCCGAAGCCGAAGCCCGGCGCTGCCGGCAGCCTGCGTCAACCACTTCCATAACGTTCGCCGTTGCCGAGCCCTACCATGACCGACGCCCCCGCGCGCCAGTACAAGTACTACGACCTGATCCTGGGCGCCTTCGTCTGCGTGCTGCTGTGCTCGAACCTGATCGGCCCGGCCAAGGTGGCCGAGGTGCACGGCGTCGACTTCGGCGCCGGCGTGCTGTTCTTCCCGATCTCCTACCTGTTCGGCGATATCCTCACCGAGGTGTACGGCTACGCGCG
>DAHVRW010000031.1 GCA_027322215.1 Marinimicrobium sp.
GCCAGTGATCGCGGAATTGCACCGTGTTAGCCGCCCTGGTTTGCGGAGTTACGCGGGGAAGGGTGCTCTGCCTACTGTTCGCAGTGGTTTGGGTGTAGCGATTATCTCCACCAGTAACGGTGTGATGACGGATCGAGCTGCACGCGCTGCGGGCGTGGGCGGCGAAGTCCTCTGCACAGTTTTTTAATGGGAACCAGTCATGTCACGAGTTGCAAACAGTCCGGTTGAAGTACCCGCTGCAGTTAATGTCACCCTCAACGGGCAAGACATTACCGTTAAAGGCAGCAACGGTACATTGGCTCTCGCGGTGCACGAATTGGTAGAGGTCACTCAGAAAGATAACGTGTTGACCTTTGCTGCACGCAACGGGGCCAAGCAGTCTCGATCATTGGCAGGCACAATGCGTGCACTAGTCGATGGCATGGTGACAGGTGTTAGCCAAGGCTTTGAGAAAAAGCTGCAATTGGTTGGTGTCGGTTATCGTGTACGGGTCGAGGGTAAAACTGTAAACCTGTCTCTGGGTTTTTCTGAGCCTGTAAACTACACTCTGCCAGAGGGTGTAAAGGCCGAATCTCCGAGCCAGACCGAAATCGTACTTAAGAGCGCTGACAAACAGCTGCTCGGTCAAGTGGCGTCGGAGATCCGCGCATTGCGCGAGCCAGAGCCGTACAAAGGCAAAGGCGTTCGGTACGCTGATGAAGAAGTACGTCGTAAAGAAGCCAAGAAGAAGTAGGGCCCAGGATATGAGCGATAAAAAGCAATCCCGTCTTCGCCGAGCGCGTCGTGCCCGAGCTAAGATTCGTGAGTTGGGCGTAAATCGCCTGGCAGTTCATCGTACTCCGCGTCATATATACGCGCAGATTATTGCTGAAGATGGTGCATGCGTCATCGCGAGTGCCTCTACGCTGGATAAAGAGCTGCGTTCCGGTAACACCGGTAATGCGGAAGCCGCGAAATTGGTAGGCGCCTTGATGGCCGAGCGTGCGAAAGCCGCTGGTGTGACGCGCGTAGCGTTTGACCGCAGTGGCTTCAAATACCATGGGCGAGTCAAGGCCTTGGCCGAAGCTGCGCGCGAAGCTGGACTGGAATTCTAAGGGTTGAAATATGGCATACGCTAGAAAAGACGAAGGTAATAACGAAGGCTTGCAAGAAAAGCTGGTGCAGGTCAATCGTGTTGCCAAGACTGTTAAGGGTGGCCGCATCTTCGCGTTCACGGCCCTTACGGTTGTCGGCGATGGCAACGGTAAAGTCGGTTTCGGTCGTGGTAAGGCCCGAGAAGTCCCAGTCGCGATCCAGAAGGCGATGGAAGCCGCACGCCGCGATATGATCACGGTTGAGCTGAACGGCGACACTTTGCAGTACCCGACGAAAGGTCGTCACGGGGCATCTAAAGTGTTTATGCAGCCTGCGAGTCAGGGTACGGGCGTAATTGCCGGCGGTGCCATGCGCTCAGTGCTCGAACTGGCCGGTGTTCAGAACGTTTTGGCCAAGTGTTACGGTTCGACCAACCCGGTGAACGTCGTACGCGCCACATTTAATGCGCTGAAAACCATGGTGTCGCCCGACTCTGTTGCCGCCAAGCGGGGCAAAAGTGTAGAAGATATTTTGAACTAACTGTCACAGCGACAGTTTTATAGCGGAATACGACCATGGCTAAGAAAATGATTAAAGTAACGCAAGTTCGCAGCACGATCGGTCGCTTGCAAAACCATAAGGCCTGCGTTGCCGGTTTGGGCTTGCGCCGTATTGGGCACACCGTCGAGGTGGAAGACACGCCATCTGTACGTGGCATGATTAACACAGTGAACTATCTGGTTAAGGTAGAGGGAGAGTAACATGCGTCTTAATACGCTAAGTCCCGCTCCCGGCAGCACGCACAGTAAAAAGCGTGTGGGTCGTGGTATTGGTAGTGGCTTGGGCAAAACGGCTGGCCGCGGCCATAAGGGTTTGAAGTCTCGCTCTGGCGGTACCGTAGCCCCGGGTTTTGAGGGCGGTCAGATGCCCCTGCAGAAGCGTTTGCCCAAGTTTGGCTTTAGCTCTCGTATCGGCCGGGTAACCGCTGAGGTACGCTTGTCTGAACTGAACAAGGTCGAAGGCGGAGTTGTGGACATTGAAACTCTGAAACAGGCGGGTGTGATCGGAGCCAATATTAAGCGGGCCAAGATCTTCGCGTCTGGAGAGGTCAAGCAAGCGGTAACTGTGACGGGTCTTACAGTTACCAAAGGCGCCAGAGCAGCTATCGAAGCAGCTGGCGGCAAAATTGTTGAGTAAGAGGTGCCAATGGCAACTCCTGGAACTATGCCGTTAGGAAGCAATAGAGGATTGGGCGAGCTTTGGGCTCGCCTTCGCTTTCTATTTCTGGCCATTGTCGTGTATCGGATCGGTACTCATATTCCTGTTCCCGGCCTAGACCCGGAGCGTATCGCGAACTTGTTTTCGCAGAACCAGGGCACCATTCTGGGGCTGTTTAACATGTTCTCCGGTGGCGCATTGGAGCGGATGAGTATCCTTGCGCTGGGAATCATGCCGTATATTTCGGCGTCGATTATTATGCAGCTCCTTACGGCGGTGACACCGTCGCTGGAGCAGCTTAAGAAAGAGGGTGATGCCGGGCGTCGTAAGATTAATCAGTACACGCGTTACGGTACGGTCGCGCTGGCATTCGTGCAGGCGTTGGCAATGTCGGTCAGTTTTTCCGGCTTTGCGTACAACCCTGGATTTACCTTTTTCTTTGTGGCCGTAACCACGCTGGTGACCGGGGCCGTATTCATGATGTGGCTCGGTGAGCAGATCACGGAAAAGGGCATCGGCAATGGTATCTCGTTGCTGATCTTCGCGGGGATCGTAGCAGGCTTGCCCAGTGCTATTGGCCAAGCGTTTGAAAGTGCCCGACAAGGTGATCTGCACATTTTGTTTTTGATGGTCATCGGGGTTGTGGCGCTGGCAGTGGTTTGGGGTATTGTGCGGATAGAGCGTGGTCAGCGACGCATTACCGTTAATTACGCCAAGCGTCAGCAGGGACGGACGGGTTACGCGCAACAAACCAGCCATCTGCCGCTGAAGATTAATATGTCCGGTGTAATTCCGGCCATTTTTGCCAGCAGTATTTTGCTGTTTCCGGCCTCCATCGCCCAGTGGGCCGGTGGTAGCGGAGACGGGGTTGTGAGTAACTTCCTGCAAGAGCTATCCCTGGCAATTGGTCCCGGACAACCGCTGCATATTATTTTGTTTGCGGGCTTGATTGCGTTTTTCTGCTTCTTCTATACGGCGTTGATGTTCAACCCTAAGGAAGTGGCGGAGAACTTGAAGAAATCCGGTGCTTACATCCCGGGGATTCGTCCTGGGGAGCAGTCGGCCAAATATATAGATAGTGTACTCACCCGTCTTACGGTAGTTGGGGCCGTCTATATGTCCGCGGTGTGCTTGATGCCTCAGTTCCTGGTAGTGGCGGCTAATGTGCCTTTCTATCTGGGTGGTACCTCGCTGCTGATCGTGGTGGTTGTGGTAATGGACTTTATGTCCCAGGTGCAATCACACCTGATGTCTCATCAGTACGAATCGTTGATGAAGAAGTCAAACTTAAAGGGTTTTGGCAGCGGCAACGCTCGTTAAATCCGGTGTTGGGGTAGGATCATGAAAGTTCGTGCATCTGTTAAAAAAATGTGCCGCAACTGCAAGATGGTTCGGCGCAACGGTGTACTGCGGGTTATTTGTCCTGCAGAGCCGCGTCACAAGCAGCGTCAAGGCTAAGGTCTTTTCGAGGCAACCCAAAGCCAGCTTATTAGCTGGCTTTGTGGTCACTGCAGAAATCCGGTCGGACGATGCAGTCAAAGGGGGCGCTGACTGTCGTTTGAGAAGAAATTCTCAGGCTATTGATTTTTGGTGATTTTACCGCTATCCTTGCGCGCCTTTTCTGGGTGTTGGGTGGTGTCTGATCATCGTCAGCGCTGCAAATTTTGTGTTACTGGAGTAATTTGAATGGCCCGTATTGCTGGTGTAAACATACCAGATCACAAACACGCCTTTATCTCACTGACCTATGTCTATGGGGTTGGGCGCACGACTGCACGCAAAATCTGCGCGGCAGCGGGTGTTCCGGAAGAGGCCAAGCTTGGCTCGCTCTCGGAAGAGCAGCTAGAAGCCATCCGTACCGAAGTCGGCAAGTACACCGTAGAAGGTGACTTGCGTCGTGTTGTGTCTATGAATATCAAGCGCTTGATGGACTTGGGTTGCTACCGTGGCCTGCGCCATCGTCGCAGCTTGCCGGTTAACGGCCAGCGCACCAAGACCAACGCCCGGACCCGTAAAGGGCCCCGCAAACCGATACGCAAGTAGCGCGCGCTGGTTGCCATTCATATACAGTAACTACAGGTTAGGAAGAAATTGCTATGGCGAAGCCAGGTAATAAGAGCAGCAAGAAGAAGGTCAGAAAGACAGTGGTGGATGGGATTGCCCACGTCCACGCGTCTTTCAATAACACCATCGTCACTATCACAGACCGGCAGGGTAACACCCTGAGTTGGGCGACATCCGGAGGCTCGGGCTTTCGCGGTTCGCGCAAAAGCACGCCTTTTGCCGCCCAGGTTGCTGCCGAGCGCGCCGGTGAGGCCGCTAAAGAGTACGGTTTGAAAAACCTCGACGTTGAAGTGAAAGGTCCGGGACCGGGTCGAGAGTCAGCGGTTAGGGCTCTGAACAATGCGGGTTACAAAATAACCACGATTGTTGACGTAACGCCGATTCCGCACAACGGCTGTCGTCCACCCAAGAAACGTCGAGTGTAAGGGGAATTAGATAATGGCACGGTATATTGGACCAACTTGTAAGCTGTCCCGACGGGAAGGCACCGACCTCTTTCTGAAAAGTGGTGCCCGGGCGCTTGACTCAAAATGTAAACTGGAGACCGCACCAGGACAGCACGGCCAACGTCGGGGAAGACTTTCCGAATACGGCGTGCAATTGCGGGAGAAGCAGAAGGTTCGCCGCACCTACGGCATCATGGAAAAGCAGTTTCACAGCTATTACAAACTCGCTGCGCGGCGCAAAGGCGCCACTGGTGAGAACTTGTTGAAGCTGCTGGAAGGCCGTCTGGACAACGTCGTTTATCGAATGGGGTTCGGATCCACGCGCGCAGAAGCACGTCAGATGGTGTCTCACAAAGCCATCAGCGTGAATGGTAAAACGGTAAACGTTGCTTCCTACCAAGTGAAGGAAGGCGATGTGATTAGCGTGCGTGAGAAAGCAAAAAATCAACTGCGCATTCAGAACGCTCTGACTCTCGCGGGACAACGCGGCGAAGTCGAGTGGGTTAATGTGAACGCAGACAAAAAAGAAGGTGTTTTTACCCGTATTCCTGATCGCAGCGACTTGCCGGCTGACATTAACGAGAACCTCATTGTAGAGCTTTACTCTAAATAAGGGACTAACCGCTAACAGGTGTGGCTATGCAGACTGCAGTAAACGAATTTTTAACTCCACGTCATATCGACGTGACCGAGAACAGCCCCAATCACGCGCGTGTGGTGTTAGAACCACTCGAGCGTGGATTCGGGCATACCTTGGGCAACGCCTTACGCCGCATTATGCTGAGCTCTATGGCCGGCTGCGCGGTGACCGAAGTCGAAATCGATGGCGTTTTGCATGAGTACAGCGATATCGAGGGTGTGCGGGAAGATGTTATCGAAATCCTGCTGAACCTGAAGAATCTGGCCGTGGTAATGCATGGTAAAGACCAGGCGGTTCTGACACTGAGCAAGAAAGGGCCCGGTGCCGTAACCGCGGGCGATATTCAGCTCGATCACGATATCGAAATCAAAAACCCTGAGTTGGTTATTGCTAACATTACCGGCAAAACCGAAGTCAATATGCGCCTGACCGTTACTCGCGGACGTGGCTATCAGACGGCGGACAGTCGCAGTGACGACGAGGACGAGACTCGCTCCATCGGGCGCTTGCGTCTTGATGCGTCGTTCAGCCCGATTCGTCGTCTGGCGTACTCGGTAGAGAGCGCACGGGTCGGTCAGCGCACCGATCTGGATAAGCTGATTCTGGACCTCGAGACCAACGGTACCGTGGATCCGGAAGAGGCGATCCGCCGCGCCGCCACCATTCTGCAGCAGCAACTGGCTGTGTTTGTGGACTTGGAGGCCGATGCTCAGGCGGCGCCCGAGCAGAAGGAAGAGGCAATTGACCCAGTTCTGTTGCGTCCGGTGGACGATCTGGAGCTGACGGTTCGCTCTGCCAACTGTTTGAAAGCTGAGAATATTTACTACATTGGTGATTTGATCCAGCGCACTGAAGTGGAGCTGTTGAAAACACCAAACCTGGGTAAGAAGTCTCTTACCGAGATCAAGGACGTTCTGGCGTCCCGTGGATTGTCTCTCGGTATGCGTTTGGAGAACTGGCCTCCCGCCAGCTTGAAGAACGAAGACTGACTTAATAAATTGTGTGCCGGCTTAGGTCGGTGAATAACAAGATCGCTGTGAAGCGATCCTTTGTGAAGGACATAGCGTCATGCGTCATCGTCATAGTGGCCGTCAACTGAACCGTAACAGTTCTCATCGCAAAGCCATGTTTCGCAACATGACTGCGTCTCTGGTTGAGCATGAGCTGATCAAAACCACCTTACCTAAGGCCAAAGAGCTGCGTCGGGTTGCCGAACCGCTGATCACTCTGGCTAAGAATGACAGTGTAGCTAATCGTCGTCTGGCGTTTAGCCGTCTGCAGAGTAAAGAAGCAGTAGGCAAGCTGTTCAGCGACTTGGGCAAACGCTACGAAAACCGTCCTGGCGGCTACATTCGGATTATGAAATGTGGTTTGCGTGCCGGTGACAAAGCGCCAATGGCCTATGTTGAGCTGGTGGATCGGCCGGGTTCGGAGCAAGAAGCAGGCGACGAGGCCGCTGAGTAACGCTCCGAATTGCCGTGTGCTGACGCAGTGCGGTACCAGTGCGGTAAAAAGTTAAAAAAGCCGGGCTATTAGTAACAGCCCGGCTTTTTTTTACCTGGGTTTTACCCGGGTGCCATTGCCGTTATTCGCTTTTCAGCAGCGGTTTTAAGAATTGGCCAGTGTAGGAATGAGGTTGTTCTGCTATTTGTTCGGGGGTGCCCGTTGCAATGATTTGGCCTCCACCGCTGCCGCCCTCTGGGCCTAAGTCGATCAGCCAGTCGGCGGTTTTGATGACGTCGAGGTTGTGTTCAATGACCACAACGGTATTGCCGCGATCGCGCAGGCGGTGCAGTACCTCAAGTAGTTGTTCAATGTCGTAAAAATGCAAACCGGTGGTGGGTTCGTCCAGTATGTAGAGCGTCTGCCCTGTATCGCGTTTTGATAACTCACGGGCAAGTTTCACCCGCTGCGCTTCACCGCCCGATAACGTTGTCGCCGCCTGTCCCAAGCGAATATAAGACAGCCCCACCTCCATTAAGGTTTGCAGCTTGTTGGCCACGGCCGGAATCGCATCAAAGAAACCCCGGGCATCTTCGACGGTGAGCTCAAGTACTTCGTGGATGTTCTTGCCCTTGTACTGGACCTCAAGGGTTTCGCGATTGTAGCGTTTACCCCGGCACACATCGCAGGGTACAAACACATCGGGCAAAAAGTGCATCTCTACCTTGGTAACGCCATCGCCCTGACAGGCCTCGCAGCGGCCGCCCTTGACGTTAAAGCTGAACCGGCCGGGTTTGTAACCCCGCGAGCGCGCTTCCTGAGTGCCAGCAAACAGCTCTCGGATAGGCGTAAAAATACCTGTGTAGGTGGCGGGGTTTGAGCGGGGGGTGCGCCCGATGGGGCTTTGGTCGATATCCACACACTTGTCGAACAGCGACATCCCTTCCACATGATCGTAGGGCGCGGCTTTTAAGGTGGTGGCGCCGTTGAGCTCTGTGGCCGCCAGTGGGTATAGGGTGGCATTGATTAAAGTGGACTTGCCCGAGCCTGAGACGCCCGTGATGCAGGTCATCAAACCGACGGGCAGTTCGAGAGTAACATTCTGCAGGTTGTTGCCACGCGCGCCGGTTAGCCGCAGTATCTTTTCTGGGTCCACCGGCAATCGACGATCCGGCGTGGCAATCTCGCGGCGCCCGGTCAGGTACTGTCCGGTAATGGATTCCTCGGAGGCCATAATGGCCTCAATATCGCCTTGGGCGATGATCTCGCCCCCGTGTACCCCCGCCCCGGGGCCAATATCGATAATGTGATCGGCGCGGCGGATAGCGTCTTCGTCATGCTCTACCACAATGACTGTGTTGCCGATGTCTCGTAGGTGAATGAGAGTTCGCAGTAAGCGCTCATTATCTCTTTGATGCAGGCCAATTGAGGGTTCGTCGAGAATATACATGACCCCGACCAGCCCCGCGCCAATTTGGCTGGCCAGGCGAATGCGCTGGGCTTCTCCGCCCGATAAGCTGTCGGCGCTGCGGCTGAGGGTGAGGTAATTCAGCCCAACATCCACCAAAAAGCGGAACCGCTCGCGTAGCTCTTTGAGTATTTTGTCGGCAATGTCGGCCTTGCCGCCGGTGAAGGTCAGTTGCTTGAAATACTCCGCTGACTCGCCCACTGGCATGTCTGTAATCTCGGGCAGTGTGCGCTCGTCCACAAATACGTGGCGTGCCTCCACCCGCAGCCGCGCGCCGCCACAGTCTGGGCATGGCTGAGTGGACATGTATTTGGCCAACTCTTCCCGCACCATGGACGATTCGGTGTCCCGGTAGCGGCGCTCCATGTTGGGTAAGACGCCTTCAAAGGTGTGGCGGCGCTGGGATAGATCGCCCCGTTCATTGATATAACTGAAATCCAGCTCTTCCTCCCCGGAGCCAAACAAAATCGCGCGGCGGTGCTCATCCGATAGTTGGTTCCAGGGGGTGTCCACATCAAAGCCGTAGTGGGCCGCAAGAGACGTGAGCATGTGGAAATAGTACACGTTGCGCTTATCCCAGCTGCGGATTGCGCCCTCCGCGAGAGACGCCTCTGGGAAGCGGACCACGAGCTGCTGATCAAAAAACTGTTTCATGCCCAAGCCATCACAGGAAGGGCAGGCGCCGGCGGGATTGTTGAAAGAGAACAGCCTGGGCTCCAGCTCACTCAGGCTATAGTCGCACACCGGGCAGGCATGCTTGGCGGAAAATACCTGGTCAGGCTGCTCGCCATCCATAAAGCTGATGCTGGCTAAACCGTCAGTGATGTTCAGCGCAGTTTCGAACGATTCCGACAGCCGCAGCTGGATATCGGGCCGAACCTTAAACCGGTCCACAACCACTTCAATGGTGTGCTTTTTCTTCTTGTCCAGGCTGGGTGCGTCGTCCAGGTCCACCAAGAGGCCGTCCACCCGTGCGCGGATAAAACCCTCGCGCTGCAATTGAGCGAACACGTGCAAATGCTCGCCCTTTCGGTCCCGTACCACCGGGGCTAGCAGCATAAGTTTGGTGCCTTCGGGCAGAGCCAGTACCGTGTCCACCATCTCGCTTACAGTTTGCGCTCGCAAGGGCTGTCCGTGTTGTGGGCAGCGGGGCTCTCCCACCCGAGCAAAAAGCAAACGCAGGTAATCGTATATTTCGGTAATCGTGCCAACCGTCGAGCGCGGGTTGTGGGAGGTGGATTTTTGTTCGATGGAAATAGCCGGGCTTAAGCCCTCAACATGATCGACGTCTGGCTTTTCCATTATGGATAAGAACTGCCGGGCGTAGGTGGAAAGTGATTCTACGTAACGACGCTGCCCCTCGGCGTATAGCGTATCAAACGCCAACGACGATTTTCCCGAGCCAGACAAGCCGGTCACGACGACCAGCTTGTTCCGGGGAATATCCAGATCGACGTTTTTGAGATTATGGGTGCGGGCACCCCTTACAAGGATCTTATCCATCAACAACACCAGGACGACAAAACGCTCCATTATACGCATAACATACGTATAACGCCGGGCGTCTGAGCTGTGCTCTCTCATCTGCGCCCGACAATCCGATCTGTCGGGGCGGGGCTATCTGCGCTAGCGTCACCAATATCGCTGCCGTGCCGGTCAAGGTGTCGGCTGTGGTAGAATCCGCCTCCCACTGAACAGATCTTCAGGAGCTGGCCCAAGTCGTGCACTCTGTACCAAATGCCCCTTTTGAGCGCCGTGTTGTCGCGTCCCTGGCGTTGCTATACGCGTTTCGAATGCTGGGTTTGTTTATGGTCTTGCCGGTTCTGGCGCTTTACGGCGAAGATTACCGGGATAGCAGCCCATTTCTGCTGGGTGTCGCCTTGGGCGCCTACGGTTTTAGTCAGGCGCTTTTGCAGATTCCCTTCGGTGTGTTGTCAGACCGGATCGGCCGCAAACCAGTGATTGTTGCGGGGCTGTTGATCTTTGCCCTCGGCAGCATGGTAGCCGCCCAGGCCGACACTATGCTGGAGCTCATTGCGGGACGCACATTGCAGGGCGCTGGCGCCATTGCGGCGGCGGTTATGGCGTTACTGACCGACCTCACCGCAGATGAGAACCGCACCAAAGCCATGGCGGTTATCGGTGCGTCGATCGGCGTGTCGTTTTCCGTGGCTCTGGTACTCGGTCCGCTGCTGGCCGCCTGGGGCGGTTTGGCGGCGATCTTTTGGGTGACCGCAGCTCTGGGGTTGGTGGGTGTTTACTTGGTCTGGCAAGTGGTGCCCAGCGCGGTCAGGGCGCGGCCGCGCTACGAGTCGGGTGCTGTGCCTGGGTTGTTGCTGAACAGCCTAAAAAACCTCGAACTGCTGCGCCTCAACGTTGGCATCTTCGTTTTACATTTGGTGCTTATGGCGTTTTTTATGGTGGTGCCACAAGTGCTTGAGCAAGAGCTGGGCGTGGCGCGGGCGAGGCACTGGTTGGTTTATTTGCCCCTGCTGGTGGGAGCGTTTATTGCCATGCTGCCGTTTATTATCGTTGCGGAACGGCGCCATAAAATAAAACCGGTATTCCTGGGCGCAATCCTTCTGCTTGCTTTGTCGTTGGTGTCGTTGTTGGGCACGGGCACCAGCTTGCCCTTGACCCTGCTGGCGCTGTTTGTATTTTTTATGGCGTTCAACCTTTTGGAGGCGACTCTGCCTTCGCTGGTCAGTAAAATTGCCCCCGCCGGTGGCAAAGGCACTGCCACAGGCATTTATTCCACCAGTCAGTTCGCGGGTGCCTTCGCCGGAGGCGCACTGGGTGGCTGGCTATGGCAGAGCTGGGGCCTGGTCGCGGTGTTGCTTGTCAGCGCTGGGCTGGTGCTGCTGTGGTGGCTAGTGGCGCTGTTTATGCGCCCGCCGCGGCATCTTGCCAGCTTGCTAATTCCATTGCAGGGTCAGTCTGTCGAGGTGTTGTCACAGCGGCTTAAAGAAGAACCAGGTGTGGAAGATGTCATGATTATTCCCGCCGAGGGCGTCGCTTATTTGAAAGTCGATCCGCGTCAACTGGATCGGGCGCGACTCGATCAGGTGGTGGCCAGTTTGGCGCCTAATCGTGCGGGCGGCTAGGCTCCGGGACCGTGCTGGTGTAAGCTGGCGTATTGCTCGGCGCTTTATACCTGAACGGCGTCTGCCGGCGCAAAAGCGGCGAAGCTGAGCCGCCTACACGTCCAACAAGCTCGCCGTATCCGCTCGGAAAGGCCCATGATTATAAATTTGCCAGCTACGCCGTGAGCGGCTGGTCAATGAGAGGAAATTGCTATGGCACGGGGAATTAACAAAGTCATTCTTATCGGCAATCTGGGGCAAGACCCGGAAACCCGTTTTATGCCCTCAGGGGGTGCGGTCACCAACGTGAGTGTGGCGACATCGGAAAGCTGGAAAGATAAGCAGACCGGTCAGCCTCAGGAGCGTACAGAGTGGCACCGCGTGGTGTTCTTTAACCGTTTGGCCGAAATTGCCGGTGAATACCTGAAAAAGGGTTCCAAAGTGTACGTAGAGGGCTCGTTGCGCACGCGCAAATGGCAAGGCCAGGACGGACAGGATCGCTACACCACTGAGATCGTCGCCAACGAAATGCAGATGCTCGACAGCCGTGGCGGCGATAGTGCAGGCTATAACGAATATGCCCAATCGGCACCTCAGCAGAGTCAGCAGCCGCAGCGACAGCAACAGCAGCCGCAACAGCAGCCGCAACAGCAGCCGGCACAACCGCCTGCTGGGGGCTTCGACAGCTTCGACGATGACATTCCCTTTTGAATGAGAGTGACTGTTTACTCGGTCTCTAATCACAGCTTTCGAACGCGGTTCATTCCTTGAAATTATTATTAACTGACTCGACCAATGCCTTGGGTGCTGCGCTTGATGATGAGTTTGAGCGCGAGCCGTTCGATGTGACATCGTCCTCGGCCGATGCGCTGGACTGGACCCGGCCCGACTCCGTGGCCGAGTGCATCGATGGCGTGCAGCCCGATGTGGTGATCAACACCCTGGGCTGGGCCGTCGATCCCCGACCCGATGAGCTCGAGCTTATGCCCAAGGCCGCCGCCAATCTTGCTGCGGCCTGCCGGTACGGCTCTATCCCCTTAATCCACTTTTCCAGTTATCGGGTATTTGGCTCTGATAACAAAAGTCGCCATAGCGAAAAGGATCAGCCCATACCCAGTAGTACCGTAGGGCGATGTTTTTTGGCGGCCGAACAGGCGCTGGCCGACTTGCCCCGACACATTGTGCTGCGTTTGAGTTGGATGCTGGGGAGCGCTGGCGAGAATCACCTGACGCATTTATTAGATCAAGTTATGACTGGTGAGCCTGTGCAGGTTTATACCCGGCTGCGCGGCGCGCCGACCCCATACTCTGATGCGGCGCGAGTGACGGTAGGGATGATTAAGCAGGTGCTCTGCGGTGCGGAAAATTGGGGAGTAATGCATTATTGCAGCGCCGATGCCTGTACCCACGCGGAGCTGGCGGATCACGTGGTGCGTAGCTTGCAGCAGTTGGATTTGTTGACGCAGCCGCCGGATCTGGAGCAAATTGACCAGTTGCCCGAGACTGAGCCTGCCAGCGCGGTTCTAAGCTGTAATCGTGCTCGGGATGGCTTCGGTATTCAGGCGCGTTCCTGGCGTCCCAGTCTGATGCCGATGATCAAGCGCTGGAATCGTGAGCGCGTCAAGCCATAACCGTTTGGGTGCCGCGAGCCCAGCCGCAGTCTGTCGCCAGAGCGGCTGGTAGTCAGCGTAATTAGCCGGGTTTACTCGGGACGCTGGAACACCAAGCAGGCATTGGTGCCGCCAAAACCGAAACTGTTCGACATTACTCGCTCCAGACGCACGTTGTCCCGGCGCTCGGTGACGATGGGAACGTCGGCGGCTTCGCTATCGAGCTCGTCAATGTTCGCGGAGGCGCAAATGAAGTTGTGCTCCATCATCAGCAGGGAGTAAATCGCCTCCTGCACGCCCGTGGCGCCCAAGGAGTGGCCAGTGAGGGATTTAGTGGAGCTGATGGGAGGGATGTCGTCCCCGAACGTGGCGCGCACGGCCTTGAGTTCGGCCAAGTCGCCAACCGGCGTGCTGGTACCGTGGGCGTTGATATAGTCGATCTTGCCTTGAGTGGTCGCTAGAGCTTGCTGCATGCAGCGAACGGCGCCTTCACCCGAAGGTGCGACCATGTCATAACCATCGGAGTTCGCGCCGTAACCCACCACTTCTGCATAGATTTTGGCGCCGCGCGCCTTGGCGTGCTCCAGCTCTTCCAGAACCAGGCAGCCGCCGCCTCCCGCGATCACAAACCCGTCACGCTGGGCATCGTAGGCCCGCGAGGCCTGTTCTGGGGTGTCATTGTATTTTGTGGAAAGTGCACCCATTGCATCGAACAGACAGGTCAGGGTCCAATGCTCTTCCTCGCCGCCACCGGCGAAAACGATATCCTGCTTGCCCAGTTGAATCTGCTCCATGGCGCTGCCTATGCAGTGCGCACTGGTGGCGCAGGCGGAGGAGATGGAGTAGTTGAGCCCGCGGATTTTAAAGGGGGTCGCCAGGCAAGCGGAGGTGGTGCTGCCCATGGTTTGGGTGACCCGGTACGGGCCCACTCGCTTGAGCCCTTTCTCCCGCAGAAGGTCGGATGCTTCCACAAGGTTCTTGGATGAGGCACCGCCGGAACCCATGATGATGCCGGTACGTTCGTTGGATACCAAAGACTCGTCCAGGCCAGCGTCGGTGATCGCTTGTTCCATGGCGATATAAGAGAAGGCAGCCGCATCGCCCATGAAGCGCAGAACTTTTCGGTCAATGTGCTCTTTCAGGTCGATGTCGATAGAGCCCGCCACGTGACTGCGAAAGCCCAAGTCACGGTAGGTCTCCTGAAACTTGATACCTGAGCGACCATTGCGCAGGGCGTCCAGTACGGACGAAGTATCATTTCCCAAACAGGACACAATGCCCATGCCGGTGACTACAACACGTTTCATAGGCTACCTCTATTCATTACAGAGCCTGAATCTAATTTATTTTGTTGCGCATTATGCCACACAACGGCGCCGGTACAGCTGTTTATATCCGGTTGCTGGTTGGGCAGAACCGTCCCCGGTGCGGGCTGGGAGTGACGGGGGCGCCAGCTCATTTTAAAAACTATCCGTATTCTGAAACAGGCCTACACGTAAATCCTTGGCGAAATAAATGTCTTTTCCGTCCACTGCGACGCGGCCATCGGCAATGCCCATGATCAGCTTGCGCTCGATGACGCGTTTTAGGCTGATATGGTAGCTAATCTTCTTGGCAGTGGGCAGGATTTGTCCGGTAAATTTTACCTCGCCACAGCCCAGTGCACGGCCTCGACCGGGATTGCCGCGCCAGCCTAAATAGAACCCTACCAGCTGCCACATGGCGTCCAGGCCCAAGCAGCCGGGCATGACGGGGTCGCCCGGGAAATGGCAATCGAAAAACCACAGGTCCGGCGAGATATCCAACTCAGCGATGATCTCGCCTTTGTTGTAATCCCCGCCTTCTTCACCAATGCGCACAATGCGGTCGAGCATCAGCATGTTGGGTACGGGGAGCTGAGCATTGCCCGGACCAAAAAGGCGACCGTGACCACACTCCAACAACTCTTCGCGGCTGTAAGCGTTCTGAGGGACAAAGGAACTCATAGTGTTGACTCTGTTATTTAGCACATCAGTGATGCGGCGCTTGTTGACCAGCGAGAGCCGGCAAAAGGGGCCATTCTACCTGCTGCGCGGCGCTTGTCTAGCTGGGTTTACGGATGGTGTTCGGTTCATTGCGGCGGCTTAGTGGCTGCGTTCCAGGGCGAAGTTCGCCAAGTCAGCCATTGCCTGCGTGTAATTATTATTCGGCAGTTGTTGCAGTTGTGCTAGTGCGGTCTCCACCTGCTGGCGGGCGCAATCCAGAGTGTAATCCATGGCGCCGCTTTGCTCGACGATGTCCACAATCGCCTCTAACTGGCTGGCGTCGCCGGCGCGAATAGCATTGGCAATCAGTTCGGACTGGGCACGGGAGCCCTTGCGCATGGCGTAGATCAGAGGCAGGGTCGGCTTGCCCTCGGCCAGGTCGTCACCGACATTCTTGCCCAGGGTTTCAGCGTCGCCATGGTAATCGAGCGCGTCGTCCACCAGCTGGAAGGCGGTCCCCACCGCTAGCCCATAGGCGCTCAGGGCCGCTTGCTGGGTTTGAGTGGCGCCGCTCACCAGGGCCGCGGCTTCGCAGGCGGAGTCGAACAAAATGGCCGTTTTCTTACGAATGACCGAAAAATAACTGTCTTCTGTCACCGCGGGGTCTTTGGCGTTGACCAGTTGTTGGACCTCGCCTTCGGCGATCATGTTGGTGGTGTTGGAGAGTACGGACATCACATTGATATCCCCCAGCGCCACCATCATTTGAAAGGCGCGGGAGTAAAGAAAATCCCCCACCAGCACGCTTGGCGCATTGCCCCATTGGGCGTTGGCCGTGGGCCGGCCCCGGCGCAAATCGGAGGTATCGACCACGTCGTCGTGCAGCAAGGTGGCGGTGTGAATAAACTCGATTATCACCGCCAGATCCACGTGCTTGTGGCCGCTGTAACCGAGAGCCCGGGCGCTGAGCAGTACAATCAGCGGACGCAACCGTTTGCCGCCGGCTGCAATTAGATGGTGCCCGATATCTTCCACCAGGGGTACATCGGAATGCAGCTGGTTGATGATGCGCTGGTTGACAGCGGTAAAGTCGTCGGCCACGACCTGATGAAAAGACAGCATGGGCAGGCAATGCTCGTTGAATAATTAAGGGTTGGCATCCTAGGCAGGGGAGCACCGCCTGTCAAGGCGGCCANCCCCCACGAGTCGTCGAGTCCTGGGCGATGGGTTACAGCCGTTTAATGGTGGTGTCCTCGCTCAGGCCGTCGAGAATCTCGATGTTGATGCCGTCCGAGATACCGGTGCTCACCGAGCGCCGCCCAAAGCGCTGGGGGCCTACAGCGACTTCCACAAAAGTGCCGCCATCAACAAACAGTAAATTGCCTTCATTGATGGCCAGCACCTGTTCGCGCTGATCCAGGATGATGTCGGCATTGGCGCTGTAGCCAGCGCGCAGAAAAAGATCGTCATTCAAACGAATCGCGGCCCGAATTTCGAAATTGATGGTGCCTTGATCCTCGACCCCTTTGGGTGAAATGTACTCCAGCTCAGCGGTAAAGGTCTCGCCTTCTAAAGCGCCGATATTCAGCACCAGCTCCATGCCCTCGCGCAGCTTGCCCACTTCGGATTCGTCCACCCAGCCTTCGAAAATAAGGTCGGTCATATCGGCAATGGTGGCGATGGTGGTGCCCTCGTTAAACGTGTTGGTCTCAATCACGAATACGCCTTCTTTTACCGGCACATCCAGTACCATGCCGCTGACGGTGGCGCGCACTAAGTTGGACGTTTGATCGGCGCTGGCGGTAGAGCCTTCGCGGATCAGCGAAACATTATTCTCCGCCGCTTTGACCGCTTCGACTTGTAGCTCGTAGGTGAGCATAAAGCGATTGTATTCGGACTCGGAAATCAGCTTCTCGCTGAACAAACGTTGTTGGCGCTGCAGCTCCCGCTCGGCGTTACGCAGGTTAATACGCGCGCTGGCCAGCTGTGACTGGGCCTGGTTTAAGTGTTCCATGTTGGGGATCAAGCGAATGCGTGCAATTAAGTCGCCGCTTTCTACGGACTGCCCCGGCTCAACATACAGCTCGTCCACCACCCCGGAGACTTGTGATTTGATGCTGACTTCTCGTCGGGGCGTAATGGAGCCAATGGCCACGGTTTTATTGATGATGTCCGTCACATAGGGCGCATCGGTTTCATAAATCACCGGGTCTTCCTGGGACTTTTGGTACAAGAACCAAGTGGTGCCAACGAATAACCCCAGCAGTAAAACCAGACCGGTGAAGGATATAAAACGTTTCATGGAGACTCCTAAATACTCGTGAGACTATTCGTCCTGCAAAGCGACAATGGGGTTAACTCTAGCGGCCTTGGTGGCGGGTAGCAGAGCGGCGAGAAAGCCGGCGAATACCAACACAGCCACGGCGGTCATCGAGGTGGCGAAATCGACCTCGGGTCGAGCGAATACACCACTGCCCGCACCAGCACTGACCACCAGCGCGTTGAGCCCCTCCAGCACGAGCACACCCGCCACAAGACCGGTGTATCCCGCCACGGTGGTAATGACAATGGACTCCTGCACGATCATGGTCACGATGGCGGCCGGCGTTGACCCCAGTGCTTTGCGCAAACCGATTTCCCGGGTGCGCTCTTTTACCACGATGAGCATGATGTTGCCCACGCCGATGGCGCCGGCCATGATGGTGCCCACGGCCACCACCCAGCTAAATGCCGCGATACCGGTGAATAGCCCCTGTACTCGGTCGTAAGCGTTTTGCATGTTCCAGCCGGCGAACACACCCCGATCGTCCGGGTGGACCCGATGGTGCTCGTGGAGCAGGTTTTTTACTTTCTCTTCTACCACAGCGGCGTGCACGCCCGGTTGCGGAATCACGGTAATGTTGCCGATCCAACCCGTCTGGTTGAAGGTGTGGCGAAGCGTGCGGTTGGGTATGTAAATGGACTCTTCTTCATCGGCGGCGTTATCACCAGTGGCGCGGGAGTTAAACGTGCCCACCACGGTGAAGTTCACCCCGCTGATGTTAATGCTCTGCCCGATCGGATCTTCCCATGGCTCGAACAATACGTGCTGCACGCCTCGACCCACTACGGCAATTTTCCGCCGCTCATCCCAATCCAGCTGGTTGATAAAACGCCCGCTGGAAATTTCCAGCGAGTGTAGGTGGGCCATACCTGGGTGGGACCCGCGCACAGAAAAGGGGCCGCCCTTGTCGCCGCGAACAATATACTGGCCGCTGCCCCAGCCGCCCAGGCGATTAAACCCGCCGGCAAAGGCCACTTCAGGGATGCGCTCCTTGATGCGCTCCACATCCTCCGACCTCAGGGTTATCCAACGTCCCTGAGCCAAACCGCCGTGGGCGATCTGCGTGCGCCCGCCGGACCAGATAAAAATCACGTTGGTGACATCGCCGAAGTTGGCGTTGGTGCCGTTCTTTAGACCCTGACCGACGCCCAGCAGTATCACCAGCATGAAGATGCCCCAAAACACCCCAAATGCGGTGAGGATCGTACGCAGCTTATGCTGTTTGAGCGTGGCGCCAATCTCTTGCCACTTTTCCAGATCAATCAGCACGCATCGCCTCCACTGGCATAATGCGCGCTGCCTGGACCGCCGGTACCAGTCCTGCTAGGGCACCCACGCCTACCAGCAGCGCCAGTGCGGTGAGGGCCAAGGCGAAGTCCACTTCCGGCTGCTGGAAAAAGCTCAGCTGAATGTCCAGCGCTTCGAGGCTGTAGCTCACCACTTCCAACAGCGCCACACCCAGCACAAGCCCTGTATAGCCGGCAATGCTGGTCACCAATATCGATTCCACCATCAGGCTGCGCACAATGGATGCCGGTCGCGCGCCGAGCGCTTTGCGCACCCCGATCTCCTTGGTGCGCTCTTTAACGGTAATAATCATGATGTTACTCACCCCGACGATGCCCGCTGCCAGAGTGCCCAGGCCCACAAACCAGAGAAAGCCATTAATGCCGGCGAACAGAGCGTTAAAGTGGGCGGCTTGACGAGCCATGTTGTGGGTGCGTATGGCACGCCGGTCTTCTGGCGACACCTGATGGCGTCGTTGGAGCAATTCGTTAATGCGGCGTTCGAGCTCAAAACTGTCCACGCCCGGCTCGGGCCGGACCCCCATAACGGACACTCTCTCACCGCCACCAAAAATGGCGGCGTAGGCGCTTTGGGGTAAGTAGATGCGCTCGGACATTCGGCCTTCCCGCCCGCTGTCATAAAATACGCCCACCACGGTAAATTGCATGCCGTTAATGTTGATGGCCTTCCCAATAGGGCTTTCCCAGGGCGCGAACAGCGCCTGTTCCACCAGAGTTCCGATGGCCACGACCTTGCGCCGATCTTCCGCATCCAGGGGGTTGAGCTTACGTCCTCCGGGGAAGTCCACATTGGCCTTGATATCGAAATACTCATCCGCCACGCCGTATACGCTGAAGTTGGCTGAGCGGCGCTGGTAGCTCACCAGCGTGTCGGATTGGCGAAACGAGCCCACAGGGGTTTCGCTGGACAGAAAGCGCACGCCGGGGATCTGCTCACGGATGGCCTGCATATCCGATTCGGTCAGTTGAATATGCCGGTTGGTGGGCAGGCCCTGATAGGGTACTGAGGTGCGTCCCGCGCTGATCCAGATGGTATCGCTCATGTCGTTGCTGAAGCTGCCGGCCATGCCGTTTTGCAGTCCCCGGCCCGAGCCTAACAGCAGCACCAACATAAAGATTCCCCAAAACACTCCGAACGCGGTCAGCCCCGTGCGCAGCTTGTTCTGCTTCAGTGTAAAGAGGAGCTCTTGTAACCCGTCCATCATCCGGCCGCCCGCGAAATGGCCTCGGCTGAGTGCTGGGTCGGCGGCACAATCAAGCCGTCTTTGAGGGTGATGCAGCGCTGGGTTTGTTCCGCGATTTCACTTTCGTGGGTGACGATAACAATGGTGTTGCCGCGCCCGTGCACTTCTTTAATGATTTCCATCACCTCATCGGTGGTGGTGCTGTCCAGAGCGCCGGTTGGTTCGTCAGCGAGAATTACTTTGGGCTGAGTTACCAGCGCCCGGGCGATGGCCACGCGCTGCTTTTGACCACCGGAGAGTTCGTTGGGCATGTGGTTGGCCCGCTCGGCCAGTCCGACCATATCCAGATAAGCCTTGGCCGCTTCGTTTCGCGCGCGACGACCAACTCCCTGGTAGTAAAGCGGCAGGGCAACGTTCTCCAGGGCGTTTTTGAACGGCAGCAGATTGAATGACTGAAATACGAATCCGATAAACTGGTTGCGTAAGCGCGCGGCGTGTTTCTCGCGCAGGCGCACGATGGGTGTTCCGGCCAGGGTGTAGTCGCCCTCATCATGCACATCCAGCAGTCCGAGGATGTTCAGTAACGTGGATTTACCCGATCCCGAGGAGCCCATGATGGATACCAGCTCGCCTTCGGCGATATGCAAATCAATGCCTTTGAGAACGTGCAGGGATTGTTCGCCGGAGCCGTAGTATTTATGAATATTATGTAATCGGATCATGGTCTACCGTTTTATTGTCGTTTCGTGCCGTGATCAATTGTGCCCTGCTTTGGCGGTGCTTGCTACGACCGGACGCAGTAAAGATTCGTTAATCGGGCAGCCGTCGCGTATAGGGTGGGCGGCCGTCGGCCTCTGCATCGTGTTTTTTTAGTGCATCAGAGCCCGACGGTCAACTGTTCGGATGTGAGGCTCTGAGGCTAGCCGGTCAGCCTAAGTCTATCCAGCGGTTTTCCCGAGCACTGGCAAACAGCCCATCCATCACGCGCATGTTGCCCTGAGCATCCGTTAGCGGTGTCGGCACCGGGGTGTTATCCAAAATGCTGCGTGCGAAGGCATCGGCCATCAGCTGATACTGATTGCCTTCACGAAAGCTATGGCTTTGTTCCTTTCCCTGTAGCTGCAGATGCACGTTGGCGCCTTGCCCCGGTTCGGGATTAAAGGGTCTATCCAATCGCATCAAGCCGGCTTCGGCGTGAATTTCGGCCCACTGGGTGGGCTCGGTTTTGGTGCTGGCGGTAAATGTGGCGGTGCCGTCGGGGAACTCCAATATGGCATTGGCGAGACAATCGACACGGTAACCGGGTAGCGGGCGTAAACTGGCGAGTACGCGCGTGGGCTCGCCGCCGTACACTAAACGTGCGAGTGAGATGCCATAACAACCGATATCCATCAGGCCGCCACCACCGATGTCTGGCAGGTTGCGGATATCGTCTGGGTTGCGGTTGTTATAACCGAAAAAGGCATTCACCAATCGGATTTGGCCCAGGTCATTGGCCAGCCAGGATTTAATCGCCGCCCACTGGGGGTGGAAGCGATACATAAACGCTTCCATCAGCTTTAACTCGGGT
>DAHVRW010000032.1 GCA_027322215.1 Marinimicrobium sp.
TCTTGTGCCCCTGGTGATGGCGAATGGCCACCACGGAAGGCTCGTTCAAGACAATGCCCCGTCCCCGTACGTAGATGAGTGTGTTAGCGGTGCCTAGGTCTATAGAAAGGTCGTTGGAGAAAGCTCCACGAAGGTGTTTTAGCATGTTGGTAACGAAGCCCTGTATTGTTCTAATGTAATCACAGCAAGGTGGTCAAAAAGCCGCAGTTGCTGCCTCACACGTATGGTACGATCTGGCCCGCAGCCAGATTGCTCGAAAAACTGCCCGGCGTGGAGCTCTGCGCCCTCATTCGCCAAACATCCCCCAGACATTGACCAGAATCAAGCATTGCCCAGATTCATGATTCACACATGACCCAGAATTCGGACGCAACAAGCTAATGGCTGGTGGCGCATGCCTTGATTGCCGGATACAGAAAACCAAATTTCTGCAGTCGACAACTAACTCGCTAACAAAAAGTATAGCGGCAAAACTCCCTGAGCGTTAGAACGCCCCTCAGCCTGCCGGGTGGAGTCCAAGGTGCCCCTTGGACCGGCAATGGCTCAGTAAATTCGCTCGATTTTTACGCAATTCACATCCTGCGCGCAAATGGGGCGAAATCGGGGTCAGCCCAGCCACCAGGAGGGCGGCGCCATATAGATGATGGCACTCTATCAATGGCGGGGATTTAGGGCAAGGCGCAAATGTGGTAACTTTACCGCTTTTAATAATCCCGCGCCTAGTCAGCGCTGGCCGAGCTTTGTCCCCAATTTGAACCAATTTGAATTTGGAGCCCTCATTGATGGCCACTGTAAAACCCACCGATATCGCCAAATTGGCCCATTTGGCGCGCATCGCCGTTTCTGAAGAGCAGGCCGCCGACGTCGCCGACCGCATTACCGAGGTGTTGAATTTGGTCGACCAGCTGCAGGAGGCCGATACCGACGGGGTCGAACCCATGGCGCACCCATTGGATACTGCCCAGCGGCTGCGCGCCGATCAGGTCACCGAAACCGACCAGCGCGAAGCGTTTCAAGCCATTGCCCCGGCCGTGGAAGACGGCTTGTATTTGGTCCCCCGAGTCATCGACGAATAGGCGTCAACGGTGATTTTCAGCCCCGCCCGCTATTTTCATTTTAAGGACACCACTTTCCATGCATGACCAAACCATGGCCCAGCTCGCCCAAGCGTTGCAGCGCGGCGACTTTTCCAGCGTCGAATTGACCCGCCACTATCTGGATCGAATTCAGCGCCTCGATAGCACCTATAACAGCTTCATCACCGTGACGGAAACACAAGCGTTACAGCAGGCGGCCGAAGCCGATCGCCGGCTCGCCCAGGGCGACGCGCCGGCCTTGTGCGGCATACCCCTTGCTCACAAAGATTTGTTTTGCACTGACGGCGTGCGTACCAGCTGTGGCTCCAAGATGCTCGACAACTTTGTGCCGCCGTACAGCGCCACCCTGGTGAACAATCTGCAAACCGCGGGCGCGGTTATGCTTGGCAAGACCAACATGGACGAGTTCGCCATGGGCTCGTCCAACGAGACCAGCTATTACGGGCCAGTAAAGAACCCTTGGGCCGTTGACTGTGTACCGGGCGGGTCATCCGGCGGGTCCGCTGCGGCGGTAGCCGCTCGACTGACGCCTGGCGCGACCGCGAGCGACACCGGCGGCTCCATTCGTCAGCCCGCCGCCCTGTGTGGCCTGACCGGCCTCAAGCCCACCTACGGGCGAGTATCGCGCTGGGGGATGATTGCGTTTGCTTCCAGCCTCGATCAGGCCGGCACCCTGACCCGTACCGCTGAGGATTCCGCGTTACTGCTCAATACCATGGCCAGTTTCGACCCCAAGGATTCCACGTCGGTTGACCAACCTGTGGAAGACTACACAGCGCAACTGAGCCAACCGTTGCGCGGTTTGAAAATCGGTTTGCCAAAGGAATACTTTGGCCCCGGCTTACACCCCGAGACCGCGGCCGCCGTCGATGCGGCCGTTAAGGTATACACCGACCTGGGTGCCAGCGTGCAGGAAATCAGCCTGCCCCATTCACACCTGGCGGTGCCGGTGTACTACGTGATCGGTCCCGCTGAGTGTTCTGCCAACCTGTCACGTTTTGACGGTGTGCGTTACGGTTATCGGTGCGACGATCCAGCGGACCTGATGGATCTGTATCAGCGCTCGCGCAGCGAAGGTTTTGGCGAAGAGGTTAAGCGGCGCATACTGGTCGGCACCTACGCCCTGTCGGCCGGTTTTTACGACGCCTATTACAGCAAGGCTCAGAAGGTCCGCCGCTTGATCCAGCAGGATTTTATCGACGCCTTTAAGCAGGTGGATGTGATCATGGGACCCACCTCACCCTCGCCCGCCTTTGCCTTAGGTGCCAAAAGCCAGGATCCGGTGGCCATGTACCTGGAAGATATTTACACCATCGCCACCAACCTGGCGGGCCTTCCAGCCCTGTCCGTGCCCTGCGGACTGGTGGACAACAAGCCGGTAGGTTTGCAGATCATCGGCAACTATTTTGCCGAGGCACGCTTGCTCAATGTAGCGCACCAATTCCAACAGGAAACCGATTTCCACGCGCGCACCGCACCAGGTATTGACTGAGCCCCGACATCGGGCCACTGAAACCATTATGCAAGGTTTATAAAAGATGGAATGGGAAACAGTAATCGGGCTGGAAGTGCACGTACAACTGGCCACTGACACCAAACTTTTTTCGGGCTCCAGCACCGCCTATGGGGCCGAGCCAAACACCCAGGCCAGCGCCAACGACCTGGCCATGCCGGGCACACTGCCGGTGCCCAACGAGGCCGCGTTTCGTTATGCGGTTATGTTTGGCCTGGCGGTAAACGCCGAGATTGCGAAACGCTCGGTCTTCGAGCGCAAAAACTATTTTTACCCGGATCTGCCCAAAGGCTACCAAACCACACAGCTGGCCGAGCCCATTGTCGGGCCGGGCTATGTGGATATCGAACTGGAAAACGGGCAAGCAAAACGCATACGCATTCACCATGCGCACTTGGAAGAGGATGCGGGTAAGTCCTTGCATGAAGATTTCCACGGCATGACCGGCATTGATCTGAACCGCGCCGGTACGCCCCTGATCGAAGTGGTGACTGAGCCCGACATGCGCAATGCCGAAGAGGCGGTAGCGTTCGCCAAAAAATTGCACAACATCGTCACCTCGTTAGAAATTTGCGACGGCGATATGTCCCAGGGCTCCATGCGTTTTGATGTCAACGTGTCCGTGCGCCCCAAAGGGCAAGCCGAGCTTGGCACCCGCACGGAAACGAAAAACCTGAACTCGTTCCGTTTTATGGAAGAAGCCATTGAGCTGGAGGTGGAGCGGCAGATTGACGTTCTGGAAAGCGGCGGCACCATCGTCCAGGAAACCCGCCTGTACAACGGTGAAACCAAAGTGGCCCGCTCCATGCGTACGAAGGAAGACTCCGACGATTATCGCTACTTCCCCTGCCCGGATCTGTTGCCCGTGATTCTCGATGATGAATACATCGACACCGTGCGCCTACAAATGCCCGAGCTTCCGGAAGCGCGCCGGGCACGTTTTATTGCCGACTACGGCCTAACCGAATACGACGCCACTCAGCTGACCGGCGAGCGTGCCATGGCGGATTATTTTGAAGCCACCGTTAAAGCCTGCGGAGAAGCGAAGCTGGCGGCCAACTGGATTATGGCGGATCTGTCGGCCTACCTGAATAAAGCGGAACTGACGATTGCCCAATCCCAGATTACCCCCGTACAGCTGGGGGGGCTGATTACGCGCCTGGCGGACGGCACCCTATCCAGCAAAATTGCCAAACAAGTTTTTGAAGCCATGACTCTGGGCGAAGGCGATGCCGACACCATCATCGAAGCACGCGGGCTCAAGCAGGTATCCGACACTGGCGCCCTGGAAAAAATGGTCGATGAGGTAATCGCCAATAATAGCCAGCAAGTGGAAAATTACCGCGCCGCCGACGACAGCAAACGGCCCAAGATGTTGGGTTTCTTCGTCGGTCAGATTATGAAAGCCAGCAAGGGGCAAGCCAACCCCCAAGCGGTCAACGATATCTTAAAGAAAAAACTGGAAGGCTAAACCAAAGGCCCTCCCTCGTATTCAACTGTAGTAACCGGTTTTAAGAGCACACGATATGAGCCAGCGCAAAGACAAAGAAAAAGTCATTGGTGAACACTTTGATGACGAACGCATTAAAAGCTTTTTGGACTTTCCCCCACCCGAGGGTGTCAACCGGGATTACCACGTCCTGGTAAAAGCCTATCGTGGTATGGGGGAAGAAAACTTCAACACCTTCGTTCAGTTTTTCCTAGAAGCGGGCTACGACATCAACGCCACTGGTCCCGACGGAAAAACATTCCTTCAAACCATTAAAGACCACCACAGCGGGGGCACCTACCTCCAGGCGCTGGAAAAAGCCGGCGCACGCTAAAATCCATGCCCACGCAGCCGCCGCCAAGCGCGAGCCTGAAAATCACACTCGGGTTGGCGGCGCTGATTCTGATTTTGGGCCTTGTGCCCTCATGGAGCGTTCCCGCGCTCGAATTCAATCGCTCATCGATTACTGATGGCCAATGGTGGCGACTGATCACCGGTCACTGGGTCCACTACGGCCTGTATCATCTGGCTATGAATGCCAGCGCATTCGTACTTTGCGGCTACATTTTGTTACGTGGCCTACCCGCGCATCATTACGTACTTCTGCTTTGCACATGCCTACTGGGCGTGGGCGGTGGTCTCTATTGGTTGAGTCCACAGCCTCACACCTACGCCGGGCTCTCGGGCGCACTGCACGGGTTAATCACCGCCGGGCTCATCCTTCGCTATCCACAGGCGCCCTGGTTGAGCAGCGCCGCTTTGGTGCTACTGGTTGGCAAGCTGGCCCATGAGCAGAGTGCTCACTTCGATCCATACCATCCTCTTCTACTGGCACCCGTGGCGGTAAATGCCCATTGTTATGGCGCGGTAATCGGTACCATTTTTGGTCTGATCGCCCTTGCCCAACGGCAACGGAAAAACGGTTCGCACGCCTAAGGTCCATCGGGAATTTTTGATACCCGCGTTGTCAACAATGTATAGATACAGCGCAAATTTTTGACAGTTTAGGAAGCCTTCGCGTCCCAAGCTTTTTGGGCCATTAACTGTCCGCATAAGAGGAGACTCGACATGACCCAGCGCGACCGTGATTACGACGATTTCTACGACGACCTGAACGACGACCTGAACGACAATGAGTACCTGGACGAATACGACGAGCTGTTTTTCGACGACGACGAGCCGCCAGAGGTCGGAGAGCAACTACCCGATTTTGAAATCGAACGACACCAGTCGCCCGAACGTACTCAACACGCGGGGTTGACCGGTGCCAGCCTCCACGCCGACACCTCAACGTTAGATGATGCTTCCCCCGAAACTCTGCTTCCGGATGACGGCGCCCGCAGCCCCGATGAAGCCGGAGGAGAAGGCACCGCCACCGATCAGCGACTATCGAAAACCCGGGTCGATAATATCGGTGCGGGATCTGGGCTGGATGAGGCGGAGCTGGCCCGCGCTCAGCCTCTGGACGAACGACCTTGGGATGACGACGCCAAGCAAGGGCCACCGCCTGCAACTGAGCAGGAGCGTCCGCGGCCGAGCCGGCACTAAATTCACGCACCCGGCGTCTACTAGAACAGACGGCCTTCCACTAGCGTACGCATTCAAGGAGCGAGGCTATGTAAGGGCGGCAAAGGGTGGACGCCGGCCGTTAGCGCACCGACCTGTAGCGCACGGCGAGACAATCCTGTACCGTTCTGTTTGATTTCAAAACAAGGAGAACACTTATGACAATCACAAAACGGGTGGCAGGCCATGCAGGTGTAGCCGCTCTAGCGCTGGTCATGTTGGGTTGCGCCGATAATGGTGCAGAAGATGTGGAGGCTCGAACGCTGACGGTGCAGATCCATAGCACAGAGGATCTTAGCCAATCCATCGGCAGTGTGACCTTTATGGAAGACAGCCCCAGCGGTCTCGTGGCCATGTTCGATATCAAGGCCAATGATGTGCTCCCCCCTGGGTTAAGAGCCATACATATTCACCAAAACCCCAACTGCGATCCAGCGCCCACATCCGAAGGCGGCGAACCCGTTCCCGGTGGCGGAGCCGGTGGTCATTTCAACCCGCTGAATGTGGGCCATGGCGAAGATCATGGACCTCATGTGGGTGACAGCGACGCTTACAATTACACCTTCAACGCCGATGGTAGTTTCAGCGGCACCGTGAGCTTTCCCCAGGCCAGCTTTTCAGGTGAAACATCGGTGCTGAAAGATGGCGGCACCTCGTTGGTCATCCACTCAGGCACCGATGATATGCGCTCCGATCCGGCCGGTAACGCCGGTCCCCGCGCAGCCTGCGGTATTATCTCTGAAGGCTAATCCAACCCTTATCACCGTAAGGTCCGTAACGTCGCAATAGCGGCGCCGCGGACCTGATCGTGCCCCTGACTCACGTCAGACGCACTGGCGATTCAAACCCTTCCGGCTTCACCGCTAATAACGAACAGTCCAGCTGATTGATTATGGCTTCGGCGGTATTGCCAATTAACAAACCCGCAATACCGGTACGCGCTACCGTACCCATTACCACCAAATCCACGGCCTGCTTTCGCGCCAGGGCGGGAATTTCTTTATCGGCACGCCCGCGCACCAAATGCAGAACCGGAGCAGATTCCGCGAACGGCTCCGCCAGCTCTCCAAGTCCGGCTTCGCGACTGAGGCGAATGGTATCTACCACGTTCGGCGTCTGCGCCTCGTCATTCCAAATACGCAAACCGACCTCGCCCGGTGCACTCCATGCGTGCACAATATGCAACTGGGCCTGATCCGCCTGCGCCTGCTGAGCCGCCAGCTGCAATATCTGCCCATTTAAACGGTCCACTACGGGATCAGGGGCCTGGGGATCAAAATCAACCGCCGCCAACACCCGGCGACTCTTTGGACGTTCATTCCGGTGGGTCAGCCATACGGGGCAAGGGCATTTACGCAGCAAGTGCATATCATCGCTGCCGAACATTCGATCCAAAAAGCTGGGATGTTCGGCCGGCTTTATCACCAGGTCATGTCCATTGCGTAAGGTGGCGCGGATAATTTCAATAAAGCTGGTGCCGGTCAACACTTCCACCTGAATGGTTTGCTCCCTCTGGAAGGGTTGAACCAATTCCTGCAGCGCCCGCATCCGGTCGTTCGTTACCTCAATCAAGGCCTGGCCCGACGCTGGACCGCTATCCGGAGTCCAGCCTCCGAGGATCACTCGGGGAATGACCTCGGCCACCACAAGCCGCGCCTGATATTCCTGAGCCAGAGTTACGGCACGCTCGACCGTGGACAAACTGTCTTCAGGTTCCGGCGTTACCACGCACATAATATTTTTGAAAGCCGCCATGCTGTCGTCCTCTCGTTAATGTCGAGTATCGACACGCTCACCTACACAGACACCTCGTAGAGCGTCTTATGTTCCCTGTCCTTTTTTGCCCTGTCCTTTTTTGCCCTGTTCTTTTAACGTATCCTGCTAACGTCGATCGTTATAATCAGCACTTTGCTCGTGAAACCAGCCCGGCGTTACCGGTTTGCCGGCACTGACTTATACATTATCCGATTGAACCTGCACCCAAGGAGCGCCCATGAGAAAAATTGCTCTCAGCCTGTCGTCACTGATTGTCAGTTTGGTGCTGCTGGTTATCGGTAATGCTTTTTTGACCAGTCTGCTGGGGCTTCGTCTCAGCATGAGTGGTTTCAGCTCCGGTGTAATCGGCGGCATTTTGGTATTTTATTCACTGGGGTTCGTCGCCGGCTCCCTGTACGCCAGCCGTGTCGTCAGCACCGTGGGCCACATCCGTGCCTTTGCGGTGTTTGCGGCTGTTTTATCGGTGGTAATTATGCTTCATCCACTGGCGATGACCGTCATCTTTTGGGCGGGCTTGCGCGCCATGGCAGGTTTCGCCATGGCAGGATTAATGATTGTGGTGGAAAGCTGGTTCAGCCGCGCCGCCACCAATAAAAACCGCGGCAGTTTGTTCGCGGTGTACCAAGTGGTTTTCTTCCTTTCAACCGCGGGCGGACAGGTGCTGATTCGAGTGGGGGATCCTACCGGGTTTGCACCGTTTTCAATCGCCGCCATCCTGGTTACCCTGGCTCTGGTGCCCCTGTCCATGAGTCGGCGCGAGTCTCCGCCTATTGAACCGAGTGAGCGGATGCCTCTGCGGCAACTTTATACAGTGTCGCCTGTGGGCGTTGTGGGCGCCTTGGTGGGCGGTATTTTGATTACGTCCTTCTATTCCCTGGGCCCGGTGTTCGCCAATGAGGTTGGCCTGGAGCAGAACCAGATTTCCAATTTCATGGCCATCGCCATCATCGCCGCCATGATACTGGCCTGGCCTGTGGGCCGACTGTGTGACCTATTCGACCGCAACCGCATTATGCTGGTGGCCGCTACCGTCGCTGCGGTAGTAGCCCTGGTGGCCGCGCTACTGGCCAGCACCAGCACCCTGGTGCTGCTGGCAACCACGGCGGTATTTATCGGCCTCAGCGCCACGCTCTACCCCATCTCCGTGGCGGTCACCAATGACTTAATGGAGAGCCATCAAATCACCGCGGCCAGTACCGCACTGCTGCTGAGTTACGGCGTCGGCAGCTGCCTGGGCCCTTTGCTCAGCGCTTTTTTTATGGACGTTATGGGGCCGCGTGGCTTTTTCATCAGCGGTGCACTGGTACTGGGCGGTTTGATATTGTTTTTAGTGCCGCTGCGGCAGCAGCCCACGGTATCGGTCACGGACCAAGAGCAGTTTTATACGGCGACACCTGAAGCGATATTGGGGCTCGCTGAGCTGGATCCACGTGCGCCCGATATCGATGAGAGCGATGATCCAGACAGTTATCTCGGTGAGCCTGAGGAGGCTCCTCTAAAAGCTGAACCCCATATGTAATCGGCTCACGCGACCTGGCCTATATCCTAACGATTACCACGGCGGCTCAAATCTTTCGGAACACATAAAAGTCCGCAAATGAGCCTTTTCGGTAGTTACCCTGATAGGGGTATTTATTAGGAATGTGCTCAATCAACTGCCAATGGGGACAATGTGATGCCGCCCAGTCGGTGAATTGGCGATGACGCACATGGGGCCCCGCCTGCTGTTCCGGATCGTCAAAGTTGCTGGCGTAGACGATGACATAGCGTTGGGCGGCCCCGAACAGGGTATGCATATAATCCGCAAATACTGAGTCTTCGACCAGGTGATAAATCACATCCAGCGATAGAGCCAGCTCCGCGCCTTCACCACTGTAGTCGCCCAGCAGGCGAAACGTTTTGGTGTTATCCGCTTCGAATAAACGTCGGCACAACCCGATTGCGGTCGGGCTGACATCGATTCCCAGATACTGTGGATATTGGGCCAAAAGCAGCTGGTTGCCATCCCCACACCCAAACTCAATCACCGTCCGGATGCCATGTTCCGAGACGAAGCGGTTAAGGGTATCGGCTTTGAACTGTGCGAACTTTTTATAGGAGCCGGCGCCGGAATGTCCGCCCGAAGCGTAGCGCTGCTCCCAGTACTCCTGGGAGTGAGTAAAAGATGGAGCGCGTTTTGAGGTTCGAAATGCACGACGCAGCCAGCGAGCGCCACGGCTGATTGATAGCGGAGAATGGTGTTGACCAAACACAAGCCTGTCCTTTGCTGTGTGGAGGGCTCTACCTTAGCCCGAACGGCTCGACCAGTTGTTCCCCTGGTCGAGTTTGTCAGTTTAACCGCCTCCCAAACGGGCGCACAACCTATAATTGGTGGCGCCTCTAATAAGAAATCAGCGCGACGGCCTGCGCCGGCCGCCTCCGGAGCGTCGCCGTGTGGAGGGCTTAAGCGGCGGCGTTTCCCGCAACAGTTCCTCAGGCGGTTGGGTGCATTTTATCGGCTCGCCCAGAAGCTCAGAAATGGGTTCAAGCAAAAATGCATCGTCCTCACAGGCAAAACTGACAGAGGTGCCCAGCTTCCCCGCCCGCCCGGTTCGGCCGATCCTGTGCACATAATCTTCGGGCTCTTCGGGCAGAGTAAAATTCACCACGTGGCTGATGCCACTGATATGAATTCCCCGGCCCGCCACGTCGGTGGCCACTAGAACTTTCAAACGACCATTTTTAAAGGCATCCAGGGTCGCCACGCGCTTGTTTTGAGGAATTTCGCCGGACAGCAAGCCCGCTTTGATCTGATGACGCTCGAGCTTATCCTGCAGATCGCGGCACTGATCGCGGCGGTTGGCAAAAACGATCAGGCTCTCAACATCGTCCTGCTGAATCAGGTTGTACAAGAGGGTGTATTTTTCTTCCGTGGAGACGAGGTACACATTCTGTGTCACGGTGTCAGTGGCCACGCTCTCGGGTTCGATTTCCACGGTGGTGGGCTCGTGAGTCCACTGCTCCACCAAGCGTTGCACTTCATCGGTAAAAGTGGCGGAAAAGAATAGCGTTTGCCGATCTTCCCGCTTGGGAGTCTGGCGCACGATTTGCCGCACCTGGGGAATAAAGCCCATATCCAGCATACGGTCTGCCTCGTCAATGACGAGAATTTCCAGCTGATCCAGATATACGTCCTGCTTACGGCAAAAGTCCAGCAGACGCCCAGGGGTGGCCACAAGAATGTCCACCAAAGTGTCCCGCAGCCGGAGCTGTTGCTTGGTGTAATCCATGCCACCAACCAAGGTGTGCACGTTTAAATTAGTGTATTTACACAGTAATTTGGCATCTTCAGCAATTTGCATTACCAACTCACGGGTAGGCGCAATAACCAGCGCCCGCGCTTCACCCGCGTAGCGCTGCTCGGTGATCGGATTTTTCAGAAAATCATCAATAATGGCCGTCAGAAAAGCCGCTGTCTTGCCGGTTCCAGTCTGGGCTTTACCCACAACGTCCCGCCCCTGCAGGGCCAGCGGCAGAGATTGCGCCTGAATGGGTGAGCAGTACTCGAACTTGAGGTCGGCAATTGCGTGCAACAGGTCGGTTTCCAGCCCCAGATCGTGGAAGCGAGTTTTTCCCTCGACTTCGGGCACCGGAAACTGGGAGATATCCCAGGGCACCTCCGGGGTGTTTTGACGGCGCCGACGGTTGCGTCCCCCTCGGGATCGAGTTCGTGACGATTTTGGTTTAGGCGCGCTCAGGTCCGTGGCCGCTTCATTCCTGGCTTTGTTTTGAGCGGTCTTCTCAGGTGTATTTGGCTTGGAACGGCTGGGCGCGTGGGAGGGAGAGTCTGAAGCGCGGCTACTGCGCGTAAATTTATTAAGGAATCTGCCAATCAAAATGGTTTACCTGTTGGACAAAATGTAGGCGGATTATACACGATAACGACGGGGACTTAGTGTCCCCGTCAAAGGCTACAGCTCCGCAACTACACATCCTTGTCGGTTACGGCGCCTTCAGAGGCCGAGCTGACCACGCGGGCGTATTTGGCCAGCACGCCGCGGGTGTAACGGGGCTTGGGCGGCTGCCAGCGAGCCTTGCGCTGCTGCATTTCCTCATCGCTAATGTCCACGGTAATCTGGTTGGCTTCGGCGTCGATGATGATGGTATCGCCGTCTTCCACCAAGGCGATTGGTCCGCCCTCGGCCGCCTCCGGGGTAACGTGGCCCACAACAAAGCCATGGCTACCACCCGAAAAACGTCCATCGGTGATCAGAGCGACGGAGCTGCCCAGGCCCTTCCCGATAATGGCCGAGGTAGGACTGAGCATCTCACGCATACCCGGCCCGCCCTTGGGGCCTTCGTAGCGGATAACCAGGACATCCCCGGCCTGAACGGTGCCATCGAGGATCCGATCCAGGGTTTCTTCTTCCGAGTGAAATACCCGTGCCCGGCCAGTAAACTGCGTGCCCTCTTTGCCGGTGATTTTTGCCACTGCACCGGTAGGCGCTAAATTGCCATAAAGGATGCGCAAGTGGCTGTCCGGCTTGATGGGGTCGTTAAGGGCGCGAACGATATCCTGCGTGCCGTCGTAGTAGGGCACGTCCGCGAGGTTTTCCGCCAGGGTTTTGCCGGTCACGGTCATACAGTCGCCGTGGAGCAGACCCGCCTCCAACAATACTTTCATTAACGGCTGGATACCGCCAATGGCCACCAGTTCGGACATCATGTATTGACCGCTCGGACGCAGATCCGCCAGCACCGGTACTCGCTTGCCGATGCGCACAAAATCATCCAGGCTCAGCTGCACATTCGCGGTATGGGCCATGGCCAGCAAGTGCAGCACGGCATTAGTGGAGCCGCCCAGAGCAATCACGACGGTGATGGCGTTCTCAAACGCTTCCCGCGTCATAATGTCACTGGGTTTTATGTCTTTTTCCAGCAGGTTGAGTACCGCTGCGCCAGCGGCGCGACAGTCGGCAATTTTGCTGTCGGAGACGGCGTCCTGAGCCGAGCTGCCCGGCAAGCTCATACCCATGGCCTCAATGGCCGAGGCCATGGTGTTGGCGGTGTACATGCCACCGCAGGAGCCGGGGCCCGGAATCGCGGTCTCTTCGATCTGTTTGACTTCAATTAACGACATATCGCCTTTGGCGTGGGCACCCACGGCTTCAAATACGGAGATGATGTCAGTATGGTTGGCGCCGGGGCGAATGGTGCCCCCGTAAACAAACACCGATGGACGGTTGAGGCGCGACAAGCCCATAATGCAACCTGGCATGTTTTTATCGCAGCCACCAATAGCCACCAGACCGTCAAAGCCTTCACAACCGGCGGCGGTTTCGATGGAGTCGGCGATCACTTCCCGGGACACGAGAGAATACTTCATGCCTTCCGTACCATTGGCGATGCCGTCGGATACAGTGATAGTGTTGAAGATAACGCTTTTCCCACCGGCTTCATCGGCGCCCTGCCCGGCTTCAACAGCCAAGCCGTCAATGTGCATATTGCACGGGGTCAACGTGCTCCAGGTCGAAGCGATGCCCACCTGTGGCTTTTTGAAATCGTCGTCCTCGAAGCCGACCGCGCGCAGCATGGCGCGACCGGGCGCTTTGCTTAGCCCATCAACAACTTGGCTGGAATAGCGACGACGGTGGTCTTTACTCATGGGGAAAATCCTTACTGATATGCGCTAACGGTTGAGAACGACGCGTGGCAACAGGTGCGCCCGAGCCGTGAGTATGATTCAATCAGCACAGCATATTGCGCGACTGATGCCTTTTTGGCAACACCTTACCCCGCAACCCGTAGCCCGTTGAGGCCATATTTGTATTTTTGTTGGAGCACCATGATCGAGTACGAAAGCAGCATTATTGTCGCGGGTAGCCTGGCGAGTCTGTTGGCCAGCGTAGGTACGTTGCTCGGGGCCTTGATGATTTGGACTATTAAAGATTTATCGATTCGCGCCCGGGACATGCTACTCAGTTCGGCCGCAGGGGTCATGCTGGCGGCCACGGTATTCTCTTTGCTGCTGCCGGGCATAGCCCACGGAGAGGCCCGTGGGCTGAGCTCAGGCTGGGCGGCTATTGTGGTTACGCTGGGCATGGTCTTGGGAGCAGCCGTGCTGGCGTTCATTCATTCGCTCACCCCACACGAACACTTCCTTAAAGGCCGTGAGGGTATCAACTCCAAGCGCGTCAACGGCATCTGGCTGTTTGTCATCGCCATTGCGCTGCATAATTTTCCCGAGGGCATGGCCGTGGGCGTTGGCTTCGCCGGCGTCGAAAGATCCAGCGGCATCCCGTTAGCGATCGGGATCTTTCTGCAGAATATTCCCGAGGGCCTAGCCATTGCAGTAGCCCTTTATTCCATCGGTTACTCGCGCGCCTTCGGGTTTAACGTTGCCGTACTGACGGGCTTGATCGAACCGGTGGGCGGACTATTTGGTGCCACCCTGGTATCCATTGCCACGCCGATTTTGCCCTGGATTCTGGGTGGTGCGGGCGGCGCCATGCTGTTTATTATCAGCAACGAAATCATTCCCGAAACCCACAAGGACGGCCACGAGCGGGCAGCCACCTTTTCCTTAATGACGGGCTTTGGCTTGATGATGATTTTGGATACCGCTATGGGCTAGTCACCCAGCGAGCTGGTATGGGCCTCAGAGCACACCGCCGCAATCTTCCTGGAGCCAACGCCCTTCGTGGCGCAAATTCAGCGTTACCGGCTGGCCTTCCATTTCAGTTTCTACCTGGAATTGACCCGTGTAGTGGGCATCGCTGTGCAGTGTCATCTCGCCCCGCCCGCGTCCGCTGTCGGGGCATACAAACTCTACCTCAATGTGCTTATCGTTGCGGGAGACGATCGTCTCGTCGCACTCTTCCTCGGTGAAATTTAGTTCCCCCGCTTCCACCTGCTCTTCGGTTACACAGCTTTGAAAGCGCTGATCCGATAAATCAAAGCTAAAGCCCTGATCTGACATCATCTGCTCCACCATTTCCCGCTGGTCGGCAGGCATACTGGCCAATTGCTGCTCTAATTCGCGCTTCGCTTGGGCCATGGCCTGCTCCAGCTCTCCGCCTTCGCTCTCTATGGCCATACGCTGATCCCAAAGGCCCGGTTTAATATTCGGAAAGTCGGCCGCTAACGTGTTATTGGCAAGCAAAGAGACAGCAAACAAGGCACTCAGTATAAGAGCCAGACCGGGCATAACAGCCGGACCGGGGATACGACGAGCATTTAAGGTGATTTTCATAATGGCTTCCCTGATGAATAAAAGGACTGGTCGATATAGAAGTCATGCAGGCCACGTTCGCTACCACACAATCCAGCCAAGGCCGTTGCATTTAGTTCAAAATGAGTGTGCCGTATTCCTGTCAGGGGCGCAAACGGTGTTTGCCTACAGCACGGCTTGAATCGGGATCGATACCAGTGCTATAACACCACGCCGTGCTTTAATGGATACTCAACGGCTATGGCTGAGAACAAACCCGACGCAGAAAACACCGATATCAAACTGCAATGCCGAACGTGCAAGAAAACCATTTACTGGAATGATGACTACCCGTTTCGGCCTTTTTGCAGTGAGCGCTGCCAGCTGATCGATTTGGGCGAATGGGCCAGTGAAGGTCACAAGATTCCCGGTTCCGCCCCCGATTTTACCGACGATTCACACTCGTAGCCGACCCGGCTTCCCAGCCAAAACGAATACCCGCGATTCCCTGCGCACCAACGCTGCGCGCTTGGGCGATATGCGCTGGACGCATGCCCCCCAGCGCATAGACGGGCACTCGGGCCAGTTCCACCAATTCCGCAAAGCGCGGCCAGCCCAACGGCTCAGCGTCCGGATGCGAAGCGGTCGGTTCAACCGGAGACAAGGTTAGGTAATCCACGCCCAGAATATTGGCTTGTTCGACGCTGTGGGCATCGTGGCAAGAGGCGCCCAGCAATACAGAGTCCGGCACTGGCCTTTCACTGCACCGCGACAGTTGGCGTCCGTTCAAATGCAGACCACCCAACTGTAATTGTTGCCATTGGGCGATACTGGTATTACACACCAGCGCCGCCTGGTAGTGTTGACACAGAGCGGCCAAAGGACGGGCCAGTGCGGCGTAGTCGTGCTCACCTAGCTCTGGGCAACGCAGTTGCAATAGGCGAACGCCACTCTGTAGCGCGCGCTCAGCGTTACGCAAAGCGTCATCCAGGGAGGCAAACGAGCCGGTAATCAGCATCTGGTCCGGCAGCTTCAAGGCGGCGAGAATGGCCCTGTTGGCGGCAGGAAAGGGGTACTGGTCCAGCTCCATAGGGTGCACCCACTGGACCGGCTGCCCTTCATTACCCGTTGGCTGACCCGAAAATGCGGTGACTTTATAAACGTCAAGTAACACCGATTTGTCGGCATAGTGATGAGGAATACGAATTAGCGGTTCCGCGCTTTGCACCGCAATCGCTAACTCCTCCTGCAACTCCCGCCGCAGTGCCTGCTCAACGGTTTCCCCGGCGCTTACTTTGCCGCCCGGAAACTCCCAAAGCCCGCCCTGATGGACGTGCTCGGGACGACGAGCGATCAACACCCGCCCACGGGCATCTTCCAGCACACCCACTGCCACGTGTATTAGCTTCGGCGGGTTTTTGCTAGCTGCGGTAATCCGCATTGATGCGCACATATTCGTAGGAAAGGTCCGTGGTCCACAGGGTCTCAGAGTAATCGCCACGTCCGAGATCAATGGCAATACTGACCTGTTCCCGCTGCATGACTTCCTGGCCCTGGACTTCCGTATAGCTGGCCGCTCGGCCGCCCTGCTCTACGATCAACACATCGCCGAGGTATACCCTCACCGCGCTGGCATCCAGATCGTCGACATCGGCATAACCAATGGCGGCTACGATGCGCCCCCAGTTCGGGTCCGATGCAAACAAGGCCGTTTTAATCAACGGAGAGTGAGCTACGCTGTAGCCGACTTCCAAACATTCCGCCCTGGACCGGCCGCCACTGACTGTGAGCGTGACGAACTTAGTGGCGCCTTCGCCGTCGCCGACGATACTTTGGGCCAGGGTGGTAAACGCCTGTACCAGCAGCTCGCGCAAAGCCTCGTAAAGCCCACCTTCCGCCTCGGTAATCTCGGGCAGATCTACTTTTCCGGTAGCGATCAATACACAGGAGTCATTGGTAGAGGTATCGCCGTCAATGGTGATCCTGTTGAAGGACTGATCCGCCGCTTCGCGACAGATACTTGCCAAAACCGGCTCCGCCACTTTGGCATCGGTGGCGATAAACGCCAGCATGGTCGCCATATTGGGCCGAATCATACCGGCGCCTTTGGCGATACCGTTTACGGTAATCGTTTTGCCTTGATACTCCAGCTGCCCGGTAAAACCTTTGGGGCGCGTATCGGTAGTCATGATGCCTTGTGCCGCGTCATGCCAGCCGTTTTCATCAAGGGCGGTCACCGCGCCTGGTATGGCGGCGCTAATTTTCTCAACTGGCAAGGGCTCACCGATGACGCCGGTGGAAAACGGCAAAACACTTTCCACGCGACCACCCGTTTCCCCAGCCACTGCCGCACAGCAGGCAAGGGCATCACGCATGCCCTGCTCACCGGTGCAGGCGTTGGCGTTACCGGAGTTGATCAGCAAATAACGGATATCGGCCTGGGACAGATGTTGGCGACACAGGGTAACCGGTGCGGCGCAAAAGGCGTTGCGAGTAAAAACACCGGCCACAGTGCTGCCCTCGGCCAACTCCATCAGCACCAGATCTTTGCGCCCCGCCCGCTTTATACCGGCGCTCGCGGTGGACAATCTTATGCCCGCCAGCGTCGGCATAGCGGGAAAGGGAAACTCACCTACAGCCATTATCGTAAATTCCTGTTATTACTCGGCTCAACGCAAGCGCCGCTTAGGTCAACTTGCCATGACATTGTTTGTATTTTTTTCCCGAACCACACGGGCACGGGTCATTGCGGCCGACCTTGCGACCTTCGCGCACGAATGGCGTCGAAGGTGGCGCGCTTTCGGGCGCGGCTGCCCCTGGTGCATCCGGGTTCTGCAGCGCGGATACTTGATCATGCTTGAGCTGCATTTTTTGACGCTCACGCTCGCGCTCTTCGCGGCGACGCTGCTCCATGGCTTCCATTTGTTCCCGAGTTACTGGCTCCACCCGCGTTAGGAGTTGAATCACTTCGCGCTTTACTTTTTCCAACATACCCTGGAACAAGTAGAAGGATTCTTTTTTATACTCCTGCTTGGGGTTGCGCTGAGCATAAGAACGCAGATTGATGCCCTGGCGCAGGTGGTCCATGGCGGCCAACTGATCTTTCCAGGCATTGTCCAGAACCTGCAGCATGACCTGCTTTTCGATCTCGTCCATCACCTCGCCGATGCGCTCTCGCTTGGCATCGTACCACTTTTGAGCCTCGTCAATTACGCGCTCACGCAGCTGCTCTTCGGTCAGATGGGTGTCCTCGTCCAACCAGCGCGCCAAGGGCAATTTCAAAGCAAGCTCTGTCTCCAGCTGCTTTTCCAATGCGGGTACATCCCACTGCTCTTCCAGACTTTGAGGGGGAATAAACTCACTTACCAGCGTATCCACTACTTCCGCACGAATCGAAGTGATGGTGTCACTGATGGAGTCCGCCTCCAACAATTGATTGCGCTGGTGATAAACAATCTGCCGCTGGTCATTGGACACATCATCAAATTCCAACAACTGCTTACGGATGTCGAAGTTGCGCCCCTCAACCTTGCGCTGGGCTTTTTCGATGGCATTGTTCACCATTCGGTGCTCAATGGCTTCACCCTTTTCCATGCCCAATGCCTGCATAAAACCGCGAATGCGATCCGAGGCAAAAATGCGCATTAAATTATCTTCCATCGACAGGTAAAAGCGGGTCAGCCCCGGGTCGCCCTGCCGGCCGGCTCGACCGCGAAGCTGGTTGTCGATCCGGCGGGACTCGTGCCGTTCAGTACCGATGATGTGCAGACCGCCCGCCTCGATCACCATGTCGTGACGTTTTTTCCACTCGGCTTTGATAGCCTCAACCTGCTCCGGCGTCGGGTTATCCAGCTGCGCGACTTCCGCCTCCCAGTTGCCGCCCAAGACGATATCTGTACCCCGACCGGCCATATTGGTAGCGATGGTAACCGCGCCCGGGCGTCCGGCCTGAGCGATAATTTCGGCCTCTTTTTCGTGATACTTGGCGTTGAGCACCTGGTGCTTTATACCCGCCGCTTTTAACCGCTCCGACATTTCTTCTGAGGTGTCAATGGACGCCGTACCCACCAGGATTGGCGCATTCTTCGCCTGATACTTTTTAATGTCTTCAATGATCGCGTCGTACTTTTCAGCCACCGTCATGAACACTTGGTCATTCAAGTCGATGCGCTGAGCCGGTCGGTTGGTGGGAACCGCCACCACATCCAGTTTGTAGATCTCGCGAAACTCAAACGCCTCGGTGTCGGCGGTACCGGTCATCCCCGCCAGCACTGGGTAAAAGCGGAAGTAATTTTGGAAGGTGGTGGAGGCCAGGGTTTGACTTTCCCGCTGGATGGGTAAGTTTTCCTTAGCTTCAATCGCTTGGTGCAAACCTTCAGACAGGCGCCGACCGGCCATGGTACGACCGGTATGTTCGTCAATCAGTACGACCTGATTGTCCTGCACAATATATTCAACATCCCGATGAAACAGCGCGTTGGCACGCAGCGCGGAGTTGATGTGGTGCAACAAGCCCAAGTTGGCCGCCGCATACAGGCTTTCATTTTCCGGCAGCAACCCCTCCTTGATCAGCAACTGTTCGATATGCTGATGTCCCTCTTCGGTCAGCTCCACCTGACGGGTCTTTTCGTCCACCGAGTAGTCCCCGGGACCATCGTCTACCACTGGTTTGAGCTTGCCAACCAACGCGTTCATGCGCTGGTACATTTCGGTGCTGGACTCCACGGCACCGGAGATAATCAACGGCGTACGGGCCTCGTCAATCAGGATCGAGTCCACCTCATCGACCACCGCAAAATACAGCGAGCGCTGGACTTTATCGTCCATACTGAGCGCCATATTATCGCGGAGATAATCGAATCCGAATTCGTTATTGGTGCCGTAGGTCACGTCCGCCGCATAGGCATCGCGCTTCTCATCCGAGGGCTGCATGGATTGAATGACACCTACTCGCATGCCGAGCAACTCGTATATGGGCGCCATCCAGGCGGCATCGCGGCTGGCTAGATAATCGTTAACGGTCACCACATGCACGCCTTTCCCGGCCAGTGCACGCAGATAACAGGGGGCTGTGGCTACCAGGGTTTTACCCTCACCGGTGCGCATTTCGGCAATGCGACCTTCGTGCAGGGTGATGCCGCCGATCATTTGTACGTCAAAGTGGCGTAAGCCCAGCGTGCGCCGGCTCGCCTCGCGCACCGCGGCGAAGGCCTCTGGCAGCAGCTGATCCAGCGTGGCGCCGTCGGCCAGGCGTTGGCGGAACTCTGCAGTTTTGGCCCGCAGCTGCTCATCGGTGAGCTTTTCCATGTCGCCTTCCAGAGCGTTGATCTGGGCGACGATTTTGCGCATACGCTTGAGTTCGCGCTCGTTTTTAGAGCCAAATATTGCTTTGGTTAACTTGCCGATCATGGTTTAGTCCGTCAGATAGAAAATGCTACAGAGTACTACACCCCATGGCCTAGCCAAAGGGTGAACCGAGAAGAGGCCCGCAAAGCGGACCGGAAGGGGATGGAATTAACGGCTGGCGCGGTGAATATACGTCGCGGGGTCTACCGCTCGGCCGTTTTTATGGACTTCGAAGTGCACGTGGGGGCCAGTTGAACGGCCAGTAGAACCCACAAGAGCAATGATTTGGCCTTTTTTGACGACGTCGCCGACCTTAACCAGGTTTTCTTTGTTGTGCGCATAACGGGTAACAATGCCCCCGCCATGATTAATCTCGACCATGTAGCCGTAGCCATGGCGTTCTATGGCAGCAGTGACGACGCCAGCACCCACGGCGACCACTTCCGACCCCTCCTTGGCGGCGAAGTCGACCCCTGCATGATAGGCAACGCGCCCGGTAAAGGGATCGGTACGACGCCCAAAGCGTGACGACATCCAGCCTTTAGTGATGGGGCGTCCCGCAATGAATACGTCATCCTGAAGCTTACGCTTGACCATCAGCTGATCAAGCATGGCCAGTTGCTGTTCGCGATTCTCAATCTGCTGCGACAGCTGGTCAATAACGTTAATAAAATCGGGGGCTGTGTAGGGGTCTCCCAGCATTTCCCCTTCAGGGCCACCCAGTGCGGGCGGCTGGCCGAAATCAAATTCACCCTCTTCCAGGTTGGCTACGACGGTTAAATGTTCGCCCAATGCATCCAGACGCATCAACCGTGCCTGCAGCTCCGCCACGCGCAACGTGAGGGCGGCGACTTGGCTCTGGGCCTGTTCGCTCACCTGCTTGACCTGCGCCTGTTGCTCGGCCAAAGCGGCTTCCCACGCCGCGCGGGTCTCGGCGGTGAAAATATCGCTGCGAGTATCACGGTCCGACAGCCAGTTGTAGCCGAGCAAGCCGCCTGCAGCCACTGGAATGCCCAACAAGCACACCGACAACAAGGCCCGCGTCCACCCACTCAGAGTGACGCTGCGCGCCTGACCATGCTGCTTGCTGACAATAATGATTTTCATGAAACGAATCTTAGTTGTTTTTGCTGCCGTACGGCACAGAGGGTACCCACATTTTATTGCGATTACTTATATTAAATACAGCTAAATCCCGCAGCCTTATACGATTTGGCACTAATGAGCACCAACAAAAATAATTTTTCCCACAAAATCAATAACTTAGCGATATCCCGGAGTGACCGCATCAAAGCGTGAGCTAGCGCCAGTATCAACGCCAGAGGAATATGGCACAGAA
>DAHVRW010000033.1 GCA_027322215.1 Marinimicrobium sp.
TGGGTGGCCAATTGGTGCTCTTCAGCGATCTGGCGCACAGCCGGCTTGGTCAATTCGCCCACGGGGAACAGCGTGCGCGCGAATTCTGCCTCGCCCACGGCATGCAGGAAATAACTTTGGTCTTTGTTGCCATCGAGCCCTTTAAGAAGGTGCGTCTGGCCCTGACGATCGGCCCGGCGCACATAGTGGCCGGTGGCGATGAGCTCGGCCCCTAAAATTTGGGCGTATTCCAGAAACACTTTGAATTTGATTTCCCGGTTGCACAGGATATCGGGATTGGGGGTACGCCCAGCCTGATACTCGGCCAGAAAATGCTCGAAAACGTTGTCCCAGTACTCGGCGGCGAAGTTGGCGGTGTGCAGTTTTATGCCCAGTCGGGCGCACACGCGCTCGGCATCGGCCAGGTCCGCCTTGGCCGTGCAGTATTCGGTGCCGTCGTCTTCGTCCCAGTTCTTCATAAATAACCCCTCCACCTCATAGCCCTGCTGCTGTAACAACAAAGCCGAGACAGAAGAGTCAACGCCGCCGGACATGCCGACGATGACGCGAGTTTTGCGGGTAGAGGTCATAACAAAGTGGGTCTGTATAGGTCGATAACCGACAAGGATGCATGAGTGCTTTGAACCACGGGCGCTTCGAGTTTCGAATATAGAGGCGCGGAAGCTGAAAAAGCGCCCACATAACGTGATAATTACTGGGTATTTTACAGCTCGGCGCGTCGTATCACCAGTGGGGCTGGTGGCGGGGTTTTTCGGCTCCGGGTGAGCGCTAGGTTGCTTTGGCGCGTCGAGGGTAGATTTGGCTCTCTTTCACGTGTGGAAAGAGCGGTTATTTGCGCCGTTGTCACCTCGGCGCTAAGCCACGCCCTCATTGCCCTTGGCGGTCTTGTCTGGCATGGTTTCAACCAGCGTTTAAACGGGGGGCCGAAAAGGCTTCCCTTTTGTTTAAAAATGTGCAGAATTGCGCGGCTTCAGATCCGCTCCTGGCCACCCCGTTTCGCACTCGAGCGGCCCGCCAGGCATTTCACTTCCGAAACAAATCACACAAACAGGTAAACGCATTGACGACATCCGACCAGAAGCAGGCATGGTCTGCGCGCAAATCCGCTGAGCTCTACGGCATCGACGAGTGGGGCAGCGGTTATTTTGGTGTCTCTCCAGAGGGGGAGGTGGTGGTCCGGGCGCCGCATAATGGTGCACCCGGTGCGGCGGTATCACTGATGGATATCGCCCGCGGGCTCCAGGAGCGGGGCCTGGATATGCCGCTGCTGCTGCGCATGGAAAACCTGGTTGATGGACGTCTGAGCACACTTAACGATTCGTTTGCCGAGGCGATCAAAGCCACCGGGTATCAGAATGAGTACCGGGGCGCGTTTCCCATCAAGGTTAACCAGCAGTGCCACGTGGTGGCGGAAATCGCCCGTTTTGGCGAGCGTTATCACCACGGTTTGGAAGCGGGCAGTAAGGCGGAGCTGATGATTGCCCTGTCGACCCTGCAAAACCGCGAGAGCCTGATTATCTGTAACGGCTATAAGGATGCGGAGTTTATCGATCTGGGCCTGCAGGCACGCAAGCTTGGATTTAAGTGTTTTTTCGTAGTGGAAACACCGGCGGAAGTGCCGCTTATTATCGAGCGCAGCCGGGCTATGGGCGTGGACCCGCTGATCGGCGGCCGCCTGAAGCTCTCCACTAAAGTGGAGGGCCATTGGAGTGAAGACAGCGGAGATCGCAGCCTATTCGGGCTTACGGCCATTCAGCTGGTGGATGTGGTTGACGACCTGCGTGCCGCCGGGCTGCTGCACTGCTTCCAGTTGTTGCACTTTCACTTGGGCTCGCAAATCCCCAATATCCGCAGCATTCGGGACGGGGTGCTTGAGGCGTGCCGGTATTACATCGATCTGGTGGCCGAAGGTGTGCCCCTAGGCTATTTGGATTTGGGCGGTGGTCTGGCCATCGACTACGACGGCAGCAGCAGCAACAGCGGTTATAGCCGGAACTATTCTGTGCAGGAATACTGCGTGGACGTGGTGGAAGCCATTCAGCAGTCGCTGGACCCGCACGATATACCGCACCCGGTGATTGTTACCGAATCGGGACGTGCCACCGTGGCTCACACCGCCGTACTGTTGTTCAATATTTTGGATGTGGGCACCTTTGAACCTGGGCCTCTGCCGAGCGAATTGCCTGAAGGCAGCCACGAGCAGTTGGCCAACCTTTGGCAATCCATTCAGGCGATTAGCCCCGAATCGTTGCAGGAGTGTTACAACGACGTTATCTACTACCGGGACCAGATTCTCGACCTGTTTCACCGCGGCGACATCAACCTGCGCATGCGCGCCCTGGGAGAGAACCTATACCTGGCGGGGTTGCAGCGCATTGCCGCGCTGTTGCCGGAAATGAAACGTATCCCGGCCGAGCTGGAGACATTGCCGCAGCAGTTGGCGGATATTTATTACGGCAATTTCAGCGTGTTTCAATCACTGCCGGACTCTTGGGCCATTGATCAGGTGTTTCCCGTGATGCCCATTCACCGTTTGCAGGAGGAGCCGAGCCGGCAAGCCATTATTGCCGACCTGACGTGTGATTGTGACGGCAAGCTGGATCGTTTTGCCGGCCCGGAAGGCGACACTCAAACGCTGTCCGTACACCCGGTCAACGAAGGTGAAGAGTATTACATGGGCGTGTTTTTGGTGGGTGCCTATCAGGAAACGTTGGGCGATTTGCATAACCTGTTTGGTGATACCAACGTGGCCAGTGTGCGTATTAACCCGGACGGTGGAATGGACTTTGTGCACGAGTTACAGGGCGACAGCATTTCCGATGTTCTCAGTTATGTGGAATATGATCCGCAGGCGATGTTCCAGCAGTTCCGCACGACCGCCGAGCAGGCCGTGCGCGATGGTCGAATCACGGTGTCTGAGCGTCAGGACATGCTCAGCGCCTTTACGGAAAGTTTGCGCGGCTATACGTATTTTGAGCGCTAGGTTTGCACGCGAACCTTTCAGTGTTGAGTGTAAGGTTGATTGGTTTCGGAACCACTGTGGTTACGGAAAATTTTGACTGGAGTAAAGTCTTATGGCCAAAGTATTAATTATCGGTGCAGGTGGTGTGGGCGGCGTAGTCACGCACAAGTGCGCTCAGGTGCCCGAGGTATTTTCTGAAATTGTTCTGGCCAGCCGCACCGAGGCCAAATGCAAGGCGATTGCGGCGCAGATTGACCGGCCCATTAAAACCGCTCAGGTGGATGCCGACAATGTGCCGGAGCTGGTTGCCTTATTGCAGCGCGAGCAGCCCCAACTGGTCATCAACGTGGCACTGCCGTACCAGGATTTGACCATTATGGACGCGTGTCTGGAGGCCGGAATCCACTATCTGGACACCGCCAACTACGAACCGCCGGGCGAAGCCAAGTTTGAGTACAGCTGGCAGTGGGCCTACCAGGACCGGTTTAAAGACGCTGACTTGATGGCACTGCTGGGCTCTGGCTTTGATCCCGGTGTTACCAATGTATTCACCGCGTACATCAAAAAGCACCATCTGGATGAAATTCATTACCTGGACATAATCGACTGTAATGCGGGCGATCACGGCTATCCGTTCGCCACGAATTTCAACCCGGAAATTAATATCCGTGAAGTAACCGCGAAAGGTCGTTATTGGGAAGATGGCGCTTGGCGGGAAACCGAGCCTTTGAGCGAAAAACGCTCGTTCGATTTCCCCGCTGGTATTGGCCCGAAGAATATTTACCTGATGTATCACGAGGAGCTTGAGTCTATTACCAAGCACTTTCCGGAGATCAAGCGGGCACGCTTTTGGATGACTTTCTCGGATAATTACCTCAAACATTTGGAAGTGCTCGGTAACGTCGGCATGACGTCCATCGAGCCGGTGGAGTTTGAGGGTAAAGAAATTATCCCCCTGCAGTTTTTGAAAGCGCTGTTGCCGGACCCGGCCAGCCTGGGTCCGAGAACTAAGGGTAAAACCTGTATTGGTTGCGTCGCGCGTGGGGTGAAGGACGGTAAAGAAAAAACCGTGTACATCTACAACATCTGTGACCATGAGGAGTGCTACCGGGAGGTGAAGTCCCAGGCTATCTCCTACACCACCGGGGTCCCGGCTATGATCGGCGCTAAGATGATGCTGGAAGGCAAGTGGATGCAATCCGGTGTTTGGAATATGGAGCAACTAGACCCGGATCCGTTTATGGAAGACTTGAATAAATACGGTTTGCCGTGGGAGATTCACACGATCAGTGAGCCGACGGCGGTGGATGAGTAACGGCAACGCAGAAAGAGCAAGGACGCTTGCCGACTGAGACTCGAAAACACGGGTGCATCAGGAGGGGCTTCGTAAGATGGATCCCAGGCGCTTCGCAGAAGGCTTTTCGAAAACGCCGTGGACCCATCCCTGGGGGCTCTCCCACAAGATCCCTCTTGTGAGAGTTTCGAAAAGCCTTCTACGAATCACCTTGGTAGCGGCTCGTACGTCATTTTTATTTAAGAATGCTCCCCTTATTAAGGGACAGGAAGAATGCCTCTATTCGGGATTACTGGGGCCGTGCAGGATGAGTGTTCAGCAAGCCTCACAAGAGGGACCTTGTGAGGCAGTCCCCAGGGATGGGTTCACGACGGTTGCTGAACACTCATCCTGTGCGGACCGGGGACTACCTTACGAAGCCGCCTAACCGCGGTCGGATCGTTTTTCCGGTCTGTAATACCCGCACGATTACATGGGTGTTTGCGTTGAGCGATGCAGGTTGAGCGGCCGAGGCGGGAATCCATATAACCAAATGACCAACTCTGAATGTGGCGGTAGGGTGAACACCGCGCTATTGAATCCAGGAGAATCATCCTATGCCCAGCACCTTTAAAACGTTTGACCCTCATCGCGTGCCTTCCCCGTGCTTCGTCGTAGATACCGCCGCGGTGGAAGAAAATCTGAAAATTCTTAACCGCGTTCAGCGCGAAAGCGGAGCCAAGATACTGGCCGCGCTGAAAGCGTTCTCCTGTTGGAAACTGGGTGGGCTGATCAGTCAGTACCTCTCCGGCACCTGCGCCAGCGGATTGCATGAAGCCACACTGGGACGGGAGCACTTTGGTGGTGAGGTGCACACCTACTCAGCCGCTTACCGTGAAAGCGAACTGGCAGAGATCCTGACAATTTCCGACCACGTGGTGTTCAATTCGTTTGCCCAGTGGAAACGGTTTCGCGCTCAGGCCCTGGCCGCCCAGAAAGTGCGGCCGCAGCTGCGCTTTGGTTTGCGTATTAATCCGGAACACTCCGAAGGTGACGTGGCCATCTACGACCCATGCGCTCCTTTTTCGCGCATGGGTATTCCCGTGTCCCAGTTTGAACCCTACGAACTGGAAGGCATTTCGGGCCTCCACTTTCACAGCTTGTGCGAGCACGACCTGCCGCCGCTGATGAGGACCTTGGTGGCTGTGGAAGAAAAGTTTGGGCCCTGGCTCGGACAAATGGAATGGATTAATTTCGGCGGTGGCCATCACATCACTCGTCCCGGCTATCAAGTGGATGAACTGATCGCTTTGATCAAGGATTTTGCCACTCGCTATGACGTGCAAGTGTATCTCGAACCGGGCGAGGCGGTGGCCATCCATAGCGGGGCGCTGGTGGCCGAAGTGCTTGATTTGCCCTGGAACGGTATGAATCAAGCGATTCTGGATACTTCCGCCACCTGTCATATGCCCGACATTTTGGAAATGCCGTACCGGCCCGTTGTGCTCGGCGCGGATATGCCGGATATTCACCCGCACGTGTACCGCCTTGGAGGCATGACCTGCCTGGCTGGTGACGTGATCGGTGACTACAGTTTTCCAGAGCGGCTAAAGGTAGGGCAGCGTTTGATATTCGACGACATGGCGCACTACACCATGGTCAAAACCACCACGTTTAACGGTATTGGTTTGCCGTCCATCGCCCTGTGGAATTCCAACACGGATGAGCTGGAGGTTATCAAAGAGTTCGGCTACCAGGACTTTAAAGAGCGGCTGGCATAAGTGCTCATGGCAGGGTGCGTGGTTTCTGGCTAAGCGCCCTCGCCCGCCGCTTTGCTGGGGCCAAATTGTTAAGCCCCAGCAAGGACGATTACCGTACCAGCACTGACGTTTTACCCTTCTAGCGGTCGGTGGCATCATCCACAGTATCGCGAGTGTCTTCCCAGGTGTCTTGAGCGCCGTCGCGGGTATTATCCCAGGCATCTTGAGCACCATCCCGAGTGTCATCCCACGTATCCTGAGCGCCTTCCCGGGTGTCTTCCCAAGTGTCCTGGGCGCCGTCGCGGGTATCGTCCCAAGCGTCGGCGCCTTCATCCTGCATATCCTCCCAGGTCTCTTCCGTTTGATCGCCGGCCTCATCGGCGCGTTCATCCCAGGTCGCGCTTGCCTCACTGCCACGGGTTTGGTTAGGCGCGGTGGTGTTATTGTCGGGGGAGCAAGCACTGAACATGCCGCAGGCCAGAATGATGGAAGCAAGCGTCAAAGTGGTTTTCATAACATTAAACTCCTGTTTAGTTGATAGAAACCGCTGGGCCCGCTCGGGTCCTCCGGCAGGTGGTAAAGCGGCAAAGCCGATCATCAATCCTATGACCGGCAATCCGCTTCAACCGGGCACGTTCGCAAAATTGTGCCCTTAGTGGTCGGGGCGCCGCCGTTTCCGATACAATGCGCCCCGGGTGACGGGCGGTGCTGTTGGTCTGAGCACGATCACTGTTCAAGGATTGAAGAACGCATTTGCCTGTTGACCCAACGGTGCTTCGTCGCGCCCACATCAAAACGTTTTTCAACCCTCTGTTTGAGTGCACCCGTAAGGCCTGAGAACGATCTGCGGTCCGTTGGTTCCGCCCGACTGGTGTTTGCACGCTTGGAGCTTGCGTGATTCGAGATTTGCTGCGCCCGGTTCCGCTGGGTATTTATTTTTTATCTTTCACCCTTGGTGCTGTGGGCGCTTTAGTGTTGCCCACATTCAGCATATTCCTTGCCCAAGAACTGGGGGTGCGGCCGCTGCTGGTAGGGTTGCCATTTGCCGGTTTGGCGCTGGCCAGCATCATTTACAATCAGCTGATTGGCGCTTGGTCCGACAAGCTTTTTGATCGCCGGCCACTGGTGGTCGGTTTTTGTTTACTGGGCATCGTGTCGTGCGTCATTTTTGCCCTGTCACGAAATTATTGGCTGGTGTCATTTTCCGCTGTGGCGTTGTTTAGTCTGGCGATGGTGGCCTATTCACAAATGCTCGCCTACAGCCTCGATTATGCGGACCGGCGTCTGGCCGAATCTCGCGTACCGTTGTTCAACGCCATCGTGCGCGCACAAATGGCTTTGGCCTGGGTGTCCGGGCCGCCCGCCGGGTTTCTTTTGGCTGCGTATTTTGGGTTTAGCATTATGTACGCCGTGGCGGGTGCGCTATTTGGCCTTGTGGCGCTGGTGAGTTATCCGCTGCTGCCGAGCCTGGAATCCACCGATGGCGCTGAACAAGCGCGAACCGCACGCGATGATGGAAAGGATGAAGGGGATGTCGTGAATGCGGGAGCACAGCAGCCCTTGGCCACGTCCAATCGGCGTTCCCTCGTTCTGTGCCTGATCGCTTTTTCTCTGATGTGGGGCGCCAATAACGCTTACCTGATCAGCTTGCCCCTGCATCTGACCGAGAACATGGGTTTGGGGGCCGAATGGGTGGGGTGGCTGATGGGCGTGGCTGCGGGCGTCGAAATTCCCATCATGCTGATGGCGGGTTATTTGAGCACTCAGGTGAGCCTTATCACCATGGTGCGAGTCGCGGCTTTGGCGGGGCTGATTTTGTACGCTGGCGTTTATTGGTTGGACGATTTATGGCAGTTGTTTATGTTGCAGTTCCCCAACGCCATTTTTATCGGCGTATTGGCGGGGTTGGGCGTGTCGGTGGTGCAGCGCTTAATGCCCGGACGTTCGGGCAGTGCGTCAGCCCTTTACACCAATACGATTCACCTAGGAAACTTGTTCAGCAGTTTGTTGGTGGCAGTGGTGGCTGATCTGCTGGGCTACCGGGAGGTGTTCGCGGTGAATCTGGTGGTGGTTATTCTCGCTCTCGCGGCGTTTTGGGGCGTGCATTTACGCCCCACATCGAGCCGATAAACCGCTCGATCCACCAGTTGTAGCAGCGAATTTTATTCGGACTTATGACCGCCGGACTCATCGTTCAGCAATTCCCGCAGCTGTTCGGCGTCCATTTCCAACAATGCGTCGCGTAATTTCCGGCGTACTTGCGGTAGCAGGCTATTAACGACTTCTTCCACTAGCTGCGCTCGAGTGGCGCTGGGCGAGGCTTTGCTTGCGCTCGCCGGAGTCACTGGCTCAAACAGCGGGGGCGGTTTGTTGCCATGGAGGCGCTTGCGAATGTGCGCGGGCAGGAATGGGTTTTCACCGCTGGCTTTGGTCACGTTGTTGCGCCGATTAGCGGGCGAGGCTGGCTCGCTCGGTGCGTTATCGGTGTCAAACAGTGACGTTTGCACTTCCTCCCGCGGTTCTTTTATCGGTGCTGTCGCGGCTTCTTTCTGGTTGTATTCATGGTTGTCGTTAGAGGGGTGTCCGCCATTGGGTGCTGCTTCGATGTCATGCAGAATGGGCGGCTCTAGGTCCTCGGAAGACCCCTCCGGCTCCACACCCCGGGCCTGAAGCAAATCTCGGTATGCCTGCTGAAGTTCGGCCAGGTCGTCCCCGTCCAGCGTTTGCTCGCTGCCGGTCTCTTCTTCGGCGCTGTTGATGACTTCCTGCAACAGCGGGATCTCGTCATCGTCCAGTAACCCTTTGATCGCCTCCAGTTCCCGCAGAATGACGGTCTTCGTTTTGCGTTTGTCCTGATCCGACATGGGTGCGTCTCGCTGCCAATCCAGTGTTATAAATTACGCCATTGCACAGGATAACCGCGAGCCTTGTAAAAACTGAAATGCTCGCGGGTGCTTTGCAGAACCTGAGGTTCTTGAACGACCACCTCGGAGAGGCGCTCAAAGCGGCTGAACTGCTCCGGCACCTGCTGACTCAGGTTAACGAGTACGTCGTGATGATCGCCGTACTCATTTTTGATGCCGATTTCCACCGGGGCCGGGGGCTGATCCAAAGCGTCCAGCCGCCGGTGGGGCACAAAACTTTCCGGGTGAAAATTCCACAGCAAATCATCCATATGCTGGGCGTCGGCCGCACTGTCCACCGTTACCAATACCTGATGGCCCAAGCGGTGGGCTTTTTCGATCAGGCGACACGCAAAGTGCCAGCGGGCCTGGAGCTCACTGTCCTGGAGAATATAAAAGGACACTTCAGTCATAGAGCACTCGTCAGCTCTGGTTGAGTAGGTACTGCACCAGCAAAGGTACGGGTCGACCTGTAGCACCTTTGTTCGTGCCAGTGCGCCATGCTGTACCGGCGATATCCAGATGTGCCCAGGGGAAATTCTCGGTGAACTTGGCCAGGAAGCAGGCCGCAGTCACACTGCCGGCTTCTCGCCCACCGATGTTGGCCATGTCGGCAAAATTGCTGTCCAGCTGTTTTTGGTACTCGTCCCATAAGGGCATGCGCCAAGCGCGATCGTGAGTTTGCTCGCCCGCTTCGAGTAACGCATCGGCCAGATCATCGCGGTTGCTGTACAGACCACTGGCGTGCGTGCCGAGAGCGATAACACAGGCGCCGGTCAGCGTGGCCACATCGATAATCGCCTTGGGTTTAAAGCGGGTGCTGTAGGTGAGTGCATCGCATAGTACCAGGCGGCCCTCGGCGTCCGTGTTGAGTATCTCGATGGTCTGGCCGCTCATGGACGTGACGATATCGCCCGGCTTCGTGGCGCGTCCGTCGGGCATATTCTCCGCCGCGGCAATCACTGCCACCACGTTGATTTTGGCTTGCAGCTCTAGCAGGGTTTTCAATGTGCCGAGCACGCTGGCGGCGCCACACATGTCGTATTTCATCTCGTCCATGCCCTGGCCGGGTTTTAGGCTCACGCCGCCCGTGTCGAAGGTAATACCTTTACCCACCAGCGCGATAGGGGCGACACTTTTCGCCGCGCCTTGATAATTCAGCACAATCAGCTTGGCGGGCTCCTCGCTGCCAGCGGCTACTGAGAGCAGGGCGCCCATCTTCAGCTCTTTCATCTCTTTTTCGTCTAACACTTTCACGCTCAGTTTGGCCTGATCTTTAGCCAGTTTCTTGGCCTCGTTAGCCAAATACGTGGGGGTACAGACGTTGCCTGGCAAATCGCCAAGCTCCCGTGCCAAGGCTACGCCGTCGGCCACGGCGGTGCCGGTCTCCAAGCCCGCTTTGGCGGTTTTTATCTGGTCGTTTTCCTGGCAGCCAAACGTGATTTTGTCGGGAGCGAAATGCGGTTCGGCCGGCGAAGATTTAAAGCGGGTAAACCGGTAGTGCAAGCCGCGCACCAGCTCTGCCACCTGACGAGCCTGCCATTGGGTATCGCGATCGGCGACCGTTACTTCGCCTAAACACAGGCACAGATCTTTGCTGGCGGTATTTTTCAACGCTTGCAGACCTTTATCGACCGCTTTGCGGAAGTCGGCGGGGCTCACTGGCGCTTTGCCCATGCCCAGCAACAATACTCGCTCGGCGGTAACGCCTTCGGGGTTCAGCAGTAAGAGGGTCTGCCCAGTCTTGCCTTTAAAGCCCTCACGCTTGCACAATGCCTTCAATTGTCCTCCGGCATCCTCAATTGCCTGAGCTGATGGAGAGAGTTTCCCACCTTCGTAAACGGCCACGATCAGACAATGGCTGCGCTGTGTTGGGGCGGCTACAATTTTGGCAGTAAAAGACATACGTCTCCTCCAGTTGGACGAATGAATTACGGTTGGCGGATGCAGGCAACCGAGACAAAGAAGCGTGAGTACGGGATAATGCCACACTTTTCCAGTGGCTCAGTAGCCGTATAGTGTACGCCATCCGTCTGGTTGGGAACATCGCCGCCAGCAATGCGAATACAAGATAAGAGAGTTAGGACGCCCGCGTGATAATTTTTCGCTACCTAAACCGGGAAGTACTCGTCACCATGGTGGCGGTCAGCAGCGTGTTGTTGCTGATCATCATGAGTGGCCGGTTTGTTCGTTATCTGGCGGCTGCCGCGGCTGGCAACCTGTCGGTTGATGTGCTTTTCATTATTATGGGCTACCGCTTGCCAGGCTTTTTGGAGCTGGTCATTCCTCTGGGTTTCTTTATCGCCATCTTGCTCGCCTACGGCCGTCTGTACAGCGACAGTGAAATGGTGGTGCTCTCGGCGTGCGGCATCAGCCAAAATCAAATACTCGGTTTAACGCTGGTTCCAGCGCTAGGCGTCGCGCTGCTGGTGGGCGGCATGAGTTTATGGGTTAGCCCCATGGGGGCTCTGGCCACGGAAACCGTGTTGGCGGAACAGCGCACGCGCAATGAGTTTGATCTGGTTCAGCCGGGGCGCTTCCAACCCTTGAGCGGTGGCGCATCGACCGCTTATGTGGAGAGGCTCAGCGGTGACCGCCAGCGTCTGCAGGGTGTGTTTATGGCGGAATCGGGCTCGGGTGTCGATCTGAACCGAGTGAGCGTCATGGTGGCTGAATACGCCGAACAAACCCTGCACGATGAATACGGACAGCGGTATTTGAATATGCATCACGGCCGACGTTACGAAGGACAGCCCGGTGAGGCGGACTTTCAAGTTACCGAATTCGACGTGTATGGCCAATACATGCAGCAGCCGGATACCAGCGCGGGCTTTCGCAACAAAGCGGACCTCATTCCCACCGCTGAGTTGTGGGGCGCGGAAGATTTAAGAAGTCAGGCTACGTTGCAGTGGCGTCTCTCCATGCCAATTTTGGTGCTTGTGGTGGCGTTTCTGGCGGTGCCCATGAGTCGCACCAACCCACGGCGCGGCCGCTATGTGAAAATGCTTCCAGCCATTATTTTGTACATGTTGTACCTGGGCACCCTAAGCGGTGTTCGAGGGGCGATTGAGGCGGGTAACTGGCCCGTGCTGCCGGGGCTGTGGATTGTGCACCCGCTGTTCCTCGCCCTGGCGCTGCTGTTGATGAATACTCAGACTCTGCGCCTTTGGTGGCACAAGCGTCGCGCCCTGGCGGAGACGGCTAATGCGTAAGATCAATTGGTACGTGGGCAAAACCGTTTTTGTGGCGGTGCTGATGGTACTGCTGGTGCTGTTGGCGCTGGATGTGGTTGGCACATTTATTGACGAGATGGGCAGCTTGAGGGGTGAGTACACGCTGTTTGAAGCCCTGGTTTATGTGTTGCTCACGGTTCCCGGCCGGGTCTATCAATACCTGCCTTATGCAAGTCTGGTGGGGTGTCTGGCGGGGCTGGGCATTCTGGCCAATGCCAGCGAGCTCGTGGTTATTCGGGCGGCTGGGGTGTCTGTGGCGCGCCTCAGCTGGATGGTGATTAAGCCGGTGCTGCTGTTTGTCGCCCTGGGTATCGGACTGGGTGAATATGTGACGCCCTATACGGATCTGGTGGCTGACAGCCGCCGCGCTCTGGCCATGGGAAACCAGCATGAGGTGCAGGTGCAGGGCCGCCTATGGACGCGCGAGGGCAATGATTTTATTTACTTTGGCGCGGTGCATCCAGACGGTGTTATTCACGGCCTGACCCGGTATCGCTTTGATGGTCAGCGGCAATTGCTCGAGGCCAGTTACAGCCGGGAAGTCAGTTACGAAGGGGGCTACTGGCACGAAAAGGATGTCGCCATCACCCACTTGCAAAACGATAGCGCGCAGGCTGAACACCAGCAATCCCGCCGCTGGGATACCGACTTATCGCCCACGCTATTGAATATTGTTGCCCTTGAACCCCATGCGCTTTCGATACGCAATCTGTTCTTTTACTCCAGTTATCTGCGCCAACAGGGCTTGGAAACTGGTGAGTATCGGCTGGCGCTGTGGGAAAAAGCCCTGCAGCCGCTGGCGACGGTGAGTCTGGTTTTGATTGCAATCTCGTTTATCTTCGGTCCTTTGCGAGAAGTGACCATGGGACAGAGGATTTTCACCGGAGTGGTGTTCGGTATTGTGTTTCGTCTCACCCAAAGTTTATTGGGCCCATCCAGTTTGGTGTTTGGTTTTCCACCGATTATTGCGGTGATCATTCCTATCGCGGGCTGTTTTGGGCTGGGGCTTTATTTGCTGAATCGGACCCGTTAACTCCGCTCAGTGTTTTTCTTTGGGTGTAAGAACGACGCGGGTGCGGCTCATGCGGCCGTGGAACGTGTGCTTTTGTGGATCCAGCCAGTGCCAAAAATACCCGAGTCCCAGGCACAGCAGCGACACGGGCGCTAAAACAACGCGCAGTATGCATTGCTTAAGGGAGGGGAGGGCCAGGGAGTCCTGATCCACCAGCTTCAGGCGCCAGGCGCGCATTCCCAGAGTCTGTCCCGATCGGCGCCAGAAAAAACAGAAAAATCCTGCCAGCACCACCAGCATGCCCATGAATACCGGCAGCCGCCAAAGGCCCCAATCCACTCGTTCCCCCTCCGCGGGCGCGCCTTGCAGGAGTACATTCAGCCAGGTCACCAGGGCGCCGTACGCCAAAGCCAGCGCCATGAGTAATAAACTGTCGTATACCATGGCCGCAAAGCGACGCAGCAACCGGGCGGACGCTGGTTGGGAAATTGCAGGAGTTCGGGCGTTAGCGGGCATAGCGGTAAACCGATATCGAAATGACAGTTACAGGCGATAGTGAATTAGCCAGTGACCGGCTTTATCAGGGGCTTGCCCGAGAGAGATGTAGCCGCTACCCAGAAGAGGCAGAGCCTCCCGGCGCAGATAAATTTCCGTCTGGTTCGCGATTTTGACATAAGTGCCGTTGGTGCTGTGATCTACCAAGACGTATTTACCACGCCGAAATATAATATGGCAGTGGTCCCGCGAAGCCAGGCCGGAATCGATTTGCAGGTCGGCCTTGAGCGCATCGCGACCAATCACGAAAGGCGTTTGATAGGGGGCGATGGCCAGCTCCTGCCCAGCGAACGTTATCTTTAATTTTAATCCGTCCAGGCGCTGGGAAATGGCCTCCACCGACATCATGCGTGTGGCGCTATGGCCGTGGGTAGCGCCTTCCCACTGCAGCCGATAAATGACGGTGTGGCCCACTTCGCCTTTAATGTTTACATGATCAAAGGTTTGGCACTGGCTGCGCAGTTCGTCGTCCAGATTGTTCACTACGCCTTCGGTCAATACGATCTGATTGGCGCGGGCGATATGGGTCACGAAGGCGGCATCGTTGACGGTATCGCCAAAGGTGTCGTCTTGGTCTAACAGGGTAGGGCCATACGCAATGCCAATGCGCACCGCTAAGGCTTCGTCGCCGCTTGCCATAGAGCAGTACTGTTGAATGGCCATGGCGGCGCGACAGGCATCGCCCGCGCTATCGAAGCGCGCCATAATTTCGTCGCCAATGGTTTTGACCACAGTGCCTGCTTGTTCCGCCGTGAGCCGACTCATGATGTCCAGGGTTTTGTCGACTAGTCGTTTGGCGTCCACGTTACCCAGGCGCTTGTACAGCGCTGAGCTATTGGAAACGTCGGCAAACATAATGGCGAGGTCGCGGCTTTGCTGATTCATTACCGGTGATAAGGCTCTGGGTCAACGAAGAAAAGAAGTGCAGCATCATAACGCGGCTGCATCACAAAACACAGTGGTGGGTAAGGTCGTGAGGGAGGGAATTCAAGATGGTACCAGAGGCCGGACTCGAACCGGCACGGGGGATTAGCCCGGCGGATTTTGAATCCGCTGCGTCTACCAATTTCGCCACTCTGGCACAAAAACATAACCGACAGGTTAATGTGCGTTGCGTCCGCTCTCGGGCTCCTCGGCAACAGCTCCATGCGTTGCTCTATCTCCTGCATCCATGCAGTCGTGCCCTCCGCGGCATTTGCACTTTATGTGCGGCATCTACCAATTTCGCCACCCTGGCGTAAAAACATAACCGAAAGGTCGCTGTGTTTTTCTATTTTCCTTGCCGGGTTCAAACGAGCCCCCGGTGAAGAGCGCGAGATTATAGCAGCGTGCGCCACCTCGTCAACCACTGGCTGCAGGAATTTTTAGACGCTGCCGGGGCGGAAAGCCGCACATAGCCAGAGGGGCGCTTTTCCTATACCCTTGCGCACCAAGCCAGCGCCAGGGCGTATGCTTAAAAAAACGTTGTTCAACTTTATCGCTTTTATTAATTGTCCGATTTCTATGCAGCGCCATGATTTTACCTACAGCTTGCCCAATGAGCTCATAGCCCGTGAACCGGCGGAGCAGAGGCGCGGCAGCCGGTTGTTGTGTCTGGACGGCGCCAGCGGCGCACTGGAACACCGACAGTTTCCGGATGTGCTGGAGTTGGTGCGCCCTGGCGACTTGATGGTCTTCAATGATACCCGAGTGATCCCAGCGCGCTTGTTCGGGCGCAAAGACACTGGTGGTCAGGTGGAGATACTGGTGGAGCGGGTGCTGGACGAGCAGAGGGTACTGGCTCATACCCGTGCCAGCAAATCGCCCAAAGTTGGCCGTCAGATCGTGCTTCAGGATGGTACTGGCGTGACAGTGGTTGGGCGACGAGACCAGTTATTCGAGTTGGCGTTTCCAGAGGGTGAGACGGCGTTTGACGTTCTGGAACGGGCCGGACACATGCCGCTGCCGCCTTATATTGACCGGGCCGATGAAACGCTGGATCGCGAGCGTTACCAAACCGTATACGCCCGCCGCGCCGGTGCTGTGGCCGCGCCTACGGCCGGTTTGCATTTTGATGCGCAGGTGTTGGAGCAATCACGCGCCAAAGGCGTTGAAATGGCGTTTGTTACCTTGCACGTGGGCGCTGGCACTTTTCAGCCGGTGCGGGTTGATAATATTGCTGAGCACCGGATGCACAGCGAAGTAATGGAACTGAGTGAGGCGGTGAGCGCGCAGGTTCAGGCAACCCGTGCAGCGGGTGGACGCGTCATTGCCGTTGGCACCACCAGCGTACGCTGCCTTGAAACCGCGGCGCGGGCGGGTGGGGGTACGGTGCAGCCCTATCGAGGTGAAACGGATATTTTCATCTACCCAGGCTATGCCTTTCAAGCGGTGGATGCGTTGATCACCAACTTCCACCTCCCCGAATCCACCCTCTTGATGTTGGTATCGGCCTTTGCCGGGTACCGCCATACGCTGACCGCTTATCAAGCGGCGGTAGAGCACCAGTACCGCTTTTTCAGTTATGGTGATGCGATGTTTATTTCCCGCAACCCCGAGGCTGAGGATGAAATCGTCGGTGATGGTGCGGCCATTAGTGAGAACAGAAATTGAAGCACACTCCCAGCATGACGTTTGAATTGGATACCCAACAGGGGCAGGCCCGACGTGGGCGTTTGGTATTTTCCCGCGGGGTGGTCGAAACCCCAGCGTTTATGCCCGTGGGCACCTATGGGACGGTGAAAGGTATGCTGCCCCGGGACATTGAGGCCACCGGGGCGCAAATTGTGCTGGGCAACACCTTTCACTTAATGTTGCGTCCCGGCACCGAGGTGGTGCGGGCCCACGGCGATCTGCATGACTTTATGCAGTGGCCGGGTCCGATTTTGACCGACTCGGGCGGGTTCCAGGTATTCAGCCTGGGCGATTTGCGCAAAATTACCGAAGAAGGCGTGTCTTTTCGCTCGCCCATTGATGGCAGTAAAGTATTTCTCGACCCCGAAACGGCCATGCGCGTGCAGCGGGAACTGGGTGCCGACATCGTGATGATATTTGATGAGTGCACGCCTTACCCGGCCACGGAACAGCACGCGAGAGAGTCCATGGAGCTATCTCTGCGCTGGGCGCAGCGCTCCCGGTTGGCCCATGGTGACAATCCCGCTGCTCTGTTTGGCATCGTGCAGGGGGGCATGTACCCGAATTTGCGCCGGGAATCGTTGGCGCGTCTGGTGGAGATTGGTTTCGATGGCTATGCCATTGGCGGTTTATCGGTGGGCGAGCCAAAAGAGGAAATGCTCAAAGTGCTCGATGCCCTGACGCCTGTTATGCCTACGGACAAACCCCGTTATCTGATGGGTGTGGGTAAGCCCGCCGACATCGTCGAAGCGGTGCGCCGCGGCGTGGATATGTTTGACTGCGTGATGCCAACCCGCAACGCTCGCAACGGCCACCTGTTTGTGCGCGAAGGCGTAATCAAAATCCGCAACGCCCGCCACCGTCATGACACCGGGCCGGTGGATCCGGATTGTGGCTGCTACTGTTGCCAAAATTTCAGCCGCAGCTATTTGCATCACCTGGAAAAATGCGGCGAAATGTTGGCCGCGCAGCTTGCGACGATCCACAACCTGACTTATTACCAGGATTTGATGGCTCAGCTTAGGGCGGCCATTGCCGCGGGCGAGCTGGATGCCATGGTGGAGAAGTTTTATCACATGCAGGGTTTGCCGGTGCCGGCATTGCCCTCGGAATGCTCGGCGAGTTGAACGGTCGGAAGCTGTTCGTTGTTGTATGGCCACAAATCGGTATAATCGCGCCTTTACTGGCTCGTACCAGTTTTAGCCAGTACCGACCCGATTGGGAGTTTAAGCGGCAGTTCAAAGGGCTTTTTTTAGCTCGGGCTAGCTCACTTGGCCACCGCAATCCGCCGATACCGTTACATAAATTACGGAAATATCTATGAACCGCTATCCGCTCTGGAAGTACCTTCTGGTCCTCTTGGTTACCATTTTGAGCTTCGTGTACGCGCTGCCCAATATCTACATCCCGGATCCGGCGGTACAAATCTCCGGCGCTGCGACCAATGTAGTGGTAGGCGAAAAACAACGACAGACCGTGGAGGAACATCTGGCGTCCTTGGGCGTGGGCGTTGTAGGAACGGAGCTTGCCGAGGGCACCATTCTGGTGCGTCTGGAAGACGAGGATCAACAGATGCTCGTACGCCGGGAGATTCAGCGAGTCCTCGGCAGCGACTTCGTAGTGGCGCTAAATATGGCCCCAACCACGCCCGACTGGTTGCGCGCTATCGGCGGGGTTCCTATGGCACTGGGACTTGACCTGTCCGGTGGGGTGCATTTTTTGATGGAAGTGGATACCCACAGCGCTGTGGCCACACGTCAGCAGATCAATGCCGACGAAATGAAAAGCACCCTGCGCAACCAGCGCATCCGCTACCACGAGGTAGAAGTGGATGAGAACAATGTGATTTATGGACGCTTTCGCTCCGCCGAGTTGCGCGACCAAGCGGTGGCCGCTGTGCGAAGGGATTTCAATGAGCACACCTTCCGCAGCGTCGACGGCAGCGATGAGTATCGCTTCTACGCCGAGCTGAGCGATACGGCTATTTCCGAAATTGAAAACTATGCGTTGAACCAGAACCTGGTCACCCTGCGCAACCGGGTGAACGAGTTGGGTGTGTCCGAGCCGATCGTGCAGCGCCAGGGTGGCGGGCGCATCATTGTCCAGCTTCCCGGTGTACAGGATACCGCTGAAGCCAAGCGTATTATCGGTCGCACAGCCAATCTGGAGTTTCGTTTGGAAGCCCAGCCAGATGCGCTAGTGTCCATGAAAGAGGAGTTTCCCTTTCGGGGAGACGTAGCACGGGGGCGCGCCACGGCGGAACTGGAGCGGCAGCTGATTCTCACCGGGGATCACGTGGCCAACGCCAGCAGCAGCTTTGACCACGAAACCAACATGCCCCAGGTGAACATCACTCTGGATAGCCTCGGCGGCAGCATGATGCACCGGGCCACGCGCAATAACATCGGTCGGCGCATGGGGGTGTTGTTTATCGAGCATCGCAGCCGCACCGAGATTCAAACCAACGAGGCCGGTGAGCAGGTCGAAGTGACCGAGTATTACGTCGACCGGGAAATCATCAGTCTCGCGACCATTCAAGCCGCTCTGGGGGTGCAGTTCCGTATCACTGGGCTGGATTCGCCCGCTGAGGCTTCGGAGCTGGCTTTGCTTCTGCGCGCCGGCGCTTTGGCCGCTCCTATGTACTTTGTTGAAGAGCGAACGATCGGGCCTTCTCTGGGCGCGGAAAACATTGCCCAGGGTGTCAACTCACTCATTTGGGGCCTCGGGGTCGTGCTGCTGTTCATGTTGGTGTATTACAAAACATTCGGGTTATTCGCCAACCTGGCACTGCTGCTGAACGTCCTGGTACTGGTGGCGGTCATGTCAATTATCGGGGCAACGCTTACCTTGCCCGGCATGGCGGGTATCGTTTTGACGATCGGGATGGCGGTTGACGCCAACGTATTGATCTACTCGCGTATTCGAGAGGAGCTGCGCAGTGGCGCACCGCCCCAGACGGCCATTCACGCGGGTTACGGGCGGGCATTTGTGAGTATTTTCGATGCCAACATTACGACGCTACTGGTGGCGCTAATCCTCTATGCCGTGGGTACCGGTCCGGTGAAAGGCTTTGCGGTTACCTTATCCATTGGCATCCTGACTTCAATGTTCACCGCTATTGTGGGCACACGCGCATTGGTGAATTTGGTGTATGGACGTCGCCGAAATCTGCAGAAGATCTGGATCTAAAGAGAGTCACAGCTATGGTGCACATTGAGAAAACCATTAATTTCCTGGGCGTGCGCAAAATTGCCCTGGCCCTCTCCATAAGTTTGATCGTGCTCTCTATCGGGTCCTTGGCAATCAAAGGGCTGAACATGGGGCTGGACTTTACCGGCGGTACCCAGTTGGAGCTGGGTTTCGAGGTGCCGGCGGATCTAAACCAGGTTCGGGAGGTGTTATCCGAGAGCGGGCTGGATAATCCCGTTGTGGTGCTATTCGGTTCTGATACAGAGGTATTGATTCGCACCCAGGAGTCTATGGAAGATCAGGAGCGTCAGCGCATAGAGCGACGTTTGCAGGAGATAAACCCAAACGCCACCGTCACGGATGTGCGCCGGGTATCGGCCGAAATGGTGGACTTTCTGCAGGTTGTCGAAGTCAGTGGCGTTAGTGCGGAGCAGCTCAGAGAAGCGGATATCTTCTCTCGGTCGCTGTACGGCTCGGTGCGGTTTGACACTGAGAACGGTGTTGTCAACGTAGCCGTCGAGCGCTCACTGGATAACGTCTACATCGGCTACTTAATGGACCGCATTGGTGCGGCGGCTGACTCCCGCGTGGAATTACGTCGCAGCGAGTTTGTTGGCCCCCAGGCCGGAGAAGAGCTACGTGATGAGGGCGGTCTGGGCATACTTTTTGCCCTGTTTGTGGTGGGGATTTACGTCGCCGCGCGCTTTCAGTACAAGTTTTCTCTGGGGGCTGTGCTCGGCTTGATGCACAACGTTATCCTTGTTGTCGGCCTGTTTTCCTTGTTGCAGCTCGAGTTTGATCTTACAGTGCTGGCGGCCGTGCTGGCGGTTATCGGTTATTCCCTTAACGACACCATTGTGGTCTATGACCGGATACGGGAAAATTTCCGTAAGATGCGTCGCGATAGTTTGGAGCACATCATCAACACGTCGTTGACGCAAGTGGTGGAGCGAACGTTGGTGACCTCTTTGACC
>DAHVRW010000034.1 GCA_027322215.1 Marinimicrobium sp.
TGGATCGGGATTTGGCCCGCTCATTCGGGCTCGACCGCGTTGGCGGTGCACTGATTTCGCAGGTGCAGCCGGACAGCCCCGCCGCCAAAGCAGGCTTGAGCGTCGGTGATGTCATTGTTGAATTCGACGAAACGAAAGTGCGCAGCTCGGCCGATTTGCCCCCCTTGGTAGGGCGTGTACGACCGCAAACCAAAGTGCCGGTGGAACTGGTGCGACGGGGCGAACGGATGACTTTAAAGGTCGAGGTTGGCCGCCTGCCTGAAGCTGAAGAACAAAACGCTTCCTCATCAGAGCAAGAGTCTTCCGGGGCCGCTGATCGGCTTGGTTTGGTGGTGGCACCCTTGGAGGATCCGGGCTCAGAAGCGGGCGTCGTGGTCAGCGAGGTGGACCCGAAGGGTGCTGCGGCCGAAGCTGGACTGCATCCGGGTGACGTCATCACCCAGCTGGGATTCGACAGCATCGACTCGGTGGAGCGCTACCGCCGCCTGGTCGCGGATCTGGAAGAAAACACAAACGTCGCGGTGCGCTTTTTACGCGGCGGTCAGCCTTCATTTCGGACCATTCGCGTCGGACCGAGTGACTAAGCCACTGTTTTCGGGGCGCTGAGACCAGTGTCCCATAGCGGGGGGTCGACAAATAAGCTAAACTGCCTGCTTTATTTGTCGGCCCATTTTGCCTTTAGCGTTAGCGGCCGCTTCGTCCACCCCTCATACAAGTATTCGACGCCCAGTGACCGATCTTAGCCACATTCGCAATTTTTCCATTATCGCCCATATCGACCACGGTAAATCCACTATCGCCGATCGTTTCATCCGTCTTTGTGGTGGGCTGAGTGATCGGGAGATGAGCGAGCAGGTGCTTGACTCTATGGATCTGGAGCGCGAGCGGGGCATTACCATCAAAGCCCACAGCGTTACGTTGCACTACAAAGCCCGCGACGGCGAAACGTACCAGCTCAACTTTATCGACACCCCCGGTCACGTGGACTTTTCCTACGAGGTGTCCCGCTCGCTCTCCGCTTGCGAGGGCGCGCTGCTGGTTGTAGATGCGGGACAGGGGGTCGAGGCTCAATCGGTGGCCAATTGCTATACCGCCATCGAACAGGGGCTGGAGGTGATTCCCGTACTGAACAAAATGGACCTGCCCCAGGCCGAACCGGAGCGGGTCGCCAAGGAAATTGAGGACATCATAGGCATTGAAGCCATGGATGCGGTGCGCTGCAGCGCCAAATCCGGCGAGGGCATAGAGGACGTTCTGGAGGAGCTGGTGCGCGCCGTTCCTCCACCTGAGGGCGACGTGAATGCGCCCTTACAGGCACTGATTATCGACTCCTGGTTCGACAAATACATGGGTGTGGTGTCATTGGTGCGGGTTCGGGAAGGGACCTTGAAGGTCAAAGATCGAATCATGACCAAGTCCATTGGCCGGGCCTATGTGGTGGACAGCGTTGGCGTATTTAGCCCCAAACTGACGAACCTGGAGGAGCTCAAAGCCGGAGAGGTAGGGTTCGTCATCGCGGGCATCAAAGATATTCAGGGCGCGCCCGTGGGCGATACCATTACCCATGTGAGCACACCCGACGTGCCCGCCGTGCCGGGTTTTCAGAAGGTCAAACCGCAGGTTTACGCGGGCATGTTCCCCGTCGATGGCGACGACTTTGAAAACTTTCGCGATGCGCTGACCAAACTGACCCTCAACGACGCCTCCCTGTTCTTTGAACCCGAGAGTTCCGATGCGCTGGGATTCGGCTTCCGCTGCGGGTTTCTGGGCATGCTGCACATGGAAATCATCCAGGAGCGGCTGGAGCGGGAGTACGATCTGGATTTGATCACCACGGCCCCTACGGTGGTTTACGAAGTGGTGACCACCCAGGGGGAGATCATCTATGTGGACAACCCCTCCGAGCTGCCGGAGCCGGGGCTGATCGAAGAGATGCGCGAGCCCATCGTGGAGGCCAACATTTTGGTGCCCCATGAGCATGTCGGGGCGGTAATCACGCTGTGCAGTGAGCGGCGCGGTATCCAGAGGGATATGCAGTACGCGGGTTCGCAAGTGTCTCTGCGCTACGATTTGCCCATGAACGAGGTGGTGCTGGATTTCTTCGACCGTTTGAAATCCGCCAGTCGGGGCTTCGCCTCGTTGGATTACAGTTTTGATCGCTTCGAACCGGCGCGTCTGGTGCGTCTGGACGTGTTGATCAATGGCGAAAAAGTGGACGCCCTGGCGCTGATTGTGCACCGGGAACAGTCTCACCAGATTGGCCGTTCACTGACGGAGAAGATGAAAGAGCTGATTCCCCGCCAGATGTTCGATGTCGCCATCCAGGCGGCCATTGGGGGACAGATTGTTGCCCGTACCACGGTCAAAGCATTGCGTAAAAACGTCACCGCGAAATGCTACGGCGGGGATGCCTCGCGTAAGAAAAAACTGTTGGAAAAACAAAAAGCCGGTAAAAAGCGCATGAAGCAAGTAGGTCGAGTGGAGATTCCCCAGGAAGCCTTCTTGGCCGTGCTGAAAGTTGATACCTAGGAAGGCCCATGAGCAGCATTAATCTCCCCCTAATCTTAACCCTGGCGGTTTTCATCACCGGACTGATATGGCTGTACGATGCCTTGGTGCTGGCCGGTCCACGCAAATCCCGCCGGCGCGCCGTCGAGCAGCAGTTCGAAAACGTCGATCTGGACGACAAACATCAGCGAGAGGTCTACGACGATGCGGTCGCTACCGCCACGCGCGAGCCCGCAGTGGTGGAGTATTCCAAGTCCTTTTTCCCGGTGTTGCTGGTGGTGTTTGTGCTGCGCTCGTTTTTATTTGAGCCGTTTCAGATTCCGTCCTCGTCCATGGAGCCAACACTGAATGTAGGCGACTTTCTGGTGGTCAATAAGTACACCTACGGTGTGCGTCTGCCGGTGCTCAATACCCGTGTGATTCCCGTTAATGACCCCCAGCGCGGTGATGTCATGGTGTTCTTTCCGCCGCATTTGCCGGATACCTATTTCATCAAACGCGTGATTGGTATACCGGGTGATCGGGTGGAGTATATTGATCACGTTCTGACCATCAACGGCGAACAGGTACCCGAAGAGCTGGTCGCCAAGTTACCTGAGCACAACCCCCAATACCGGGTGGTGCGCGAGAGATTGGGCGATAGAGAATACACCGTACATAAAAACCTGAACCCGGGGCGCTACAGCCGCTATGGCGTTTGGGAGGTGCCCGAAGGGCATTACTTTATGATGGGCGACAACCGCGACGCCAGCTTTGACAGCCGCGGCTGGGATGAACTCAACCCCGGCAATGGTCCAGACCTCACCTTCGTATCCGAAGACGCCATAGTGGGTAAAGCCGTGGCCGTGTGGATGCATTGGCATCCGGTGTTCAGTCTGCCGAGCTTTAAATCCGCGGGTAAGATTCACTAGTCGGCGATTGATAAACGTTTTTTGGAGCTGATCAATTCGCTCAAGGCTGATCAATTCGCTCAAGGCTGCTCGCTCAAGGCTGGCCAGTTCGGCGTAGCAATAACACACTGATAAGAACACAAGAGGAATCCGGCCATGAAAACTCTTAAGCGACAGCATGGAATCTCCATGCCGCTCTTGGTGCTGATCATCGCCATCGGAGGTTTTTTTCTACTGTGCGCATTTCGGCTGGTGCCGGTGTACGTGGAAAATCGCTACGTCGTGGCCGCATTAAACAGTCTGGGCGACAACCCAGAAGAGCTGCACACTATGAGCGCACGGCAAATCCGTCAGGAACTGCAGCGGTTTTACCAAATCAATAACGTCAACAGCCCCGGTCCCACGCAAAACATTGACGTGGATAAGCGCTCCGCCAGCACCGTGGTTAACATCAACTACGAAACAAGAGTGCCCTTGCTGTGGAATATCGACTTCATGGTCTCCTTCGAGAACCAGCTGGACAGTGCTCGCCCTAACGCCTGCTGCCGACCGGTAGCTGATTAACCGAGAGTTTATTTGTGTCGACACCGCAACAGCACTTGCAGGACCGTTTGGGCTACCATTTTCAAGACGAAGGGCAGTTGCAGCTTGCCCTGACCCACCGCAGCTTCGGGACGCCCAATAATGAGCGTCTGGAGTTTTTGGGCGACTCGGTGCTTAACCTTATTTTGGGCGAAGCGTTGTACCAACGGTTTCCCGCCACCCGCGAAGGGCAACTGAGCCGCTTGCGTGCACAGATGGTCAAAGGAGCAACGTTGGCGGAACTGGCCCAGGAGTTCGGGTTGGGGGTGTGCCTGCGGCTGGGCGAAGGGGAGATGAAAAGCGGCGGACGACAGCGTGAATCCATCCTGGCTGATGCGCTGGAGGCCGTTATCGGGGCACTCTATCTTGAGGCAGGCTTGAGCGTGTGCACTGAACGGGTCACCGCTTGGTATGAATCGCGACTGTCACAGCTGTCGCCGGACGAGCCCAGCAAAGATCCGAAAACGCAGTTACAGGAGTACTTGCAGGCCAAGCACTTACCGTTACCAGACTATGAAGTGGTGCAGGTGGCGGGGCAAGCCCACGCGCGTACGTTCACCATCGCCTGTCGGGTAGCCCCGTTGAAAGAACCGCTACACGCCAGCGCCAGCAATCGACGCGATGCAGAGCAGCAAGCGGCGGCCGCCGTGTTAAAAAAGCTGCGCCGTGCATAACGGTACCGCCCTGGCGCCAGTGCGGTACCAGCCATTATTCTCCTTAGGTAAATTCAAAGGTCGCGCAATGTCCGATACATCCAAATCAGTTAACCGGTGCGGTTTTGTGGCCATTGTGGGTCGCCCCAATGTGGGCAAATCCACGCTGCTCAACCACATGCTCGGACAGAAAGTGAGCATTACCTCACGTAAGCCTCAAACGACGCGCAATAACGTTCAGGGAATAAAAACCGAAGGCGGCAATCAGATCATTTTTGTGGATACTCCCGGTTTGCATTTGGGACAAAGCAAAGCCATCAACCGCTACATGAATCGTTCGGCGAGCACCGCGATCAAGGACGTAGACCTGGTGATCTTTATGGTGGACCGGTTGGTATGGACCGATGAGGACGAGATGGTGGCCCAGCAGGTACAGCGGGTGAACTGTCCGGTGGTGGTGGCCATCAATAAAATAGATCAGGTGGATAACAAAGACGAGCTCTTGCCGCATCTAAAGTTTCTGGCCGAACGCCTGCCTCAGGCGGAAATTATGCCTCTGTCCGCGCTGCGAAACACCAATTTGGAGCGCTTGGAAGCCGTCATTTTAGAGAATCTTCCCGAAGGCGAGGCATTGTACCCTGAGGATCAGCTGACAGACCGCAGCTCTCGTTTTATGGCCGCCGAACTCGTGCGCGAGAAAATCACGCGTCAACTGGGCGACGAGCTGCCATACCAAATAGCGGTGGAAGTTGAAGAGTTCGTCCAGACGGGTAAGGTGCTGCACATCAGCGCGCTGATTCTGGTGGAACGCGAAGGGCAAAAGCGGATTTTGATTGGCGATAAGGGCGATCGGATCAAGCAAATCGGCCAGCAGGCGCGCATCGACATGGAGTCGCTATTCGACACCAAAGTGATGCTCAAACTCTGGGTCAAAGTCAAATCCGGTTGGTCCGATGACGAACGGGCCCTGCGCAGCCTCGGCTACGAGTAAAACGACCCATGCGCGTAGATTTGCAACCGGCCTACGTGCTGCACACGCGCCCTTATCGGGACACCAGCATGCTGGTGGATCTGTTCACACCGGAGCACGGCCGCGTCGCTTTGGTCGCAAAAGGCGTTCGCACGGGGAAAAGTCGACGCCGGGCGCTTCTCAACCCTTTTACGGCGCTACTGGTATCCTTTCAAGGCCGTGGTGGACTTAAGCTGCTCACCGCCGTGGAAGCCCAGGGCCCCAGCTTCGTCCTGCAAGGCGCCGCGTTGTATTGTGGTTTTTACATCAACGAATTGTTATTGCGGCTGCTGGCCGAGCATGACCCCCATCCGTACGTGTACGAGAATTACCAAAGCACATTGATGGCGCTGAGCCGAGAACAACAGCTCGAGCCTTGGCTGCGCCGCTTTGAACTGAGCGTTTTAGAAGAGTTGGGCTACGGTATCAATCTGGATGCCGAGGCTAACGAGGACACGCCGTTGCAGGCCGATGCCTGGTATCAGTTTGAGAATGAACTGGGGTTTACACAGGTGCCCTCAAACGTGCATTCGGCGGGGGCGCAATCATTGTTTTTGGGGCGTGATCTATTGGCCATCGCCGCCGATGACTTCTCACACCGGGACACCCGTCAAGCGGCCAAACGCCTAACCCGCGCGGCGCTGCAACCTCTATTGGGCAATAGGCCACTTAAAAGCCGCGAATTATTCCGAAAGCCGTAACAGGCTCGGCGCCCTTTGCGCGATGCCACTGACTCAGTCTGTGTTCAGATCAAACAAACTGTCGATATCTCTTTCGTATCCCCAGCGCAACACCTCTTCAATTTCGTTATTCAAGGTGCTGACCGGCGCGGCCAGCTGATCGTATTGCTGGTGTTGTAAAATCTTGTCCAGCAAACTGCTGATCTTTTTGAGTCGCGGCACGCCGCAGTAACAGCAGCTGCCGTAGAGCTTGTGAACCAGCGCTTCCATGTTTTCGAAGTCTTTACGTTCGAAGGCCTGATTGATGTCGTTGCGCTCGGCGTCCAGGTTTTTCAACAACATAACCAACATGTCCCGGGCCAGGGCGGGTTTGTTGTTGGCCAGCCGCAGGCATAGGGCAATATCCACCGGGCTTGGCTCAGTGGTTTGGGTTGCTACAGGGGCTGCGGGTGCCGCGTCGATGGGCGCAGGTGTGGCGACCAATTCGCGTACGTTGCGCCCGGTCAGATTGATCCATCGATTGATGACGTGTGCCAGCTGCGCTTCGCTTACCGGTTTGCTAATGCAGTCGTCCAGCCCGGCGATCAGAAGCTCGGCCTTTTGTTCGGTCATGGAATGCGCGGTGAGGGCGATGATCGGGGTGCGCTGTGCCCCTTGGGCCTGCAGGCGTAGCTCCCGGGTGGTTTCTATACCGTCCATGCCGGGCATCTGAATGTCCATAAAAATTAAGTCGAACTCTTCCTCAGCGCATACATCCAACGCCGCCTGACCACTGCTGGCCGCCACCACATGGGTGTTTAACCCGCGCAGCAACTCGCTGGCCAGTTGCAAGTTCGCGGGGTTATCGTCTACGACCAATATTCTCGCATTACTTTGGGGCTGGCGCTCACCCTCGTCGGCTGTTTCGCGCGCCGGATCCAGATCGATCTGCAGGCGTGCAGCTAAGGCGTGAAGTAAACCGTCGTGGCTCAGGGGCTTGTGAACAAAGGTTACCAGCTCTGAGTCCTTGCGCCCCCGCAACAATTGTTGGTGCGCCGGTGTGCATACGGCCACTAGCGCACAGCCGAACTCATCGGCTAACTGCTGCGCTAAATTGTGCAGCAGCGTTGCCTGCACAACCCGCTGTTCGGGGGCGATGTCCAACAGCACCACGGAAATTTCAATGCCGGTTTTGGAACTGTCGCGCAGTTTGGCGAACACGTCGTGAATACTGGCAACGCTCGTGGTGACGCCGCGCCAGGAATGTAGCAAGTGTTCCACCTGCCGGGTGAAAGGCGCATTGTCGCTGCATAGTAAAATACCCTGGCCGCTCAAGGGCTGAGGCATGGCGGGGGGCTGCACTCGGTCGACGCCCAGGCGTGCGGTAAACCAAAACCGTGCACCTTGGTCGGCTTTGCTGTCGACGCCGATTTTGCCGCCCATGCGCTCTGCCAAACCGCGGCAGATCACCAGACCGAGGCCAGTGCCTCCGTGCTCCCGGGAGCTGGAACTGTCGATCTGATCAAAGGCGCGGAACAGGCGGGCCTTCTGTTCGTCGGTGAGGCCAATACCGCTGTCGGTAACACTGACTTTGATGGTCACCTGGTTTTCCTGGCGATTCAGCAATGTTGCCTCGACGATGATGCTGCCTTGCTGGCTGAACTTGATGGCGTTGCCAATCAGATTGGACAGGATCTGTTTCAAACGCAGCGGATCGCCCAGCAAACGGGCCGGAATTTTGTCATCGATCAGGGTAATCAACTGCAAATTTTTTTCATGGGCTGTCGGGGCTAATATGTGCACCGATTCTTCCACCACGCGTCGCAGCGGCAGGGGCACGTAGTCCAGAGTTAATTTGCCCGCTTCGATTTTCGAGAAATCCAAAATATCGTTGATCACCGTGAGCAGATGTTCCGATGAATCACGGATCGTTTGCAGGTATCCCTGCTGCTGGTCGTCGAGCTTCGTTTTCAACGCCAGGTTGGTAAAGCCTAGAATGCCGTTCAAGGGAGTGCGAATCTCATGACTGGTGTTGGCCAGAAATTCGGATTTTATGCGGCTGGCTTCCAGTGCTTCCTTGCGAGCCATGTTCAGCTCAATGTTCTGGACCTCAATGGTTTCCAGCGTTTCCCGCAGATCTTCCATGGACTGGTCGATATGCACCTGCATATCCTTTTGCGCTTCTTCCAGCGCTGTGCCCACCGTGTTGACTGTATCGGCTAATTCTTGGAATTCACGGCATTTTTGCCCGGGCAACCGGCGTCCCAAATGGCCTTCGGCCATATCGCTTAATACCGCTTTGATGTCAGCCAGCGGCGTGACAATTTTGCGTTGCAAGCGCATCGCCAGCCCCACTGCAAGACCGGCGGCGGCGAGGGTAATGATCAGCACAATGAGAAGCGTCTGGTAACGCAGCACTAAAAAAGGCGAGGTGAGCAGTTCCAACTCCACCCAGCCCAATGGTTGGTCTTGATCATTGGCTACAATCGGATGGGCAAAGCGAATCGACTTAGGGGTGGGGCGCATCTGCGCTTGACCCATATCCACTTCGGTGGCATCAAGCGGTGTCAGCATGGTGGCACCGCTGCGGTACACTTGGCCGGTATCGGTTAGGTACACTTGCAGGCCGCGAAGATAGGGCTCTTCCAGGGCGGCGTCCAGCAGCGCTGGCAGCATTTCGGTATCGTTATGCTGAAGGGAAATATGGGTCATCTGCGCCAGCTTTTCCGATAAAATGCCGCCGCGCATTGTCACAAATTTATTAAGTTGTGACAGATAAAGATAAGATAGACTGCCGGAGAGAATCAGAGTGATGGCCAGGGCGGGGAGCAGAATCAGCCGCCCGACATCGTGTTTTAGGCTGTTTTTTATCATTGGGCTGCGAAATCGAGTGAGACTCTACCGGGACGAGAAGACCCTGTCGTGATTGGTTTCAACATAACATATTCAGCGCTAAAATGAGTCCTTTTTTGCGTCTGTTGCCGAGGGGATAAGGCTATGAGTTACGCCACTATCGAGTCTTTAGTGGGCAATACACCACTGGTGCGGCTGCAGCGCCTGCCCGGTGCCAGCCGTAACACGGTGCTGGTTAAACTGGAGGGCAACAACCCCGCCGGCTCGGTGAAAGACCGTCCAGCGCTGTGGATGATTCAGCGTGCTGAGGCCCTGGGGTTAATCAAACCAGGGGACACTTTGATTGAAGCCACCAGCGGTAATACCGGTATTGCCCTGGCCATGGTGGCCGCGATCAAGGGCTACCACATGATCTTGATTATGCCCGAAAGCAGCACCGAGGAGCGCAAAGCGGCCATGACCGCTTACGGCGCTGAGCTTATCTTGGTGTCCGCCGAAGAGGGTATGGAAGGCGCCCGCGATCTTGCGCTGCACATGCAAGCGCAAGGCAAAGGCAGGGTGCTCGATCAGTTTGCCAACGACGCCAATCCGCTGGCGCACTACGAAACCACCGGGCCCGAGATCTGGAGGCAGACCGAAGGGCGCATTACGCACTTCGTTAGTTCCATGGGCACCACCGGTACCATTATGGGCTGTTCCCGGTACTTTAAGGAGCGCAATCCCGATGTGCAGATCATCGGCCTGCAACCTTCCGAGGGCGCCCATATACCGGGTATCCGGCGCTGGCCTAAAGAGTATCTTCCGAAGATTTATGACGATTCCCGCGTGGATCGAATTGTCAGTATGTCCCAGGCGCAGGCGGAGCAGACCATGCGCGAGCTGGCCCGGGAGGAGGGCATTTTTGCAGGAGTATCCTCGGGCGGCGCTGTGGCCGCGGCTTTGGAGCTAAGCCAGGAGCTGACCGATGCGGTGATTGTGGCCATCGTCTGCGACCGGGGCGATCGCTACCTGTCCTCAGGCTTATTCAATCAGCCCGCCTCCTAGCGCACCGGTGCCGTTTTTGTGACGTGAACCGGTTTACGCTAGCATGTTAGCCCGCACCGAAGGGCGCAAAGAGGCCAGTAATGGGCAACTTGTGTCGCCCGAAGTGGTCAAGGGTTGCTGCATCAGCGCGGCCGATCGTAGAAAATGCGATATCGGTGCTATTTTATGGCTACATGATGGCTGCCCTCGACACGCTCTTGGGCCAGCGAAGGTGCGTTGTCGTACCGGGGCCACTCACTACTGGCAACAAACATGGTAAAAGTCAGAGAAGACCACCCACTTGCCGATGACGGCAAAGTCGATATTCACGCTTGGCTTGATCGTCTGCCCGGCAGCGAAAGCCTTCCTCAAGAAACTCGGGACGAGCTATACCGAGCCTGCCAAACCAGCAGTGCGGCGGATCACAGCGACGTTCACGTAGCCCATGGTTGGGGCGCAGACACAAGCAGCTTTCGCATCGGGCTAGAGATGGCCGAGATTTTGGCGGAATTGCAGCTGGATCAGGACACTCTGGTGGCCGCGGTGTTGTACCGTGCCGTGCGTGAACAAAAGCTCGCCTTAGAGACGGTGAGGATGGCCTTCGGCGATACCGTGGCCAAACTCATCACCGGTGTGTTGCGTATGGCCGCCATCAGCTACCAACGCAGCGAGGACGATGAGCCGGTGTTTGGCCGCCAAGCGGACGAGCAGGCCGAGAACATCCGTAAAATGCTGGTGGCCATGGTGGATGATGTGCGCGTGGCGCTGATCAAGCTGGCGGAGCGAACCTGTGCCATTCGTGCCGTTAACTCCGCCTCACCCGCCCGGCGCCAGCAAGTGGCGCGGGAAGTGTCCGATGTATACGCGCCGCTGGCCCACCGTCTCGGCATCGGCCACATTAAATGGGAGCTGGAAGATCTCTCCTTTCGCTATTTGGAGCCGGCGCAATACAAACGCATTGCGACTTTACTGGATGAGCGGCGTCTGGCGCGGGAAGAGTACATCGAAAAAGTGCTGGAGCAAGTGCGCGAGGAGCTGCAGGATGCCGATATTCATAGTGACGTCACCGGTCGCGCGAAACATATTTACAGTATCTGGCGAAAGATGCAGCGCAAAGGCATCGGTTTTGGCCAGGTGTACGACATTCGAGCGGTGCGGATATTGGTGCCTACCGTGCGCGATTGTTATACCGCCTTAGGCATAGTGCATGGCCTGTGGCGTAACATCCCCCACGAGTTTGACGATTACATCGCCTCTCCCAAGGAAAATGGCTATCGCTCATTGCACACCGCTGTGATCGGCCCTGAAAACAAAGTGCTGGAAATCCAGATTCGCACCTTTGCCATGCACGAGGAGGCGGAGTTGGGCGTGTGTGCCCACTGGCTCTATAAAGGCGCCGACCGGCAGACCAGCGAAGACAGTTACGAGCAAAAAATTGCCTGGCTTAGGCAAGTTCTTGAATGGCATGATGAGCTGGATGGTCACAGCCACTTCAAAGAAGACTTACGCTCAGTGGATCAGGACCGCATCTACGTGTTCACCCCCGATGGGCACGTGGTGGATTTGCCCAAAACCTCCACGCCGCTGGATTTTGCCTATCGCATCCACACCGATATCGGTCACCGCTGCCGGGGCGCGAAGGTCAATAACCGGATTGTGCCGCTCAACTACCACTTAAATACCGCTGATCAGGTGGAAATCCTCACCGGTAAGCGCGAAGCCCCCAGCCGTGACTGGTTGTCGCCGGCGCTGGGGTACGTGAACACCGCCCGTGCCCGCGCCAAGGTTCAGCATTGGTTCAAGCTTCAGGCGCGGGATCAGAACATTGCTGAAGGGCAGGCGCTGCTGGATCGGGAATTCAGGCGGTTGGCGCTGCTGGATCTGGATTTTGAAGCTCTGGCCAAAAAGCTCAAAATGAAAAGCCTGGACGATCTTTACGCGGCGGTCGGCGCCAGCGATATTGGCGTCGGTCAAGTGCTCAGCGCCGCCCAGCGCTTACTCGATGCCGAACACCCGAAAGAGCCAACCATTCCGTTCCGGGCCAAATCACCCCGCACCAAAAAAGGGTCGGATTTGTTCATTGAAGGGGTCGGCAATTTACTGACCCAAATTGCCAACTGTTGCAACCCGGTGCCGGGCGATGCCATTACCGGCTACATTACGGTCGGTCGCGGCGTATCCATTCACCGTCAGGACTGCACTAACGTGCTGCAGCTTCAAACGGATGAGCCTGAGCGCATTATCAAAGTGTCCTGGGGTGAAGCGCCTCAAAGCGCCTATTCGGTGGATCTGATCATCGAAGCCTACGACCGCACCGGTTTGCTCCGCGACGTTACCGCCTTGTTAGACAATGAGCATATTAATATCAGCGCCTTGCAAACACTTTCGGATAAGCGCAAGAACACCGTAGATATGTTGTTGACCGCCGAGATTCGCAGTATCAGTGAGCTCAGTCGGATTCTGAACCGCCTGAACCAACTGCCTAACGTGGCTTCAGCGCGTCGTAAACACTGATCGTGCGGAACGGACCTGACGAGAACAAGACTCCATGGCTTACGATATTGATGACCTGCTTTACCTGATGGCCCGCCTGCGCGACCCACGGGACGGCTGCCCCTGGGATCTTAAACAGTCGTACGCCACCATCGCGCCCTCTACGTTGGAAGAGGCCTATGAAGTGGTGGATACCATTGAGCGGGACGATCTGGATCATTTGCAGGAGGAGTTGGGTGACCTGTTGTTTCAGGTGATCTTCTACAGCCAATTGGCTAGGGAAGAGCAGAGGTTTGATTTTTCCCAGGTGGTTTCCGATCTGGTGACCAAACTAGTGCGCCGACATCCGCACGTATTTCCCGACGGCACTTTGCAAAGCCGCGCCTCGACGACCGGGGAAAAATCCACGCAAGTCAAGCAGCGCTGGGAGGCCATCAAACAGCAAGAGCGCTCCGCGAAAGGGGCGGAGGGCTTATTGGATGATGTGCCCCTGAACTTGCCGGCGTTGAGCCGAGCGGCCAAATTACAAAAGCGTGCCGCCAGTGTCGGTTTTGACTGGCCAGAGGTGGAAGGCCCCATCGCCAAGGTTCGGGAAGAGTTACAAGAGCTGGAACAGGCTCTGGCCGATAATGACCCTCAAGCGATGGCTGAAGAATTAGGTGATCTGCTCTTTGCGGCGGTTAACATCAGCCGGTCGTTGAATATCGATCCCGAAGCGGCACTGCGGGCCGGGAACCGGAAATTCGAACAGCGCTTCCGGCATATGGAAACTCACAGCGAACAGTCTTTGTCGGAGCTCAACCTGGAGCAGTTGGAAGCGCTTTGGCAAGAGGCCAAGCGTGGGTTGAAATAACCCAGGTGATGGCGTCGTATGTGAGACGTTACGCTTCGTACGGTCGATACTCGATGGCGGTGATCCAATACAGGCTTTCGCGGTCTGTGTCCGGCCGCATAATACTGATCTCATCATCCACCTGTTTGCCGAGCAGCGCCCGGGCCAGGGGTGAATCGATGCTGATTTGCCCCTGACTTACATCAAACTCGTCCGGACCCACCAATTGATATTGTTGCTCCTGGCCATCCTCATCTTCTATCGTTACCCAAGCCCCAAAAAACACCCGGCTGCGATCGGCAGGCAGCTCGTGCACAACCGTGAGGTGTTCCAGCCGTTTGGTTAAAAAACGGACCCGGGAATCGATTTCACGCAAGCGCTTTTTGCCGTATATGTAATCGCCATTTTCCGAACGATCGCCATTCTTGGCCGCCTCGTGCACCGTGGCGGTCACCTGGGGCCGCTCGACTTTCCACAGCTGCTGAAGCTCCGCGCGCAAGCGCTGGGCGCCTGCGGGAGTGATATAGGCCGAGCTTTTCGGACGGGGTGGACGCCAACGACTCATGGCTGCGCCTCGGGTAGGTGCACAATATCCACCGGCCGCAACGTGTCAGCGGGCGTGAAGCCGAACACTCGACCATAAAAGTACAGCTCCGCTTCCAGAGCCCGTTCGATATTGTCGGCTTGGCGAAAGCCGTGACCTTCCTCAGGAAATTCCACCAGCGCGTTCGGGACGCCTTTGTCGCTCAGCGCGCTGGCCATGGTTTGGGCCTGATCCGGCGGTACGATTTTATCTTGCAACCCTTGCAGAAAAATCACCGGACAGCGCAGCCGCTGCACGTGATGGATCGGTGAGCGCTCGCGATACAGCGTCGCTTGCGCCGGATAGGGACCCACGAGCGTGTCGAGATATCGGGATTCAAACTTGTGGGTGTCGCGGGCCAACGTTTCCAAGTCGCCGATGCCGTACAGGCTGGCTCCGGCCTGAAACCGGTCGCTGAAGGTCAACGCTGCCAGCACCGTGTAGCCACCGGCGCTGCTGCCACGGATCGCGCACTGCTCCGGGTGGGCAAGGCCCGCCCGAACCAGGTAATCGGCGCCGCTACACACATCGATTATATCGGTGTCGCCCCAGTGGCCTTTAAGGCGCTCCCGGTAACGGCGCCCGTAGCCGGTGCTGCCACGGTAATTGACATCCAGCACGGCAAAGCCGCGACTGGTCCAGTATTGAATTTTCAAATTCAGCGCCGCCTCGGTGGCCCCGGTAGGGCCGCCGTGGCAGACCACCAGCAGAGGCGGCAAGTCTCCCTCGGGCGCCTGAAAATCCGGGTTATGAGGCGGGTAGTAAAAGCCGTGCGCCTGTTCGTCGTCTCGGGTATCAAAGCTCACGGGTTGAGGCTCGGAGACATACTCTGCGGCAGGGTCGTCTTTGGCCGAGCGTGCGACGGGTACCAGCGAGGACTCCAGCTGCGGGTCGAACCGCCATAACTGGGTGCTCTGATGGGTGCCGGCTCCCAAAAACCAACCGCGACCGTTGGCGCACTGCACGGATGAGACAGCCGTTAGCCCGGTTTCAATATCGGTAAGCGTCAAATGTGTTAAGTCAAACTCCGCCAGCTGCCACAAACCATCCCGGGTGTAGCAGCACAGCAAAGTCCCGCTATTGAGAAAGGAATATGTGGACATGCCGCACACCCATTGGGGCGTCGCAAACTCGGCCTCGAGGGTACACAGCGCTTCCACTTGCCCGTCGACCCAGCGGTAGAGATTCCACCAATTACTGCGATCGGAGACAAAAAACAGCTCGCCTTCCGGGGACCACTGGGGCTGAAATACCGACTCATTCGCGCCGCCAGCGATGCATTGCGCCCCCTGAGGCTGACCATTAGTGTCCAGCGTTGCCACATAACATTCGGTTCCGTCCCAGGGCATGTTCGGGTGATGCCAGCAGAGCCAGCTCAGCCGTGTGCCATCGGGGCTGATGCGGGGGTTACTGTAAAAATCCGCACCGCTGACCAGCACTTGAACGGATTCTGATCCGTCCAGCGCCAGAGCGACTATGTCGTGCTGTTCTTCCGTTCCCTCGGCGCTATGGTCCTCGCGCACGCAGATTAGACGGCGGCGAGGGGCATCAATGGTTAGATCGGCGTAACGGTAAGGCCCTTCCGGGCTGATGGGCTTCAGGTCACCGTCGGCGCCCAATTGATAGATGCGTTGATCACTGTCGAGCACCAAATACACTTGGCCTTGCATCACGCAATAGCTGCCGCCGCCGTACTCGTTCAACCGCGTGCGCACACTCAAGGGCGCGGGTAGTAAATCCCGGCGAGTGCCATCGGCGGCCAGGTGCACCAGCGCACTGCGCCCTTGCTCCTGGGGTCGGGATTCCAGCCAATAACAATCGTCGCCATCGGGCTGCGGCTCGCTCAGGCGAACGTTATCGGCGGTGAGAGATTGAGCGCTGATAGGGGAGCGCCAACTGCCATAGGGTGCTGTCGTGGTCATAAAATATCGGGTCTGATAAGTACGTCGGCCGGGCACCGGTAATCATTGGACAAGTGCCCGCTGAGTCGGGACAATCCCGAATCATTGTCGGAGATCCCCCGGCAATTAGCAATCGTGCAGTGGCAAGGTGTACATGACTTTTACCCCCGAGCAATTACGCGCTCAGCTGGCGCCGATCCCGGCGTCGAGTCGGTTGTGGGTGGCGTATAGTGGCGGATTGGATTCTACGGTCTTGCTGCATAGCCTGGTGCAGTTGCACTTGCCTCAGCGGTTAGCCGCACTGCATATAAATCACCAGCTATCGCAAAATGCCCTTGCCTGGGTGGAACATTGTGCCGCCGAATGTGAGGCTTTGGGGGTGCCCCTGAGCGTGGAAAAGGTCACCGTTCAGCCAGCGGGGCGAGGCGTGGAAGACGCCGCCCGCGAAGCGCGCTACGCGGTGTTTCAACGCTACTTAGAGCCGGGCGATTATCTGCTCACCGGTCATCATGCGGATGATCAAGCGGAGACACTGCTGTTTCGCCTGATGCGCGGAACCGGTCCCCGCGGTTTAGCGGCCATAGCGCCGCAGCGACCTATGGGCGCCGGTGTCGTGTTGCGCCCACTGCTGTCGGTGCCCCAAAACGAACTGGAAGCGTATGCCCGTGCCCAGGGGTTGTCTTGGGTGACCGACGATAGCAACGTCCACGTGAGTTTTGATCGCAACTACCTTCGCCATCGGGTATTGCCGCTGCTGGCCGAACGTTGGCCGGGTTACACGGCTCAGTGGCAAAAAACCGCCGAATTGTGCGCGGAAAATGAAATCCTGCTGGAAGAGCTGGCTCTGCTAGATTTCGATGCCGCTCAATGCCGGCAGGAGCCGGCGGGCTGGAGCCTGTCGCTGGAGGCGATGCAGGCGCTCAGCCCACCGCGACGAGCCAATGTATTGCGTTTTTGGCTGCGCCGCATGGATGTGCCCGTGCCGGGGCGTCAGGCTCTGCAGCAGATCGACGCGCAGTTGCTACGTAATCGTAACAATCCCCAGGCAGAATACCGTTGGGGCGATTGGGTCTTGCGAACCTATCAGCAGCGGCTGTACCTGTTAGCGCACGCCTTACTGCCTCCCGACAGGGTACAAGATCTACCGCAAATTTCGTTCGCATTGACCCCCGAAGCCGATCAGCGGGTGATGCTCCCTGTCGCCGGCGGGCTGCATCTGGAGTGGCACGGCTCGACACAGCCGGGCTTGCTTCGAGCCGACTTGACACAGCTGACACAACTACAAGTGCGCTGGCGCCAGGGCGGTGAGCGTTGTCGGCCCCATGATCGCGCGCATTCACAGAGTTTGAAAAAGTTATTGCAGGCGGCGGGCCTGCCGCCCTGGTGGCGGCCATATGTCCCCTTGCTGTACAGCGGCGAGCAGTTGGTGGCGGTGGGGGATCTGTGGGTGTGTCACGGCTTTACAGCGCCGGTGGGCGAGAGCGGTTACCGCATACACTGGCAGCGCGATGAGCAGCGGCCGGTGGAGTAGTGGTGGGTTTTCACCTCATCCCCAAACGGTGCTTCGCCCGTTTGAGCTACATGGCCCGGCCAATAGTGTTTGAGCCCAAAGGGGCTTTCTGGTACTCTGGCGCCCCGTCCTGCACGACAAATGCCCAGCCAGTTTCCTCCCGGGGCGTTGGTCTATTTATCTGTCGCACGCTCTCGTACTGAACAAGGTTATACATGACGCGATACATATTCGTTACCGGTGGTGTTGTTTCTTCTTTGGGCAAAGGTATAGCCTCTGCTTCCCTGGCGGCGATTCTGGAGGCTCGGGGTCTCAAGGTCACCATTATGAAACTGGATCCGTACATCAACGTGGATCCGGGCACCATGAGCCCGTTTCAGCACGGCGAGGTGTATGTGACGGAAGATGGCGCCGAAACCGATCTGGATCTCGGCCATTATGAACGTTTTATCCGCACCCGAATGACCCGCCGCAACAACTTCACCACCGGTCGCGTTTACGAGACTGTGCTGCGCAAAGAGCGCCGTGGCGATTATCTGGGCGGCACGGTGCAGGTGATTCCCCACATCACCGATGAAATTAAGCGGCGCATCCACGAAGGTGGCCGGGATGTGGATATCGCCCTGGTGGAAATCGGCGGCACGGTGGGTGACATTGAATCCCAGCCTTTCCTGGAAGCCGTGCGACAAATGAAGGTGGAGCTAGGACCCCAGCGCGCGCTGCTGATGCACCTGACGCTGGTGCCCTACATTGCCACCGCCGGGGAAACCAAAACCAAACCCACCCAGCATTCCGTTAAAGAGCTGCGCTCCATCGGTCTGCAGCCCAGTATCTTACTGTGCCGCTCGGAGCGGGAAGTGGATGAAGAATCCCGCCGCAAAATTGCACTGTTTACCAACGTGCCCGAGCACGCCGTGGTGCCGTTGCCCGATGCCAATACCATCTACGCCATCCCGCGTATGCTGAAAGAGTTTGGTCTCGACCAAATTGTGGTGGAACAGCTAGGGCTGGAATGCCCTAAAGCGGACCTGAGTGAGTGGGACCGAGTAGTAGAAAGAAAGCTTAACCCCCAACACGAAGTGACTGTGGCGATGGTGGGTAAGTACATGGAACTGCTCGATGCCTATAAGTCCCTAAGTGAATCCTTGGTCCACGCGGGCATTCAAACCCGCACCAAAGTCAATGTGCTGTATGTAGACGCGGAAACCATCGAAGAAGAGGGTACCGGCGTGCTTGAAGGCGCAGACGCAATTCTGGTGCCTGGCGGTTTTGGTAACCGCGGGGTGGACGGCAAGCTGAGCGCGGTGCGTTTTGCCCGTGAAAACAACGTGCCGTACCTGGGTATTTGCTTGGGAATGCAGTCTGCCATTATCGAATTTGCGCGCAATGTGCTGGGTTTGAAAGACGCGAACAGCACTGAGTTTGACAAACATACGACGCATCCGGTTGTCGGCTTAATTACCGAGTGGGTCGATGCCAATGGTCGGCGCGAACAGCGCGATGAGAGCTCTGACCTGGGGGGCACCATGCGTTTGGGTGCGCAGGAATGCCGCTTGGTAAAAGACTCGAAAACCCGAGAAATCTACGGCCAGGACACCATTGTCGAGCGGCATCGTCACCGCTATGAAGTCAACAACAACTACGTGGATCAGCTGCAACAGGCGGGCATGCGTATCGGGGGCTGGTCGGCGGATGACACTTTGGTGGAGGTGGTTGAACTGGAAAATCATCCCTGGTTTATCGCCTGCCAGTTTCACCCGGAATTTACCTCGACACCGCGAGACGGCCACCCGTTGTTTACCAGTTATATTCAGGCGGCCCTGGACAACAAAAAGACCAGTTAAACGGGCAGCGACCCATTTATTGATACGGTAAAACTCATTGATCAAAGGGAACTCTGTGACCGATAAACTAGTACAAATTGGCGAGATCAACGTCGGCAACCAACAGCCATTTACGCTGTTCGGTGGCATGAATGTTTTGGAAAGCCGGGACATGGCGCTGCGCGTTGCCGAAGCCTATGTAGAAGTCACTGACCGGCTGGGTATTCCTTACGTATTCAAAGCCTCGTTTGATAAAGCCAACCGCTCTTCCATCCACTCTTTCCGCGGCCCGGGTCTGGATGAAGGGCTGAAAATTTTCCAAGACATCAAACAGGCGTTCGACGTACCCATCATCACCGACGTACATGAAGTGCACCAATGCCAGCCCGCGGCGGATGTGGTGGATGTTATTCAACTGCCGGCCTTTCTGGCCCGACAAACCGATTTGGTGGCCGCCATGGCGGCCACCGGAGCGGTGATCAATATTAAGAAGCCGCAGTTCCTGAGCCCCGGACAAATGAAAAATATCGTGGAAAAATTTCAGGAGTGCGGCAACGATAAAATTATTCTCTGCGACCGGGGTACCAGCTTTGGCTACGACAACCTGGTGGTCGATATGCTGGGTTTTCGCACGATGCGCGAAGTCAGCGGCGGGGCGCCGGTCATTTTTGATGTGACTCACTCACTACAGTGCCGCGATCCCATGGGCGCCGCCTCCAGCGGTCGCCGCCACCAAGTGGCCGAGCTGGCACGCGCTGGTATGGCCGTGGGCCTGGCAGGCTTATTTTTGGAAGCGCACCCGGATCCGGATAACGCCAAGTGTGATGGTCCCAGTGCACTGCCGTTGGATAAGCTGGAGCCGTTTTTGG
>DAHVRW010000035.1 GCA_027322215.1 Marinimicrobium sp.
TTCCAAGCACGTAACTGATCAGCGGCCTGCTGCCCCAGAAACTCCGGCACCACTGGATCTTGGTTGCCGTGCTGTATCAGCACCGGCAAAGATTGGTTCTCGGCGCTGCGCTCGATATCCGTAATGGCGAGATAACTGGACAGTACCAGCAGGCCAGCCAGGGGCCGGGACTGACTGAGAGCGGCTTGGTAAACTACCGCGCCACCTTGAGAAAAGCCAGCGAGAACAATGCGCCGGCTATCAACACCCCGCTCAATCTCCCGCTCGATTAACTGCCCCACCTGCCCCGCGGAATAGCGCAGCCGCTCCTCATCCACCTCCCGCAACGTGGACATAGTGTAAATGTCGTACCAGGCTGGCATCACATAGCCATTATTAACGGTCACAGGTATGCTGGGAGCATGAGGCAAAACAAAGCGTACCGCCAGCTCCGCCGGCAACGTCAACTGCGGAACCAAAGGAGCGAAGTCGTGACCGTTGGCGCCCAGACCGTGCAACCAGATAACGGCGGCATTTGCAGGGCCAGACGGCTCGATTTCGACGCAAGGCAAGTAAGACATAGGGTCACTCGAGTAAAAGATGCGAAAGAAAACTGTGCCTCATTATACCCACTGGCAATGGCTATAAAAGCCCGCCTCTTAATTAGCCCAAGCGGTTACACTAACGGTCAGAGCCTATCGCCGGACCCAATCGCCGCACAAGGTGGCATCGTTAGTCGCCGCGCTTTGACCGGTACGAACGGAATATTCAATATGGAAGCACAAAAGGTCGATGAATTATGAAACAAGATCCCACTCAGGTGCCGACGCATATACCTCAATTGCACCATGATGTTTACGCCACCGCCGACGGTGTCATTTCACCTGTCGGCCAGCTTAAAGTCATCTCACAGGTTGAAGTGGCAAAGCTGCTCGATGCCAGCCAGAGCGGCTTATACAGCCTGTTTCGCAGCTGCGCCCTGGCGGTGCTGAACTGCGGCAACTATTTGGATGATGGTAAGGAGCTGCTGGAGCGTTATAAGGATTTTTCTATCAGCATTTTGCAGGAAGAGCGCGGCGTGAAGCTGGACGTACGCGGTGCACCCGCCAGCGCATTTGTCGACGGAAAAATGATCCGCGGCATCAGCGAGCATTTGTTCACTGTACTGCGTGACGTGGTGTTTGCCAGCACCGAATTTCACGGCAATCCGCAGTTCGATATGAACACCAGTGAGGGCATTACCGATGCGGTATTCCACATGCTGCGCAAAAGCGATTTACTGCGGGCGGGCGTGGAACCACGGATGGTCGTGTGCTGGGGCGGCCACTCCATCAGCCGTGAGGAGTACGACTACTCCAAGGTGGTGGGCTACGAGATGGGCCTGCGCGGACTGGATATCTGTACCGGCTGCGGCCCAGGCGCAATGAAAGGCCCCATGAAAGGCGCCACCATTGGCCACGCCAAACAGCGAATGTACGACAGCTGGTATCTGGGTATCAGTGAGCCTGGCATCATCGCCGCCGAAGCGCCCAACCCAATCGTCAACCAACTGGTGATCATGCCCGACATCGAAAAGCGCCTCGAGGCTTTCGTGCGTACCGGGCACGGTATTGTGGTCTTTCCCGGCGGCGCTGGTACCGCCGAGGAGATTCTCTATATTCTGGGCATTCTGCTGCATCCGGATAACCGGGACATTCCGTTCCCGTTGGTGTTTACAGGTCCGGCCAGTAGCGCTGAGTATTTCAAGCGCATCGACGAGTTTATCGGTCGAACCCTAGGGCTCGAAGCGCAAAATCGCTACCAGATTATTATCAACGATCCGCCCCAGGTGGCTCGCACCATGCTGGAAGGACTCGATCAGGTTCGTAAATTCCGGATCAATACCAACGATGCCTTCCATTTTAACTGGTTATTGAAAGTCAGCTCCGACTTTCAACAACCGTTCGAGCCCACACACGAGAACATGCGTGAGCTGGAGCTGCATACAGATCAGGAGCCTCACCTGCTCGCCGCCAACCTGCGCCGAGCCTTCTCAGGCATCGTAGCCGGTAATGTGAAGGCCGAGGGCATACAGGCCATCGAAGAGCACGGCAACTTCGAGATTCACGGTGACACAGCGATTATGGAGCCCATGGATGAGCTGCTGGCCTCATTCGTGACCCAGCATCGGATGAAACTGCCAGGCCGTGCCTACGTGCCCTGCTACAACATCATCCGTTAACACGCCCGAAGCATCTGGAAACCGGTTTTGTAGTCAATGTCTCACAAGAATTAGGGACACTAGCCACTAGGCTCACATGAGACAGATACGAGACAATGCACAGCACAAGGAGGTGCCACAGTGAGTATCGTGGCCAGGTAAGGTCAAAGGAAGCGCCCTCTCCCGCTAGGCCAGGAACGGTTGGGATTGAACGGCTGGAGGGCGGTAGTGGTCAGGGAACGGGCAGGACGCCCAGCAGACTGCGCAAAATTACGGATTGATATGGAAGGGGGCCGGGAAACCGACCCCCTTCATCTTTTCTGGCTGAGTGGAAATAGCCTTAAGCGAACCAGAAATAGCCTTAAGCGAACCAGAAACAGCCGGTCAAAAGTTTTCCTGCAGGTAACGTTTCGCCAAACGCGAGGCATCACTGCCATCCCCCGCCACTTCCTGAAGCAGCTCTTGTGCACGGCTGTCGTTGCCCATGCGATGGTACACGGTGCCAAGCTTGAACTTGGTGTCGGATACCTTGCGATCACGGGGAAAATCATTCAACAACCGCGTAAACCACTCGCGGGATTGCTCCAGATCGTCCTTCAGCAGGAAGATCTCGCCCAGCCAGTAATAGCTGTTACCCGCAAAGTTTCCCTTGGGGTACTCCTGCAAATAGGCGGTAAAGGCCTCAATGGCTTCATCGACGTTTCGATCCCGCAGAAGCTGGTACGCCGCGCGATAAGCTTCGGTCTCAGCATTGCCGCTCACCGCTGGCGCCGGTGCCGTGGCAGAACCCTGGCGGCTACCTGTGTCGGCAGCGCTACCACTGCGGGACGCATCGGTGAGCATGCTCACTCGGCGGTCCAGATCCAGGTAATCTTCCATGCGTTGCTGCTGCAGTCGACTGATCTCATGGGCCTGCTCTTCCACCATACCTCGTAGCAGCTGCACCTCTTCTTGTAGCGTCTGCAACTGAAAGAACAATTCCATTTGAATGTTCTGGGCTTGGTCCGAGCTATCGCTGGTATCGACCGCACGCATCAACGGCCGGGATTCTTCAACCCTGACCTGCGCTTCCAGAAGTGGTGCCGCGGCGACTAGCGCTGCGGCGAACAGGATTTTATGCATAATAATCAGTACTTAATCTCTACGCGTCGGTTTTGTGCCCAGGCTGAATCGCTACTACCACGAACCGCCGGGCGCTCTTCCCCATAACTGATAACTTCCAGTATGTCGCGGCTCACGCCTTGCAGTACCAAGAAGTCCCGCACAGAGTTAGCCCGGCGCTCGCCCAGAGCCATGTTGTACTCGCGTGACCCACGCTCGTCAGTGTGGCCTTCCAGACGCACGCGCACGTTATTCGTGGCGTTTCTCAGACGCTCAGCATGAGCCAGCAGCAAAGCCCGGGACTCAGGCTGCAAAGTGGCCTGGTCAAAACCAAAGTAAATCACCGTGTCCAACGCCGCGTCGGCATCGTCTTCAGAGGTTCTGAGGCGGTCACGATCGGCAGTACCTGTGGTCACACCACGTTCGTCGGCGCGATCAGCGGCCGCGCCATCGTCCATCTCATCCATGGTATCCGTTGAGGTACAGCCCGCCAGAAAAGCGAGAATGAAAGTTAGAAAAAGGCCCTGCTTGAATAGATTGTTAGTCATGTGTTGCTCCGTTCAGTGATTGATCTACACAGAATTGTTTATTGTTAATCGACACGGCAATTGTCGGGCCAATAACGCCATACAGGCCCTGCCGTGGCCACTTTAAAACCGGAAAACCTCCAACGAATTTCACGTTAACTCCATCCGCGAATATGGGCATCCAGATGATTCAGAAACCTGGATTGCCGCCAGCGCGGGACTGAAGGATTTTCAAAAATCCCCTAGTCGAAAAACGGTGACCAGGCCGGCTCCCGGACCTCCCCTCGTTCAGAGGGCAAATAATAGCGCGTCCCAGCGTCTAACGATACCACCGCCAACACTCCGCGCCCACGATAGCGTGTGGAATAAATCAGCATGGCGCCATTGGGCGCGACGCTGGGCGACTCATCCAGGTGAGTTTCGGTCAAAAGGCGCAACGTACCCGTGTCCAGCTCCTGAACGGCGATATTAAAGGTACCATCGCGATGATGCACCATCACCATGCTCTCGCCGTCGGGGGTCAGCCGACCTCTCGCGTTGTAGTTGCCTTGAAAGGTTAGACGCTCCACACGCTTACTGGCAAGGTCTACCCGATAAACCTGGGGCCGTCCGCCACGGTTAGAGGTAAAAATAATCCCTTTGCCATCGTGGGTCCAGCTCGGCTCCGTATCAATCGCAAAATGATTGGTCACTCGGGTCATGCGTTTCGTGGCCAGCTCCAGGGTGTAAATTTCCGGGTTGCCGTCCTTAGATAGCACTACCGCCAGATGCCGGCCATCGGGCGACCACGCCGGTGAGCCGTTCAGGCCGAGAAAATCCGTCACTTGTTCCCGTTCACCGGTGGCTAGATTCTGCACAAAAACCGCCGGCCGTGTGGTTTCAAAGGATACATAAGCCACCTGACGGCCGTCCGGTGACCAGACCGGGGAAAGAATCGGCTCGCTGGACTCCAGCAGCAGCACCGGCCGCGCCCCATCGGCATCGGCCCGCATCAACCGGAAGGTATCCGTGCCGTCATCGTGCCGCTCCACTTCCACATAGATAATCTGCGTATCAAAGGCACCGCGAATGCCGGTAAGGGTTTCGTACACCCGGTCGCTGATATTGTGAGCGATGGTACGCAATTGCCCCTCCGAGCCTTCCACCACCTGGCGACGCATGATCCGGCGCTCGCCCAGCACGTCAAACAACTCGTAGGCAACCCGATAAATGCCGGCGTCTTCCGTCACCTCGCCCACCAACACATATTCGCTGCCCAAAACCCGCCAATCCCGAAAGTGAACCTCAGTTTCTGATCGGGGGAAGGCCAGCATATTGCCCCGCGGGATGGCCTCGAACAGGCCGCTGCGCTCGAGGTTAGCGGTAATAATCGCGCTGATATCTTCGGGCATACTCACGCCGTCAGCACGCTCGATGGGCACCACGGCGATTTTGGTCGGGTCATCCACCCCTTGTGTGATTTCGATGGTCAGTTGCGCTAGAGCTGTCGCGCTCATTATCAGCAGTGCTGACAGAATAAAAACATGTTTCACAATCGTAAATCCCGTGGAATAAAGACCAGCCGCAGCTGGCGAAAATGGCGTTCAAAAAGATCCGGCGGCATGTCTTGGACTTCGGTAAACCGTCCAACCCGCGTCACCGCTTGCTCGGCGGAGCGGTCAAAAGCCGCATTGCCGCTGCTCTCCACTACTGAGACGTCAACCACTTGGCCGGTGGGCACGAGCTGAATCATCAGCACCACTTGCATGCCTACCCGGGCCGATGGCGGACGACTCCAATTTTGCTCAATACGCTGAGCGATCAGCGACACGTAGCTCTGAACCGCGCCCTGGGTCTGAGTTTCCATCAGAAACTCCTCCTCCCGAGCCAGCGCTTCGTCTAATCGTTGCTGAATCTGCTCCTGACGCTCGCGCTCCTGTCGGGCAGCCTCTTCTTGGCGCTGGCGCTCTCTCTCGCGCTGTTGCTCTCTTTCACGTTCGCGCTGACGCTCTCGCTCAGCTTCCTGCTGACGCTCACGCTCCTGCGCCTGGCGTTGCCGCTCGGCTTCCTGTTGTCGGCGTTGCTCGGCCTCGCGTCGCGCCTGCTCTTCCTGACGCCGGCGCAAGTCGATAATTCGCTGCTCCTCGGCCTGCCGAGCCTCTTCCTCCGCGCGCGGATTAAAATCCACAATCTGGGCCTGAACGTGTTGAGGTATTTCCACCTTCCGCGGTTTGTGCGTGGATTCCCATTTTTGGAATACCAGACCCAGCACCAGTGCATGCAGCAATAAGCTGATGATCAGCGGCAGTGTATAGGCGTTCAGTCTCATTGGGCCCCAACGTTAGCGCGGCGGCTCGGTGACCAAACCCACCGAGGGCGCGCCGGCACTTTGTAATTCGGTCATCAGATTGACCACCACGCCATAGCTGACATTGTGATCTCCCCAAACCAATACGGACGTCGAGGGTTGTTCGCGCAGTACACGCGCCACTGTATCCTGAACTTCTTCCAGCGGTCGGCTTTGCTCAGGATTGGCCCCCAGGTTTATGTAATAAGTCCCATCGCGTTTGACCGAAACGATGAGCGGCTCGGCATCCTGTTCCTCAACGGGCGCCGATGGCGCCTGGGGCAAATCCACTTCGACGCCCTGCATTAGCATGGGTGCCGTCACCATGAACACCACAAGCAGCACCAGCATAACGTCGATGTAGGGCACCACGTTGATTTCAGCCATGGGCTTTTTTTTCAGTTTGCGCGGGAATGCGGACATGCTGTCTACCTTTTGATCAACGCGCGGCGTATTAACACCTTCGACTGCCGTTCGCTAAGCCGCTGAAGCCGCGGGCTTAGCGTGCACTTGGCGATGCAAAATCGCAGAGAATTCTTCGGCAAAAGTCTGATAGTTATTCATCATGACTTCGGCGCGAGCCGAAAAACGGTTGTAAGCCAGCACCGCTGGAATGGCCGCAAACAGCCCCATGGCGGTTGCCACCAGGGCCTCGGCTATACCCGGCGCCACCACTGCCAGAGTGGCCTGGTGCACATTGGCCAGACCGCGAAACGAATTCATGATTCCCCACACGGTACCAAATAGGCCGATGTACGGGCTGACCGACGCCACACTGGCTAGAAAGGGTAAGTGGGCTTCCAGCTTTTCTTCTTCCCTGGCCAGAGCCACTCGCATGGCCCGCTGGGAAGCTTCCATAACGGCATCCGGATCAGTGCCGCTTTGCTGGCGTACACGGGTGAACTCTTTAAAACCCGCACGAAAGATGTTTTCTACCCCTTCAGCGGTCCGGCCATTGCCTTGACGATAAAGGTGGTTTAAGTCGATGCCGGACCAAAATTGCCGCTCGAAGGCGGTAAGTGCCGCACTGGCCTTACGCAGATAAAAAGCGCGTTGAAAGATCATGACCCAGGAGATAATGGAGGCCACCACCAGAATGAGCATCACCGCCTGTACCAGCAAGCTGGCCTCGGCGACCAAACTCCAAATCGACATGGTGTTTTGAGTCGGGGGCATAGTGCAATTAGCTCTTTGTTAGTTTTGAGAGTTTTGAATGTATGTCCGTCGGCAGCGGTCGAGCTTTTAACGTGCCACTAGTGACGCAGGCGACACGGATTAGACCCTGGCACAGCAATTCGTTCCCACGCCACACCTCTTGTTCGAAACGTACAGAAGTACGCGCCAAAGACGCGATTCGGGTGGTTACGGTTAACTCGTCGTCCAGTTGCGCGGCGCGGCGATAATTTACCTCCGCCGAGTGCACTACCAACAGCAACCCGTCATCCAGTACGGCGGGCTTATCATAGCCGAACGAACGCAGAAATTCCGTTCGACTGCGCTCCATAAACTTTAAGTAGTTCACATAGTAGACAATGCCGCCAGCATCGGTGTCTTCAATATAGACGCGCACTTTAATGCCGAACTCGGCTTGCTGGGGATTATTGGCGTTCTGGCCCTCAGGCATAATCTCGTCTCAAAGCATTACATATCGTTTTCATCGGGATGCCGCCGGTCATCCCGTTGGTGCTCCGTCGGTGCATCAAGCCCAAAATGCGCATAGGCATTGGCCGTCAGTATTCGGCCTCGCGGGGTACGCGCCAGCAGCCCCTGCTGAATTAAATACGGTTCAATAACATCCTCAATGGTGCCGCGCTCTTCGCTGATGGCGGCGGCAAGGCTATCGACGCCCACCGGGCCGCCGCCGAAATTGTTCATGAGCGCCAACAGCAGGCGCCGGTCCATATGGTCAAAACCGCGCTCATCCACATTAAGCATGTTGAGGGCGCGATCCGCCATTTCGGCGGTGACCACGCCGTCGCCACGCATCTCTGCAAAATCACGCACCCGTCGCAGCAAACGATTGGCAATACGCGGCGTGCCGCGGGCGCGTTTGGCCACTTCCTGGGCACCCGAGGGCTCCATATTGACGCCCAGAAGCTGCGCCGAGCGCTGCACAATGTGGCCCAGATCAGCCACATTATAAAACTCCAAACGCTGTACTATACCGAAGCGATCGCGCAGAGGCGAGGTCAGCAAACCCGCGCGGGTTGTGGCCCCTACCAGAGTAAAGGGCGGTAAATCCAATTTAATGGAGCGCGCCGCTGGCCCTTCACCGATCATGATATCGAGCTGAAAATCCTCCATGGCCGGATAGAGAATTTCTTCCACCACCGGGCTTAGGCGGTGAATCTCGTCGATGAACAGCACATCGCCCGACTCCAGATTCGTCATCAGCGCCGCCAGATCGCCGGCCTTTTCCAGTACCGGACCGGAGGTGCTCTTCAAAGACACCCCCATTTCCTCAGCGATGATATGGGCCAAGGTGGTTTTACCCAGCCCGGGGGGACCAAACACCAATGTGTGGTCCAGCGGCTCGGAACGTTTGCGTGCAGCACCGATAAAAATTTCCATCTGCTCCCGCACCACCGGCTGGCCGATATAATCGGCCAGCGTCCGCGGGCGCACAGCCCGATCCAACACCTCCTCGTGTTCGGTGGTGGCGGGTGCGACTAGACGGTCGGTTTCAATCATGGTGTTTTATCTCTAATGCAAGCCAGTTGCGCTGCAAACGGTTCTGCCGGAGTTTATCAGAGCTGGCTGATACTTCTCAGAGCCGTGCGAATCAGCTCTTGGCTGCTGGCTTCAGGATTTTCGCGCCCCGCGGCCGAAACCATGCGTGCCGCTTCCGTGGGCCGGTAACCCAGAGCGATGAGGGCGCTTTCGGCCTCCTCCAGAGCTCCGCCAAGAAGTGGCTGTGAAGGCGTTGCCGCAACCTGTTGTGGGTCCAGATCCGCTCTGGGCAGCTCCCAGGCCTTAACCCGGTCGCGCAGCTCCATGATCAGACGCTCGGCGGTTTTTTTACCCACGCCGGGCACTTTGGTAAGGCTCGTTACCTTTTCCTCCCGCACACAGCGGACGATGTCATCCGCCTCCATTCCCGAGAGCAGCGCTACGGCCATTTTCGGGCCTACGCCGGTGACTTTAATCAAGGTTCTGAACAGAGTCCGATCACTTCGTTCAGCAAAGCCGAATAATTGGTGGGCGGCGTCGCTGATGCTCAAGTGGGTATAGAGCAGCACTTCAGCACCCGGTTCAGGCAGGCGGTAGAATGTGGTCATGGGGGCCTGAACCTCGTAGCCCACCCCGCGTACATCAATCAATAAAAACGGCGGCTGTTTTTCCACCAGCACACCGCGCAATTGTCCGATCATAGAAACACTTTCCTGAAGTGGTTAGACGACCCGGCCCCGTCGAAAACGACGCGCGCCAGCGAGTTTGATCAGCTGGGCCTGGGTGTTCGCATGACATAAAGCCACTGCCAGCGCATCGGCGGCGTCTTCCTGGGGTGTTGCGGGCAGGCGCAACAGCACTTTTACCATGTGTTGGATTTGGATCTTGTCCGCACCGCCCTGCCCCACCACGGATTGTTTAACGGTTCGGGTCGCGTATTCGAATACCGGAATGCCGGCAACCGCTGCGGCGGTGATGGCGGCGCCCCGCGCCTGGCCCAATTTCAGGGCAGAACTGGCATTCTTGCCCATAAACACTTCTTCGATGGCCAGCTGATCCGGAACATATTGGCCGGTAAGCTGCGTGACGGAATCGAAAATAACCTTGAGCCGTTCCGCCAGCGACGTGTCCGGCACCCGGATGACGCCGCTAGTCACATAACAGGCGCGCCCGCCGGTGATATCGACGAGACCAAAACCAGTTTTACGGGAGCCCGGGTCGATTCCGAGAATAAGGGCCATAGAGTGTTTCGCCAGTGATGGAAGCGCCAAAGCGTGCTTAATGAGTGTTACACGCCAATTCCGTGGCCGCAAGCCAGGCGCTACTCCATCTGTGCCAGCACATCGTCCGGGATATCGCCGTTGGTGTAGACGTTTTGCACGTCGTCCAAATCTTCCAGCATATCCACCAGCGCCAACAATTCTTCGGCGCCTTCTTTATCCAACTCTATGGTGGTGGAAGGCAGCATGATGATGCCGCTGCTGTCCGCCTCAAAACCGGCCGACGCGAGCGCTTCTTTGACGGAAAAGTAGTCTTCAAACTGGGTCATGACATCTTTTGTGCCGTCGCTGTTGGTGACCACATCGTCGGCCCCAACCTCCAGCGCCGCCTCAATCAGTGCCTCTTCGCCGACGTCGGCATTAAAAGGCAGCTGGCCGTGCGGGTAAACAAGTAGGCCACCGAGCCGTCGGTGCCCAAATTGCCGCCGCGCTTGCTAAAGGCGTGGCGCACCTCGGCCACAGTGCGGTTTCGGTTGTCGGTCATACACTCCACTAACACCGCCACGCCATTGGTACCATAACCTTCGTAGGTGACTTCTTCGTAGTTGTCACCTTCGGCGTTGCCAGCACCCCGGGCAATGGCTTTGTCGATGGTGTCTTTTTTCATATTGACACCGAGCGCCTTGTCCACGGCGGCTCGCAGGCGGGGGTTGTCTTCGGGGAGGGGGCCGCTTTTAGCGGCAACGGTCAGCTCCCGGATGATTTTGGTAAAAATTTTTCCCCGTTTCGCATCCTGAGCGGCCTTACGATGTTTAATATTTGACCATTTACTGTGGCCAGCCATGAGGTTTCTCCAATTACTGGTCGGCACGTCAGTTGGGTGCCGGTTGCGCCGGGCCGTTTCGGGGGTTGAGCTTCCAGGACACGCCGCAGCCCATCCTTGGGGGTTCGTCTGCAGCCTCCTTGCTGCAGACCGTCCTGGAAGCTCAGCCCCAAACCAGCCTTATGTTGTGGTGATGCATCAAGCTCGAGAGCTTAAACCAAGGGCCTCGGCTTATTTTATTCTACGGGTTTTTCTTTTTTCCGCAGACGAATATTCAATTCTCGCAACTGCTGCTCCTCCACCGCACCCGGTGCGTCGGTCATAACACAAGCCGCACTCTGGGTTTTCGGGAAGGCGATAACATCGCGAATGGAGCTAGCGCCGATCATCAACATGATCAGTCGGTCCAGGCCAAAAGCCAAGCCGCCGTGCGGTGGCGCGCCGTATTTGAGCGCGTCCAGCAGGAAGCCGAACTTCTCCCGCTGCTCTTCTTCACTAATACCCAGCACGCGGAATACCGCCTGTTGCATTTTCTGGTTGTGGATACGAATTGAGCCGCCGCCCAGTTCCGTACCGTTAAGCACCATATCATACGCTCTGGAGAGAGCCTGTCCCGGGTTCGCCTCCAGCTCCTCGACGGTGCACGCGGGCGCGGTGAATGGGTGATGCAGTGAGGTCCACTGGCCGTCGGTGTCGACTTCAAACATTGGGAAGTCCACCACCCACAGCGGTGCCCACTCCTGGGTGTACAGATCCAGATCGGCGCCGAGCTTGCAGCGCAGAGCACCCAGTGCCTCAGTAACCACCTTGGCTTTGTCTGCACCAAAAAAGATCAGGTCGCCGTTGTCCGCCTGCACCCGCTCCAATAGCGCGGCGCGCACGTCGGTGGGCAGAAATTTAACGATGGGCGACTGCAGGCCCTCTTCCAGATCGCTCTTGTCGTTCACTTTAATGTAGGCCAGGCCCTTGGCGCCGTAGATACCTACATACTTCGTGTAATCGTCGATCTGCTTGCGGCTCAGTTTGTCGTTACCGCCGGGCACTTTCAAAGCGGTAACACGGCCTTTGGGGTCGGTCGCTGGGCCGGAGAACACTTTGAAGTCGACTTCGGTCATCAGGTCTTTCACATCCACCAACGTCAGGGGGATGCGCAAGTCGGGCTTATCCGAGCCGTACTTCGCGATGGCTTCGGCGTAGCTCATACGGGGGAACTCCCCCAGATCGACGCCCTGAACCTGCTCAAACACTTGCCGAATCATGCCCTCGGTAACCGCCATAATCTGTTCCTCGTCAACAAACGAGGCTTCGATATCAATCTGGGTGAACTCGGGCTGACGGTCCGCGCGCAGATCTTCGTCGCGGAAGCATTTGGCAATCTGGTAGTAACGGTCAAAACCGGACACCATTAGCAGTTGTTTGAACAGCTGTGGCGATTGCGGCAGGGCAAAAAATTTGTTCTCGTGGGTGCGCGAGGGCACCAGGTAGTCCCGCGCACCTTCGGGGGTGGCACGGGTCAGGATTGGGGTTTCAATATCCAAAAAGCCAGCCCCATCCATATAGTTTCGAATAGCACTGGTTACCTTGGAGCGAAAGCGCAAACCGGCCTGCATTTCCGGGCGACGCAGATCCAGATAACGGTATTTTAAACGCACGTCCTCGCCCACTGAAGCGTGGGAATCCAAAGGAAACGGAGTGGTTTCCGCCTCGTTCAAAATCGTCAAACCCGTGCCGTATACCTCCACCTCACCGGTGGCCATGTTTGGGTTAACCGTGGCGGCATCCCGGGCGCGCACCCGGCCAGTGACCTGCAAGACGTATTCGCCTCGCACCCGATCGGCCAGTTGGAAGTGATCGCCGGCGTCTGGATCGAACACCACCTGAACGATGCCCTCCCGATCGCGCAAGTCGATGAAGATCACGCCGCCGTGATCCCGGCGGCGGTCAACCCAACCGCATAGAGTTACTTCCTGGTCGATGTGCTCGGCTCTCAACGTGCCGCAATAATCACTGCGCATAATGCGTTTCCCGTTGGTGTGTCATGGTGTCGATATGGGCGCTTCGGTTTACGCCCGTCGCGCGTCGGTGGCGGCCTACCCGGCCGCCGTGCTGTCTTTACTGGTACCGGCTTTGCTTTCGCTTTTATTGCTGTCGCCGCCACCGTCCGCCAGATTCTTGCGGTTGGAGCTTTTGAAGTCGGTCTCGTACCAACCGCTACCTTTTAGCCGAAAACCGGCGGCCGAAATTTTTCTAACCAATGCTGGCTCCGCGCAGGCTGGGCAATCCACCAGGGGTGCCTCGCTCATTTTCTGCAACGCTTCCAACTCATGCTGACAAGACCCACATTCATATTCGTAAATGGGCATTTACATGTACCTCTCTACTTAAACGACCGAGGCTTATATGTCCGCGCCGTAACCGGCCGCGGCGTAAACTACCTCGGCCTGAAACGCCTTGGATAAAAACGAAGGAAAACTTGCCGCTTCGGCCCCAAACCATACGCTCTGGGGCCAAAAAGTCGCGATTATACCTCATGACGCCGCCCCCGAGAACCAGATTAGTCGCGGCGGCGCCGCGTATGAACTGGCCTGGAACAACAACTCGAGAAGGTATTTGAAGCGGGGGGATGAAAATTCAGCGCTTCCAAATCGTACTGGTCGCAAAAATCGCGGGAAACGCTACACTGGCGCCCCAAACGACAACCGGATCGTGCCGCGCCGCCGCCATCTTGCCCCGGCCCGGTGGCCAAACCGCTATACTGCAACCACAAGACCGACCTAGAGTGCTATTAACACCATCATGACCCACTACAAGATTATTCTGACCGGCAGCGAAATATTCGTTGACAGTTACGGCAGTGCGGACCCCCTCATCGGCTTCGTAGCCTGCCGCATCATTAAGGCCGAGACAGAAGAACTAGCCATTGCGATGGCCAAGCGCAACATTCTCGTTAATTGGAACCAGAGTTTTAACGCGGATCGAAAAATCGGCCTGCCGACTTTGGAAGTGCAAAAGATCGCGCCGGTCAACCGCTGGCTCACCCGCGAACCGAAAAACGATTATTTTTTCTACGCTGACGCTGAATCTCGCCAGCAATACCTGGAACAACTGACCACACCGCGCCGCTGGTTTCAGCGCAAAGCAAAACGCAAGAAAGCACCGTCGATCAAGAATGATTAATGCCTTCTGAGCCTCAGCTCTAACGCCGCCTCACCTTTCAACGGACAGCTCAGGCAAACACCAGCTAATCGGTACCTGGCCACGTTGCCGAAGGTACTCATTGGCCCGAGAAAAGTGTCCGCAACCTAAGAAACCGCGGTGTGCTGACAGTGGTGATGGGTGCGACGAGGTGAGGATCAGATGCCGATCAGCATCCAGAAGTGCGCTTTTCTTTTGGGCATAGCTACCCCAAAGCATAAATACCACGCCTTCCCGCTGCTGGTTGAGCACCTGAATTGCCCGGTCAGTAAACCTCTCCCAGCCTCGCTGCTGATGGGAGCCAGCCCGGGCCTGCTCAACCGTTAAGGTAGCATTGAGCAGTAAAACGCCCTGCTCGGCCCAGGATTGTAAATAGCCATGTTGGGGCGGTACGCACCCGAGATCCCGCTGTAGCTCTTTAAAAATATTCCTCAGCGACGGCGGCGTGGGCACGCCCGGCTGGACCGAAAAGCACAGCCCGTGGGCCTGGCCTGGACCGTGGTAAGGGTCCTGCCCCAGCACCACTACTTTTACCTGCTCCAGCGGCGTGGAGTTAAAAGCATTAAATATCTGTTTGGAGGCGGGGTAAATTACCTTTCCCGCTTGCTTCTCGGCCAGCAAGAAGGCCTTGAGTTCCTGCATGTACGACTGGGCAAACTCGGGTTCCAGGTACGCCAGCCAACTGGGGTGAAGGTCGATTCTTTTGTGCGTAGAGCTCATCAAGGCGCCGTCCGAAAACCATCAATCATTAAAGCGCGCCATCATAGCACTATCCCTCCGTGCCACAACCGCGTGAGCATCGAGGTTAAATAACAGAAACAAAAAAGCCCGGCCACCAGGGCCGGGCTTTTAATGTCAAACTAAAGCCGATGCTTACAGTTTGTCACCGTGGGTGCTCAGGTAATCGGCAACGCCTTCTGGGGAGTCTTTCATCCCAGCATCACCTTCCTGCCAGCCTGCCGGACATACTTCGCCGTGCTCCTGGTGGAACGCCAGCGCGTCAACCATACGCAGCATTTCATCAACGTTACGGCCCAGCGGCAAGTCATTCACTACTTGGTGACGAACGATGCCTTCTTCGTCAATCAGGAAGGAACCGCGGAACGCGACACCACCTTCTGACTCAACGTCGTAAGCCTGACAAATTTCGTGCTTAACGTCAGCGGCCAGGGTGTAACGAACCGGACCGATACCACCCTCATTCACTGGGGTGTTACGCCAAGCGTTGTGGCTGAACTGGGAGTCAATGGAAACACCGACCACTTCCACGTTACGCTTTTTAAACTCTTCGATACGATGGTCGAAGGCAATCAGCTCAGATGGGCATACAAAAGTAAAGTCCAGCGGGTAGAAAAACAGCACCGCCTTTTTACCTTTGATGGTCTCGTGAAAGTTGAACTCGTCAACAATTTCGCCATTGCCCAGTACCGCAGCAACAGTAAAGTCCGGTGCGGGTTTGCCTACTAATACGCCCATAAAGTGACCTCCAAAAGGGTTGGTTTGTGGGTAACTATGCTAAATAAAGTCGAATGGTAAAAAAATCAAGGGATACTCCGCCAAAGCCTAGCGGCTTGTTTTGGCGGCACATTCCAAAATCAGGGTTTTACCAATTAGTTTAAGTGTCGCTGATAGCAAGTCGCTATGATACACATCTGTACGGGTGTGTCCTATTGATTTTCTATATAGCAGTGAAAGACTCACCCTATATATAGTCATTAACTATCACTCACCGAGACCTTATAGTCTCACAAATACAAATCATTCTCAACCGCTATTGACACAGATTCTCATTACCGATATCTTTTGCCCCGTCCCCCGAGTACGCCGAGGCACTTATGTACGTCTGCATCTGCAAAGGTATCACCGACCACCAAATCCGCGCCGCCATCAATGAGGGCGCCACGTCTATGAGACAGCTACGGCGCGAGCTCGGTGTAGCAAGCCAGTGCGGAAAGTGCCGTTGTTTGACAAAGGAAATCGTCCAGGAAACCGTTGGCGCTTCCGGTGCCACAAATGACCTATTCTATCCTGCGGTGGCCTAACCTTATTTAGGCATTCCCAATGCGCCCAATGCGAATGCAAACGAGTCGCCACTGCATTCTCTTTTCCCTCTAAAGTCAACCACTTAGCCTTGACAGGCACAATCCGCTGTGCGCAAAATGCCACTAAGCATACAAAGCAGGTTTCTTTTGGCCATTCCTATATGAAGGAGCCACGACATGAAAGGCGATCCGAAAGTTATAGCGATTCTTAACAAGGTACTGGGCAATGAGCTGGTGGCTATTAACCAGTATTTTTTACACGCGCGCATGTACAAGGACTGGGGCCTAAAGGAACTAGCCGATCAGGAATACGAAGAATCCATTGACGAGATGAAGCACGCCGATCAACTGATCGAGCGGATTCTATTTCTGGAAGGTCTACCCAACCTGCAGGACCTGGGACGGTTGATGATTGGTGAAAACACCCAGGAGATGCTGGAGGCGGACCTTAAGCTGGAAATTAAAGCCGTGGCCGACCTGCGCGAAGGTATCATCTACTGTGAGTCGGTGAATGATTTTGTCAGCCGTGATTTGCTCAAAGAGATACTGGCGTCCGAGGAAGAGCATATCGATTGGCTGGAGACGCAGCTGTCGCTGATCGACACCGTCGGCTTGCAGAATTACTTACAAGCCAAAATGGGCTGATTGCACCGCTGCTATCTATGGCAAGCCGGTTGCTATACCGGCTGCAGCATCATAAGCAGTGCGCCCATCACCACCAAACCGGCCAGAGCCCAGGGCAATACCGCTGTCCATTCGAATTGGCGTGTCGCCTTGGGCTCAATCCGATCATCGGAATTCGCCACCAGGCCTTCTTTCGCACCTAAATCCTCTTGCTCAACCAGGTCCTCTTTCTCAACCAGGCCCTCGTCCGCCACCAAATCCTCAATAGGCGCGCCCTCATCGGGTTCCCTCAGGTCCAGCGCCAATTCATCCCCCGCTGGCTCAGGCGCCTCCTCGGGCTTTACGGGCACGGCCGTATTCGGCTCCGTTTTCTCAGCGAGCTTCGTCAACTCACCCTCGCGAATCAACACCTCTTCACAGTTTTTGACCACGGCCTCTATCTGCTCTGGGGGCAAAGCCGCCAACGCCTCCGCGAATTCCGTACAGCTTGCATAGCGCTGCGCCGCATCAGGCCCCAGGGTGCATTCGAGCAAAGGCTGAAAAATTTCCAACTCGGTGCGCAGCTGCGGAACCTTTCCCGGCGGTGTCGGCGGGTGGGGCAACAAATCGTACAATAACAGCAACAGTATCTGACCGAGACTGTAGAGATCGGAGCGCTCATCAACCGTGGTGCCGCGGCCCTGCTCCGCGGTCAGATCGTTGCCAATGACCGCCGCTCCGATCGGCCAGCCCACGCCAAAATCCAGCAACGCCGGCTCCATACTGTCATCGCGCAGCATGATACTGTCGAGTGTGAGATTGCCGTGCACGCAGCCGAGCTCATGAGCCAGCCCCACAGCTTCGGCCACTGTTTGCAACACGTGCAGTTGCTCGGCGAGCTCCAACTCAAAACGCCGATGGCGCAGTGTTCGGCCGGGGATATATTCCATGGCCAGGTAATAACGCCCCGCGTGCCTGCCCTGTTCGTATACGTTGGCGATATTTGGATGTTTGAGCACGCTGAGTCGTGACGCTTGGCGGTCAAACTGCACGCCAAACGCTTTATCATCTGAAACCGCCTTAGAAAAAACCTTAAGCGCAACTTCCTGATCAGAGTTTTCCACGAACGCCAAATACACTGTGGCGGCTCGCCCTTCTCCCAAAGTGTCCACGATGTTGTAACCCGGTACTTCCATGACACCACCCATGACACCACCCGTTGCGGCCGACGCCGATTGTTGAAAATCCCCGCTGTATCTGCCCGGTTAAAAGAGAATATTTAATGCTCCGTTTTGAGCAACATGGTAACAATAAATTCATCGGGGGATACACAGAGGCGCGCGCCACCGCCCGGCCTTTTAAGATTGCGTCACCGGAAACGTTTTCCGAAGTCCTCATCCGGAGGGAGAAGTGACAACCGAGGCCAAGGTGTCAGTGTGACGGGGTGCACTTTTGGTTTGCGCCCGGCTGTGAAAGCCTCGCCTTTTGGCGTAGATTTATTACTGAATCAAGTCTTGAGGTGCGCTGCTCGAGCCGATTGGCCACGGCCGATGTCAAAGCGGAAAGGTGGCGGTGCAATGAACAATAACAACAGCCGATGAACCATTGAACGGGTGAGCAACAGGAGCGAGCTATGAGATTAGGTGACCGGACTTTCAGCGAAAAGCGCGACTTTATTCGCATGAAAATCGATACTCCCCTCAGAGCCCAGTTGGTGGGAGACGGCATCGCCGTGGATGGCCTTTGCCACGAACTGAGCGGTGGCGGTATGCGTTTGTCCACCACTCATTGCGTCTCGCCCGGAACCGAGCTGGAAGTAAGCATTTCCGCAGAGTACGGCCACGCACCGACCTTGCGCGCGAAAACCCGGGTGAGTCGGGTTGAGGTTGAGGGCGGGGTGTATATGATGGCCTTGGTGATTACCGAGATTCTTAGCTAATCGACGGCTGCGGCTATTAACGACTAGCGCGCTGGGTTAAAAGCCGTCTTCCGTCCCATAGTCGTCGTAGCCGTAATCGCCATAGTCGCCGTAATCCCCGCCGAAATCGTCCTCCACTTCCCCATCGTGGATCAGGTACTCGCGGTGCTGCAAATACGCATCGCGAAAAAACACGTATCGGTCCCCAATAATGTGCTCTTCCAACTCAATCAGTTCTGAGCGCCGGTTGATGTTGTAAAAGGCCACCACGCCGTAACGGGTCCAGGTGTCATCGATATACAGCAAGGGGTCAGTGGCCCAATCCACCGGTAAGCCAACGGTATCGCGCAATGTGCTCGGTCCTAAGAAGGGTAGCATCAGATAAGGCCCATCCGAGAACCCCCAAACCGCGAGCGTCTGTCCAAAATCCTCCCGACCGCGACTTTCCAGCCCCATATAGTGAGCCGCGTCCCAAAGGCCCGCCACCCCCACAGTGGAGTTGATTAAAAAGCGACCCAAGTCACGCCCCGCCGAGCCGGGTTTGCCCTGCAGCAGGCCGTTGAAGGCGCTGGGTACATCCTTAATGTTGTTAAAAACATTCGTCACGCCCCGCCTTACAACGCGCGGCGTTACAAACCGGTAGCCGCTGGCCACTGGCCGTAGCACGTAGCGATCTGCCGTCTCATTAAAGGCAAAGACTTTGCGGTTGAAATCTTCCCACGGATCGAGATCGTCCTGCGCCCATGCGGGAGCGCTGACCAAGGCTACCATCAGGCTTAGCATCAGCACCCGAAACCGACCGGCCATCATGCGGTTAATCGCCAATTTGCTCGCTCCTCTTTATATTCACACACGCTATCTCTACTCATACACGGCTCATCCACCAGGACCTGTTCACCTACCCATTCATCTGGCAGGGCGCACATCACACCGCGCGCTATTTTGAAGCAACAACCGGAACCCGTCCAGCAGCCATTGGCCGGCATAGGCGTAGCTCACTGACGAAAGCGCCTCATAGCGGGGGCGGATCGGCCGTTTCATGCCCAGCCCCGTATTCGCTTACAAAGCATTCGGCGCCAATTGCCCATAAACCAGCCCACGATTTGATATTTTCTTTGCCTTAGCTATCACATTTATCTACGATTCTGCACTGGCAGTGTACACTTACATGACACACAACTCTTATTTACCCGTTTGACGCGGATGCATCCGGGTCATCGCAGTGCCGTAATACGTGGAAGGCGAAATGGGCA
>DAHVRW010000036.1 GCA_027322215.1 Marinimicrobium sp.
GTGACCCCGGTAGGATTCGTGCATTTCCGCCACAGCGTCTATAAAGGCTGATTTATCGGGGTAGATGATCTCTACGCCGTGCTCTTGCACCTCCCTGAGCGCGTGCGCCGTGGCCTCGGCCCACAGCTGCTTCTGATAAGTGACGGACTCGTCCATGGCCTGCTGCAACCAACCCTGTTGCTGTTCGGTAAGATTGTTCCAGATATAACTGCTGATCAGCACCACATCGGGTATATAAGTGTGTTCATCAAGAATGTAATAGCGACTGACTTCGTAGTGTTTTGAGATGTGAAAACTGGGCGGGTTATTCTCAGCGCCATCGACAACGCCCTGCGACAGGGCCGTGTACAGCTCGCCCCAAGAGATCGGGGTGGCCGAGCCACCCAAGGCTCGAACCATGCGCATGGCGGTCTGGCTTTCCATTACCCGCAGGCGTAGCCCGGCCAAATCTTCAGGCTGGTGCACTGCCCGCTCGGTAGTGTAAAAACTACGGCTTCCGGCGTCGTAGTAACCGAGGCCTCGTAAACGCACCTCCTCGCCAGCCAACAATAAGTCGCGCCCGAGGTCGCTGTTGAGCACGTTCCAAAAGTGGTCGTGATCACGAAACAAGTAAGGGATGCTGAACACCTGCATCCGAGGAACAAAACTTTCCATAGGCCCGGCGGACACTTTGGTCATGGCCAAACTGCCAATTTGCAGCAGCTCGATCAGTTCCCGCTCCGCACCCAGTTGTCCGCTGGAGTAGACTTCCAGCTGCATAGTACCGCCGGAATGTTCGTGCAGCCGCTCGCCCATATAGACCATGGCTTTATGCACGGACGTGTTTTGAGTTAGGTCGTGACCCACCTTAAGCACCACGGTATCGCTGTGCTGACCACACCCGACGAGAATAACAGTAAGGGCCAAAAGCGCGGCGAAGCAGTGGCGGCGCGAACGGAAAAAACATGTCGTACGCATTATTATTAAAGCCTCACAATCCGATCGGGAAAAATCAGCTTCACAGGCACTAAGTGCATGTGGCCCGATCCTTTGGGGTGGTTGATTTTTATATTATTGGTTTGAACAACACGGCTGCCCGGCCAGCTCATCTGGACAGTTGCAACAGCAGACACAGCGATTACTTCAAATTTCTTGTTATGTTTTCGACCATCTTTTTAGCGTCGGAGAATAACATCATGGTGTTGTCGCGATAAAACAGCTCGTTCTGCACACCTGCATAGCCCGAAGCCATACTGCGTTTAACAAAAAGAACGGTACGGGCGTTTTCCACATCCAACACCGGCATCCCAAAAATGGGACTGGTGGGATCGGTCTTGGCAGCTGGGTTAGTCACATCATTGGCGCCTATGACAAAGGCGACGTCAGCGGTTTGAAATTCGCTGTTAATGTCCTCCAGCTCAAACACTTCGTCGTAGGGGACATTGGCTTCGGCCAATAGCACGTTCATGTGCCCCGGCATGCGCCCCGCAACAGGGTGAATTGCGTACACCACTTTAACACCTTCCGCCTTCAGCACATCGGCCATCTCACGTAATGCGTGCTGCGCCTGAGCGACCGCCATACCATAGCCCGGCACAATAATAACTTTGCCGGCGTTTTTCATGATGAACGCGGCATCTTCCGCGCTGCCCTGTTTGAACGGGCGGTCGTCGACACCGCCTTCAGTAGCAGCCTCAGCGTCGCCGCCAAAGCCGCCCAGAATGACGCTGATAAACGACCGGTTCATACCCTTACACATAATGTAGGACAGAATCGCACCGGAGGAGCCCACCAAGGCACCGGTTACGATCAAAGCATCGTTTTGTAAGGTAAACCCGATACCAGCGGCCGCCCATCCAGAATACGAATTGAGCATGGACACCACCACCGGCATGTCGGCACCGCCGATGGGAATAATGATCAGCACACCAATGACAAACGCCAGCGCCGTCATCGTCCAGAAAACCCAAGGCGCTTGATCAAGGGCGAAAAAGACCATCAACCCAAGAATTACAAGGCCAACCAGAGCATTCAAGAAATGTTGACCACTAAACGACACCGGCGCACCGGAGACCAGCCCCTGTAATTTGGCGAATGCGATTACCGAACCGGAAAAGGTGATCGCGCCAATAACCGCGCCCAAGCCCATTTCAATCCGGCTGGCAATAAAGATTTGCCCAGTGGCGTCACTCAACAGATCAAACGCCTCGGGGTTTGAAAAGGCCGCTCCAGCGACCAAAACCGCCGCCAAACCCACGAGACTGTGAAAGCCCGCCACTAATTGGGGCATAGCGGTCATGGCAATGCGCCGGGCGATGATAACGCCGATCACGGCCCCGATGGCCAGGGCTGCGAGAATCCAGCCGTAAGACTCCACTTCAGGACTCAGCGCGGTGGTGACCACGGCGATAAACATACCCAGCATGCCGAAATAGTTGCCCGCTCGGGAGCTTTCCGGAGAGGACAAACCCCGCAGCGCCATAATGAACAGCACGGCGGCTACCAGATACGCCAACGAGGTGAGATCTGCATGAAGCTCTGACATGGTTCGCTCCGGTTATTTTTTCTTTTTATACATGGACAACATGCGATGGGTGACCGTGAAACCACCAAAGATATTCACGGCGGCCAGAGTCATGGCAATAAAACCCAGCACCTTGGCCAGATCCAACTCCGTGGGGCCGACAGCGATCAGAGCACCCACGATAATCACACTGGAGATGGCATTGGTCACTGCCATCAACGGGGTATGCAGCGCGGGGGTAACACTCCACACCACGTAATAGCCGACAAAAATCGCCAGCACAAAAATGAACAGCTGGGAAACAAAATTGGCTTCCACGGGGGCCTCCTAGTTATTTTGGAACGCGGAGTGAACGACCTGACCATCGCGGGTAAGCGTGGTAGCCGCAACGATTTCATCATCCCAGTCAATCTGCAGGGTGCCATTTTCAGCGTTGATTAAAGGAGAGATAAAGCTAAGCAGGTTCTTGGCATAGAGTGCGCTGGCATCTGTGGCGAGGCGACTGGGAACGTTGAGGTGACCAACGATGCGCACGCCGTTCACGTCCACCACTTCACCGGGCTTAGACAGAGTACAGTTACCGCCCTGCTCCACCGCCAAATCGACAATCACGGAGCCGGGCTTCATGCTGTGGGCCATCTCGTCGGTGATCAGTGTCGGCGCTTTGCGTCCGGGGATCAGCGCGGTGCAGATGGCAATGTCTTGCTTCTTTAGTGTGTCAGCCACCAGCTCGGCCTGACGACGCTGATAGTCCTCGCTCATTTCCCGGGCATAGCCCCCAGCGGTTTCGGCCGCCGCACTCTCGTCACTTTCCACCATGACAAACGTGGCGCCAAGACTTTCCACCTGCTCTTTGGCCGCCGGACGGACGTCGGTGGCCGAGACGATTGCACCCAGACGTTTGGCGGTCGCGATGGCCTGCAGACCCGCTACACCGGCTCCCAATACCATCACCCGGGCAGGAGCGAGGGTGCCCGCAGCGGTCATCATCATGGGCATGATGCGCTCATACTCATAAGCCGCGTCGAGCACGGCTCGATAACCGGCCAAATTACTTTGGGAGCTGAGTACGTCCATGGTCTGGGCGCGGGTGATGCGGGGAACAAATTCCATGGTAAGCGCCGTAATACCGGCGTCTGCATAGGCTTGCAGCGCCTCAGGCGAAGCGAAGGGAGACAGGGTGCCAATCAAAAGCGCGCCTTGTTTCATCGCGCCCAGCTCGTCGAGACCTTCCGCATCGGAAGCAAGCAGCGGGCGCTGCACTTTTAGCACCAAATCGGCGTCGCCGAGTAGCGTCGAAAGATCCGATACAACAGTAGCGCCCGCGTTTGTGAAGGCCTCGTCGCTGAACCGGCTGGCCTCACCAGCGCCCGCCTCTACGGACACCTGTGCACCTAAGGCAACGAGCTTCTTGACTGTATCGGGCGTGGCCGCTACTCGCCGCTCCTGGGCTCGGCGCTCCTTTGGTATGGCAATTTTCATAACTAAGGTTCCCTGGTTTTTATGATCATGTGCACCTTAAGTCGTTCTGCCTATACTAACAGCAGGATGCGCTGATAGCACAAGTTAACGAGCTTATGTGTCCACCCATAGAACATTAGCTGTAATAAAGCCGATAACCCTCCGTTTGTCCCGAAGTTCGCGTCAACCCATCAAAGTGTCAGTGGCCAGCCGATGATCAACACCGCTACGGTGGTCAGCCCTACGACAACGTTCATGGGCAAACCCACCTTGAGGAAATCAGTGAACCGATAGCCGCCGGGCCCGTACACCATCAGGTTGGTCTGATACCCCAAGGGCGTGGCAAAACTGGCCGAGGCGGCCATCATGACTGCAAACACGTAGGGCTCGGGATTAAGACTGGCTTTGGCTGCAATATCCAGCACGACCGGCAACGAGAGAAGAGCCGCGGCATTGTTGCTGATCACCTCGGTGAGCAGAGACACGGACACATAGGTCAACAAGAGAATTAGCCAGGGATGGCCACCGCTTAAACCGACGGCACCCTGAGCCAATATCTGTGCAGCTCCGGTTTTATGCAGCGCGGCGCCGAGTGCAAAAGAAGAGGCGATGGTCAACAGTACCATCGGGTCCAGACTCTTCTGCGCTTGTGAGGTGGAGCAGCAACCGGTAATCAACATAGCCGCCGCGCCCACCAAAGCGGCGGTGAGCATGCTGGTCAAGCCCGTGGCGGCGCTGATAATCAACAGCGCCAATATACCCCAGGCCAGGTAAGCCCGCTGGTGTCGGGGCGTTTCGGTGTGGAGATCATTCACCAACAAAAAGTCTTTGTTATAACGCTGGCGGCTCACAAAGGCCGGACGCGCTTCCAGCAAAAGGGTATCACCCGGTTTGAGCCTAATGGTGCCCAGGTTGCCCACCACCCGCTCACCGTTGCGCGCCACGGCCAACACCACGGCCCCGTAGCGTTCGCGAAACTGCGAGTCGCGAATGGTTTGGTTGATACAGTGGCTGTGGGGCGAGATAACCGCTTCGACCAGGCTACGCTCCCGATGCTCTCGAGCCAACGTGGGCTCTCGTCCGTTCGTTGACGGCACTATGCCTTTGATCCTCAACAAATCGGAAATCGCCTCAGTATCACCGGCAAACACGAGCCGGTCACCCGCCTGAAGAGGCTCCTCTGAATCCACGGCAGGCACGATCACTCCAGCGCGTTCAATCTCCACCAGATAAATGTGCTTTAGATTACGTAGCCCAGCCTCCATCACCGTTTGGCCGACCAAGGGCCCATCAGCGGCGATGGCCACCTCCAGGGTAAATTCCCGCAAATTTCCGAACTTGTCGTCCTCGCCACGGTTCGGCAACACCCGTGGGAAAAACCACAGCATGAAAATTAAACCCACCGCCGTTACGGGTAACGCGACGGCAGTAATGGAAAACAGGGAAAAGCCCGGCGAGCCGGTCATGGCTTGATATTGGCCATTGACGACCAGGTTCGTGCTGGTGCCGATCAGGGTAAGGGTGCCCCCCAGAATTGCCGCGTAGCTCAGGGGAATCATCAGTTTAGATGGAGCGATATCGATCCGTTTAGACCAGCTGCGCACCGCCGGGATCATGGTGGCCACCACGGGTGTGTTGTTCAAGAAGGCGCTCAGCAACGCCACCGGGCCGCTGATACGCAACTGCGCGCGGCGCTCGCTCTTGGGCCTGCCCAGCACTGAATTGACCAGCAAATCCACACCGCCGGAACCGTGTATGCCCGCCGCCACGACAAACATCGCCGCAACAGTAATGACACCCGGGTTGCTAAAGCCTGCGAATGCCTCGGACGCCGTAAGCACGCCAGTTGCGAGGAGCACGATCAGAACACCCGTCATCACCAGGTGAGCGCCAATGCGATTGGTCGCCATGGCAAGTAGCACAGCTACCGCCAACCCCAAAGATAAGTACCCCTGCCACTCCATACCGCGTTTCCGTTATACAACAAAGCACTGCAGCTTAACCAAAGTACCGCGTCGGGCAAAATAGTTATTGGCTCTAGTTATATAACGAGAAAGCATATAGCAGCGACACATTGCACTGGCTTCTATATCGGTGACAAGATCGGTGGTTTGGCATCAAAGGCGGGCTTCACGAGGTAGCGCTTTGGGCGACACATCGGCACCTTGACCTAAACAGCTCGACCTAGACGCCCGGACCTCGCGGCACCTGGGCGCTGGGCGATGCCTGTACTTTTGCGGTTCAGGCCATTATTCTAGGCGCCGATTTCTCCCAATAACAATTCACTCCCCAATCACAGCAATAATAAGATTAAAACGAGGTGCTCTGTGTCAGCGACTTCCCAACACAAGTTATCCATTTTGGAAAAAAGCGGCTACGCCATGGGCGATGCCGCCGCCAACCTGGTCTGGCGCGGTGCGCTGGCCTATCTGGCGATCTTTTATACCGATACGCTGGGCATCACCGCCGCCGCGGCGGCGGCGTTACTGCTCGTGGTGCGGCTGCTCGACGGTGTGACCGACATCATCATGGGCATGATCGCCGACCGCACCAAATCCCGTCATGGCAAGTTCCGGCCTTGGGTGTTGTGGTCGGCCCCAGTTCTGGGCCTGTTCATGATTCTGGCCTTTACCGCACCCAACGTCAGCACGGAAATGAAATTGGTATGGGCTTACTTTACCTATATCGGTTTGACGTTAGCCTACACCGTAAACAACGTACCCTACTCGGCCCTGATGGGTGTTATGACGCCCAGCCACGAAGAGCGCAGCGTCTTGTCCGGCTATCGCTTTGCGGGCGCTTTCGCAGGCGGCGTGCTGGTTATGGGGTTTACGCCGCAGTTGGTGGCCTTTTTCGGGCAAGGCAATGATGCCCAAGGCTATCAATACACCATGTATTTGTTCGCGACTTTGCTCATTGCTCTGTGCGCGATTACCTTTTTCACCACCCGCGAACGGGTGCAGTCTACGGCGAGCCAGGCGCCTTTTGGCAAAGAGCTTAAAGACCTTAGCCTGAATTTACCGCTGATTATCGCCCCGCTGCTGGCCATCGCCCTGTTCTTCTTTAGTGCCACCCAGTCCCCCGATGCGGAGATTCAGCTCAACCCCTTTTATACGGGTGTCATATGCGTATTAGTGCTCGGGATCACCGGATACTTTATCCGTCGTCTGATACGCAAGCCCGAAAGCGACACAACCGCCTCCCAGCGCGATCTGATAGATCTGTTGACCAACAAACCATGGCTAATGATTCTCGGTTTAGGCTTTCTGACCATGATGTTTAATGGCATTAAGTACGGGGTGATCGCCTACTATTTCACCCACTACGTGGGAAAGGCCACACTGGCCGGCTGGTACTTTATTGTTCTGTTGCTCATTTCCATTTTCGCCGCGCTGGTAGCGGGATACCTTACCCGCCTCATGGGTAAGAAAACCTTGTTCATTAGTTCGCTGTTAATAAGCGGTGTTTTAACGAGCTTCCTGTTTTTTGCGAAGCCGGACGACATCCTCTACGTATTCATTCTCGGCGGCGCCGCTGAGTTTTTCGCCGCATTTATGCCCGTACTGACCTTTAGCATGCTGGGTGACGCGGCGGACTATTCGGAATGGAAACATGGTCGCCGGGCGACAGGCCTGTTTTACTCGGCGGGAACCTTTATTCAAAAAACCGGTGGCGGCTTCGCTGGTGCGTTGGTGCTACTGGTGCTGAGCGCGTATGGGTATGTGGGCACCGACCCCGCCACCATCGCTCAAACCACCAGCGGAATGATACAGCTAATGAGTTGGATCCCTGCCCTGTTTGCCTTTGCCGCCATCGGCCTTCTGATTGTTTATCCGTTAAACACGAAACGCATGGGAGAGATCGAGGCGGACCTTATCGCACGCCGTGCACAAGCGGGTGTCGATACGCCTTAAACAGGCGCGATCTCAGCGGTTCACAAGCGCCCCTTCGGGGGCGTTTTTGTTGGTAAGTAATCTGCTCTGCCAAGCGGCACATTCGTTTGACGATACACGAGCGCTGACGACTCAGGGGGCGATCCTGTACCGCGACGATGCGCAATAACGAAAGGTGGTTTTAAAGAAGAGGAAAGGAACTGAAGAAGAAAAACCCGAGCCAGCACCGGCTGGTGCTGGCTCGGTAAGCATGGAGAGCTCTGAACACAACAAGCTTCACTCGTAACAATCCCTATAAATCGGCACTCCCACCCAACAGTCTCCCAATAAACCGCTGGGGGGCCAACGAAGCGGTAAGGCTAAGCCGACCGACTTATAGTATGAAAGAGTATAAGTTAGCTTTTGCCATATTGTCAATCTGACTACAAAGTTTTTTTACGGGACGTATCCTGGTCCCCCGAGAGACTGACAATGGCGCTCTTGAGCATGAATCCGGCCGACAAACGTCGGCGCTGCCAGAATCGGCTGAATCAGTGCAGGGTTTCACCACCGATCAGTGCGCGCACCTCGGCGGCATCGAAGTGGTAGTGTCGGTTGCAGAACTGGCAATCGATATCGACACTGCCCCGCTCCACCAGCAACAATTCCACATCGTCCCGGCCCAGAGACAGCAAGGCACCGGCACTGCGCTCACGGGAGCAGCTGCAGAAAAAACGCAGCGGTGCGGGTTCGAACACGCGCAAAGGCTGTTCGTGAAAGAGCCGATGCAGCAGCGTTTCATGATCCAGCCCCAACATCTCCTCCGGGCTGAGGGTATCGCTGAGCGCACTGAGCGTTTCCCAGCGATCCTGATTTTCTTCCTCATCCGCGTGCAATTGGCGAGGCAACGCTTGCAGCAAAAACCCCGCTACCGCCCGTTCGTTGGCCGCGAACCACAGGCGTGTTTTAAGCTGCTCGGACTGGTAGAAATAGTGCTCTAGGCAGCCAGATAGCGAATCCTCCTCCATGGGCACCAAGCCCTGATAGCGCTGTCCTTTTTCGGGCTCAATGGTAATGGCGATCACGCCCTCGCCCAGCAATGTTTGCAGATTTTCCTCGGGAGCAAGGTCTATGGATGCATCCGGGTTTAGCCGCGCGATCCCGCGCAGATCCCGGTGTCTGCTGCATTCGGCCATAATCATCGCCACGGGGCCATCGCCTCGGGCCTGGATACTGATCAGACCATCGAACTTTAGCGTGCTGGACAACAAGCTCGCCGCGGCGAGAAACTCTCCGAGCAACCGCTGCACCGCTGGGGGGTGCTCATTGTTGGTCAGCACCTCTTGGTAACTATCGGTCAGGGTGACAACTTCCCCACGCACATCGCTGTGGTCGAATAAGAATCGGTGTAAAACATCATTGTCGTTCATGGCAGACATCACACGTATGAATTAAGGCGACAGGCGAGCCTTGGATTTGAAGCGGAAAGAGCGCTGGGCTCCGGCTATCGTATATTCGGAGTATACCGGGCTACCCATCACGATGCTGGTTTTGGAAGCGATGAATTTGCCGTCGCTCTTTTTTGTTGGGACGGTGGTCGCTGAAGGGTTGCGCGCTTCTGGCCGCTTTGCGACGCGCGGCCTCCTCCTCCCGAGCGGCCAAGCTCTCGGCGGTTTCTTCGTACAGCAGAGCCGCCTCAGGCGCACCCCGACGCTGATCGGAAAGCCCCGTCACCCGCACGGTGCGTTCGTCAAAGCCCTGGCGGATACGCAGAGTTAAACCGAGCGCCACCTCTTTACTGGGCTTAACGCGTTGACCGTCGCAGTGTACCTTGCCGCCTTCGATCGCCTGTTTTGCCAGGCTGCGGGTTTTGAAAAAACGGGCGGCCCATAACCATTTGTCAATTCGAACTTTATCCAACCGGTGCCTCTATACACAGTTTTTCGGGCGGCATAATTTCATCAAAATGGTGAATTGCCGGATAATCTGTGACCACCCGATGGGTCTGGCTATCCGGCTGATGGATACACAACAGGTGCCCGAGCCCGTAGGTTTTGGCCGACTGCAATACACTCGTGGTATCGTCGATAAATAGCGTCCGCGCCGGATCAAAGGTTTCCCGCGCCCGCAGAGCATGCCAAAAACCCAGGTTTTCTTTCGGCTCTTTAAATTCATGGGAGGAGATAACAAAGTCCAGCCATCGATCAATGGCTGTGACATCCAGCTTTAACGACAGGCTTTGGGGATGAGCATTGGTGATCAGGACCAGCTTTTTACCCAATTGGCGCAAACGGGTAAGAAAACTCTCCACATAGGGGCGAATCTGAATTTTGTATTTAATCTCTTCTTTCAGCCTGCGGACATCCACCGACAGAGCCTCGGACCAATGGTCCAGGCAATACCATTCCAGCGTGCCGCGCCGGCGATGAATCAGCTCGTGCAAATGCGTTGCGGCGGTGGCTTCATCGAGGCCATGTATCTCCGCGTAACGCCTAGGTAAATGCGTCAACCAAAAAAAGGTGTCGAAATGCAGGTCCAACAGGGTACCATCCATATCCAGAAGTACCGTGTCGATTTGTTGCCAATTAATCATAGGCACAGTATATCGCAGAAGATGTGCACCGCTAATGAAAAGTAGTTCAGTATGCCCACAAAGCCCGAAATATTAAAGCGTCATACGGTTGCCCGCAGCCGTCTGTTCCGCGCCGATGAGCTGCATTTACGCTTCAGCAACGGCGAGGAGCGAATTTACGAAAAACTGGTTCGAGGGAACGGCTTTGGCGCCGTTCTCGTCATTCCCATGTTAGATGACCAGCGCGTGGTGATGATTCGAGAGTATGCCGCTGGTATTCACGACTATCACCTGGCGCTGCCTAAGGGCGCCATCGATAAAGGAGAAACCGTTCTCGAGGCGGCGAACCGCGAACTTAAGGAAGAAGCGGGTTACGGGGCCAGACGCCTTGAGCTGTTGAAACAATTTTATCTCTCCCCTGCCTATATGGAGCACAGGATCAACGTGGTACTGGCCCGCGACTTGTACCCCGCGCAGCTGCCCGGTGACGAACCCGAACCCATCGAAGCGGTGCCGTGCGATTTTGAGGATCTGCTGTCGTTGGCCATGCGCGATGACGTGTACGAAGGGCGCACGATTGCCGCGCTTTTCCTCGCGCGGGAATGGCTGAAAGTTCATGGATAATCGGCTCGATGACATACAGATCGGCAACGCCCTGATAACCTTGGCGGAAAAGGCGGGTGCGGCCATTATGGCAGTCCGCCAAGAAGCGGATTTGGGCGTGGAGCGCAAACTCGACCAATCGCCGGTGACCGCCGCCGATATGGCCGCCCATCGCCTTTTGCTAGAGGGTTTGCCTGCAATTTTGTCCGTGCCGATAATCTCTGAAGAGGCACACGCGCTGCCCCTATCGCAGCGGCGGCAATGGCCATGCTACTGGCTGATAGACCCTCTGGACGGCACCAAAGAATTTATCGCTGGTAATGACCATTTCTGCATTAACGTGGCCCTGATGGACCAAAACGGCCCCTATCTTGGCCTGGTACACGCTCCGGTGAGCGGTGAGACTTATCTGGGCAGCGCCCAATTAGGCGCCTGGAAGTACCCTGCTGGCGGCGACGCGGTGTCAATTCGCGCGCGAACCATCCGCCCCGATCAACCCCTGCTGTGCCTGACCAGTCAGCGCCACGGGCGAGAGGCGGTAGCGACGCTATTAGAGCGCATGACGGAGCGTTGGCCCGCTCCGGTAGAGGCCCAACCCATGGGCAGCGCGTTAAAAATCTGTCGGGTAGCGGAAGGGCACGCTGACATCTATCCTCGGCTGGGCCCCACCAGTGAATGGGATACCGCCGCGCCTCACGCCATCTTAAACGCAGCGGGTGGCACGATCGTAGGCACCACCTTTGAACCCCTGCAATACAATGCCAGCGAGTCCCTTCTCAACCCCGACTTCTATGCTTTGGGGGACCCCACCTTTGACTGGCCCAGGCTATTGAATGATTAGTGCGCCACCGCTAGGCCAACCGCTGGCGCACTTTTTCTCGCGTTATAACCGCAAGTTCACATAATCCGTTGTTTGCGCCGTCTTACCATCGAAACTGTCTAAGGATAGGCACCTTTCACCGAGCCGATGAGCTATGCTTATAAAGCCCATGCTGTGATAAACATGAAAGGAGCACGACATGATCCGGCCACAGAACGCCCTTGGCGTTAACTTCCATCCCACCGAGCAATTACAGGAGCAATTGATCGCGGAAATTACCGCCTACGAGCGGCAACTGGACGCCGCCGAGATGCGAGGGGACAGAGAAGACTTCAGCATGATTCAGACCTACAAAGAGCTGATTCACGCCCGCCGCGCTATGCTTGAGAGTCTGCCACGTCCGCTGTAGCCCACCCGGTCCTCAGATCGGGTACCGCCCCGAGAACCATCGATCCGCGGAATTAGCGGACCAACTGACCGACGAAGTTGCAGGGCCCATGCCGGCTGTCTAGCTGCTGGCAGATGATTTTTTCCCAGGCCGTTGTGCAGGCTCCGGTGGAGCCGGGCAGGCAAAAAATCAGTGTGCGGTTCGCCAGCCCCGCCAGCGCTCGGGATTGAATGGTCGAGGTACCGATCTCGGCGTAGGACAGTTGACGAAACAACTCACCAAAACCCACGATGGTTTTATCAAACAGCGGCGCCATGGCCTCAGGTGTGCTATCCCGCCCAGAAAAACCGGTACCGCCGGTAATCAGCACCACTTGTGCCTTCGGGTCAGCAATCCAGGCGGAGACGAGGGCCCGCATCTGGTAGACATCATCCGGCAGCAACTGGCGCTGATACACCTGATGCCCCGACTCAACCGCTAATTCCTGTAATTTTTGTCCGGAGGTATCCTGCTCCAGAGTGCGGGTATCAGAGACGGTGAGAATACAAATATTCAGGGGGGTAAATACAGCGCTGCTACTCATAAACGGCTCGGTCACACGTTGGACAACCCCGGCTTAACCACCGGACGCATTCATAAAACGCAGAATTTTCGGCTCATCCTGCTGCTGAGTAAAATCATGCTCTTTAGGCTTTTGCGCCATGGCCGCATCGATTACCTTGCGCACCTGCTCAGTGCCGTCATGTTCTCGCAACGGTGCACGCAGGTCGACGCTGTTCTCCTGCCCCAGGCACAGTAATAACCTCCCGGTTGCCGTCACCCGCACCCGGTTGCAGCTGGCACAAAAGTTTTCGCTGTGGGGCGAGATAAAACCGATGCGCGAGCCATAACCCGGCACCTGCCAATAGCGAGCTGGGCCGCCGCTGTCGTGATCGGAGCGTTGCAGTGGCAGCGCCTGTTCAATACTCGCGCGCAACTGCTGACTGCTGACAAACTCAGCCGCCCGACCATGATCGGTGATTTTTCCCAGGGGCATCTCTTCAATAAAACTAATATCCAGCCCTTCATCCAGCGCAAACCGAACCAGCTCCGGCGCCTCATCGGCATTGTAGTTTTTAAGCGCCACGCAGTTGAGCTTGATACGCTCAAAGCCCGCTTCCTGAGCGGCGCGAATGCCGTCCAGGACCTGTGGCAAATCGCCATGGCGGGTCAGGTGCCGAAAACGCTCCGGGCGCAGACTATCGAGGCTGATATTCACCCGCGTGACGCCGGCATCTTTGAGCGCTTTCGCGTAACGACGCAAGTGAGTCGCGTTTGTGGTCAAGCACAGCTCTTTCAGTCCCCGCAACCGACCCAGGGCAGCCATCAATTTCACCACACCTTGGCGAATCAGCGGCTCGCCCCCGGTAACGCGAATTTTGTGCACCCCCAATTCGGTAAAGGCTGCGCCAAGGCGCGCCAACTCTTCAATACTCAGCAGCTCGTGACGGGGCAGGAACGTCATATCCTCGGCCATACAGTATCGACAGCGCAGATCACAGCGATCGGTTACTGACAGGCGCACGTACGTGATGCGCCGACCGAAACCATCCACCAACCGGGATTCATTCGACAGTGTGGACCCAGACGATTCCAACATTATGCTCCAAGCTGACAGTCAGCGCCCGTGGCGCCTCGTGTAAGAACGAGATTAACCGGGCACAGGGGCTGGACCTGCGCCTTCAAAACGGCCACAGAATGACACCCCTGGCCGACCAATGCAATCGTGCGCAGCGCTGGTAGGCGTGAATTGGCCAGCTGCGTTAAATCGGTGCGCCTGTGCACAGCATCGGTGAACCCGGCGGCATCGTGATCGACAATCCCTGCCGCACCTCCGACCCTCATATCTGTGCCATTGGCGAGTGTGCCCTCTGGCAAAACCAGACCTTCGGTCTAGTGGCCCCCGGCTACCAGATGGCCCCTGCCTCCATCACCGGAGCAATTGATCCTGCCGCAATTCAACGGCGGAGCCCCGGCCCTTGGGGTGGACGCATTGCCGGACAGCGCATTGGCGTTTGCCTGGAAGCGCCGGAGCACCGAGCCGCTGTCTACCCGGTGCGTGTTCGTAACGGGTTTATTCAGATACAAGCCGAACCCGAAACGACCGGCCTTTCAGCTTCCCTTGGGACAACTTCTCCAGAGCGGCATCAGCAGCGCGTCGGCTGACGGCCACAAAAGCGCTGCTGTCGCCGATGGTAATCTTGCCCACATCCGCACCGGCAATACCACCGGCGCTGGTCAAGGCCCCCAGAATATCGCCGGGGCGCAGCTTCTGTTTTTTCCCGGCGCCAATTTGCAAGGTGGCCATGGGCGGTGCATAGCCGGTGGTGCCGAGCGGTAACGCGGCCGGTAAGCTCCGTTTTTCAAGCTCAGCGCCCAGGTAGGCTTCGAGGCGGGCCACCTTGGCGCTTTCGCGCTCGGTTGCCAGGGAGCAGGCACGGCCGCGTTCCCCCGCCCGGCCCGTGCGCCCGATACGATGCACGTGCACTTCCGGGTCGCGGGCAAGCTGGTAATTAATAACCGCATCCAGTTTTTCAATATCCAGACCCCGGGCCGCCACGTCCGTGGCCACCAATACCGAGACGCTACGGTGCGCAAACAGGGTCAAGGTGCGATCTCGATCTCTCTGCTCCAAGTCGCCATGCAGAGCCACAGCATAAATGCCACTGCGGCGCAGCGCCTGGGCGAGCTCGCGGGTTTCGCGCTTGGTGTTACAAAACACCAGCGCCGACTCGGGTCGAATCGTCAGTAACAGCAAACGCACGGCCTCACATCGCTCGGCGTCATCGCTCACCGAATACAGCTCTTGGCGAATACTCGTCTCGCTGTGGCTATCCGCTACGGCAATGGTTATCGGGTCGCGGGTAATGCGATTCGCAATAGCCGCGATATCGTCCGGATAGGTCGCGCTGAACAGCAGCGTTTGACGCTGCGGCGGTACATGGCCCGCGATCGCATCCAGAGATTGTTGAAAGCCCATGTCCAGCATTCGGTCCGCTTCATCCAGCACGAACATGGTCAGCGAGGCGAGCGTCAGGCTGCCTTTGCGCAGATGCTCTTCCACTCGGCCTGGGGTGCCGACGACGATGTGGGCTCCGTGGCTGAGCGAATGAATTTGCGGCCCTAAGGGCATACCACCGCACAGGGTCAGCACTTTGATGTTGTGCAACAAGCGGCCCAGCTGGCGCAGCTCTCGGGCCACCTGATCCGCGAGTTCACGGGTCGGGCACAGCACCAGGGCTTGCACGCGAAACGCGCTCACGTCCAGTTTGTGTAACACCCCCAGCGCGAAGGCAGCGGTTTTGCCGGAGCCGGTTTTGGCCTGTGCCAGCACGTCTCGCCCCGCCACAATTTCGGGCAGACTCTGAGCCTGGATCGGTGTCATGTCGCTGTAGCCCAGCGCATCGAGATTCGTCAGCAGTTCAGCCTGCAGCGGCAGAGAATCAAACGCTGTGTTTTTGTTCAATGAGTTATCGGTCATGGATACCAACAGAAATAGCGGACATAAAAAAAGGGCAAAGCCCGCAGGCTCTGCCCTTTCTTGTTCGGACTCTAAAGTTTGGTGAGTCCGGCGCTGTTGTTACACAGCGACGATGTTTTCGGCCTGAGGACCTTTCTGACCTTGAGTCACGGTGAAGGTGACTTTTTGGCCTTCGGCCAGGGTTTTGAAGCCTGAACCGGAGATGGCGCTGAAATGGGCGAAAACGTCGGGACCAGATTCTTGCTCAATAAAGCCAAAACCTTTTGCTTCGTTAAACCATTTTACGGTGCCAGTTACTGTAGACATAGTCTTAAATCCTAATTATCAAAACGTGATGTGACCTCTTAAGGCGACATTAATTAATGTGACAGTGAGGTCGTTGTGCTAGAAATGTTGCTTGTACTTATGACGGACAGGACGATTACTACAGGTAGGGCATCGAAATGATTTTGCATAAATATAAGGCTTACTTTCAAGCTGGCCCCATAGTAGCTGCTTCTATTGTGCTGTCAAGCATTTTTTCGTGACGGACCACAAGTCTGGTTCACATTCTCTGGCTTTAACTCCGCGACCGGATCAAAGCCCCGCGGATTGCTGGATGGCCAGCTCCCGCTCCGCCGCGCGCTCACGTTCGTAATTTAACGCGCCGACCGCCACGCTACCGCCTGTGCCAGTTTCTAACCAACGCCGAATGCGACCCGCATCACCTAAAGGTGTGCGTGTACCCAACGAATCCAGCAACACTACTACACGCGGTTCGCCGTCCATTTCGGCGACCATAACCAGACATCGGCCGGCCGCATCCAGGTAGCCGGTTTTACTCAAACTCACGTTCCAGCGGCTGCTGCGTACCAAGGGGTTGGTGTTGCCGTACTGCAATCCATAGCGCGGGCCGCGAAATTGCACCCACTTACCCGGGCTGATCGACAGATCCCGAATCAGCGGATGTTTATACGCGGCGTTAACCAGCTTGATCAAATCCCGTGCGGTGGAGACGTTGGAGGACGATAACCCGGTGGAATCCACAAAATGGGTATTGCTCATACCCAGCTCTTGCGCCTTGGCGTTCATCGCGTCGATAAAGGCGTCGTAGCCCTCTGGGTGATGGCGGGCCAGGAGGTAAGCCGCGCGATTTTCCGATGACATAAGTGCCAGGTGCAGGAAATCCCGTCGGGTGGCTTCGGATTCTAACCGGATACGGGAATAAGCGTTAGCCGCTGCAGGGGTCGCCCGGGGCACCACCGGCAGCCAAGCGTCTAAGTCGGCGCCGGATTCAATCACCACCAGAGCCGTCATTACTTTGGTGATTGAGGCGATAGGCATAACCCAGTCACCACGTTTGAGCAACTCCGGCTCATCGGAACCCAACCGCGCCACAGCGGCGCTGACCGACGCTAACTGCAAGCTGCTCTCGTCCAGCCCGCTAGCGTACACGGGTCCCATGGAAAGGCCGCCGATCAACACGGCCCAAAAAAATATTCGGCTCACTTCACCCCCCTGGATGTATTAAGGCTGCGCAGGTTATACCAATCCCGGGTTTTTCACGACAGACGCCCCCCTCTGTCAGCGGCGCATTTTAAGGTAGCCCGCCGTTGAATAACCCGCGAAACGTCACATAGCGATGGATTCAATCGGGCAAAGTCGGCCGTGGACGGTAGAAAATCAGCAAGAACAGCCCCAGCATAATGGCCATATCGGCCACGTTGAAAACGCCCGTGCGCAAGGGCCCTACCCCGACATTGAGAAAATCAATCACCGCGCCATTATTAACCAGCCGGTCGTAAAAATTGCTCAGCCCCCCGGCAAACAGCAGAGCCAGCGCCACAACCGACGGTCGGTTCAACTCGCGACTGAACAGCGCATACGCCACCAGCCCCAACAGGAACAAACCCACCAGAACCACAAACACCCAAAAGCGGGCCCCGGAAGAAAGGTGCCCACCTAGCCCCAAAAAAGCGCCGATATTTTCGGCATAGACAATGCGCACAGTATCGAATAAATAACTGTGCACCTCGCCCCTGATAAGGTGCTGGGCAGCCAGGGATTTGGTGGCCTGATCGACGAACACGGTTAACAAAGAGATGGCGGCAATCAGCGGCAGTTTGACACGGACAAGCATGTAAAGTTCTCGGCGGAAGGTCGAAATTCGAGGGCCTAGGTTAGCGACGCTGGATCGGAAAGTGAAGCGCGACGTTGCTCAGTGGGCGCGGCCGCCGGGCGCACCGGCGCTGTACTGCGTGCTCCCTCTGTCAGGATAGTTGTCACGCCTAATTTTTAACCAATCTTAAATCTGAGGGGCGGCAGGAGAGAAGTCAATGCCGCGTACAGTAAGGGCTGTCAGGAACTCGGCCTTCTAACGCCGCAATCACGCGCTTGCCGCGTGGATTGCTTTGTTAATCCTTTTTCTTCTTCTCTTTCTGCTGTTCGACGAGGAGCTTGCTGATATTGGATTTCCCCTTTTTGGTTTTAGCTTCGTTCAACGTGATCCGTGTTATCTTGCTTTTATTGTCCATTTTTTCGGTTCCTTGCTAGTTTGAATTGTGCCAGCTCTTCATCAGTTAGTTGATAAAGATCAGGGTCGCTCTCGATAATCTTATCAATTTCGTCATCAGACATCTGACTGACTCGCTTAGCGTCTGACAGCCCCCTGAGCTTACGCGCTTGCTCCAGCGTGATACGTGTGACTCTCTCGCTCATGACACCAGCCCCTTTGGGAATGTGCGTTTTTCATACATTTCAATTTCCTGATGCTTGGCGGGGCGCACCGAGATTATACGGTTCACTGTCTTCCCCTTCTCGTACACTCTGACCGTGTACGCAACGAAAAGTATGCCGACCGGTCCTCTGCCTATCGTCTGATATTTAATTTCGCCGTAATCTTTTCGGGTGCCCACCCGCTCTTGTCTAAGTGGATCATCCCAGATGAGCACTGCGTCCCAAAAATCGATCCCCCGCTCAATGAGCGTTTTCTCTCGTTTATCTTCATCCCACTCAAACTCCATATTCCTCTCCTTGTGATGGTGATTACTTCATAGGCATTAACGTCCGCAGCACAGGCCGAAACCAGCGCAGCGGTTGAGTTCCACCTTCATCCTCGGTAAGCCGTACCGCGCTTTAAAGCGGTTAAACAGGGTAATAAGCAGGCGCTCCGCTTCCCGCCGCCTTAGCTCCCGGGCGCTGGGCGAGCGGGACCGCCACTTGTAATAGCCAGAACGACTCACACCAGTCCAACGGCACATCTTCAAAATGGCATGCTGGCCCCGAAGCGATTCGATTAAGGCGCACCTCACCACTTGTCTTTGCTGAAGTACGCCGTCGCCTTTTTTAGGAATTCGCTCTCCTCTTTTAAGTCAGCCACTTGCCGCTT
>DAHVRW010000037.1 GCA_027322215.1 Marinimicrobium sp.
TTGGTTACAGGGAATGATGTTGAGATGAACACTATATACCGCTCTCGCTCCCGCATCATTATTACCTTAAGCTCAAGGCAGAGCTACAAGGCCATTACAAGTCCGTTACCGGATTCAGAGAGAATATTGCGGTAAGTTTTGTACCTGTTACATGGCTGTAAAACGTACTTAAGTCGCAGGCGGTTAACGATGGGGCTATTCGGCAATCAGAACGCTGTCGCTCGACGTCGCACACTAAAATGGAATCGTGCCCTTCAGCGCTTGAGGATGTTGTGGGGCGTGTTAATCGGATTTGAACGGTTTAAATGGTGGGCCTGCTCGGACTTGAACCGAGGACCTACCGATTATGAGTCGGGTGCTCTAACCAGCTGAGCTACAGGCCCATTTAAACCTTGTGCTACCTTTGTGTTCCGTCCGCCGAACGAGCCGGGTGGCTCTAACCTACGGAGTGACGGGCCCGCTGTGGCGCTGAGGGCCAGTTTGGGGGGAATTCCGACCGGCGCGGACCGGCGGAACGCAGGGCATTATAAAGATACGTCACGCTGCTGGCTAGTGGCGTCAGTTGATCTAGAGTCGGTGCCCAGACTGTGCTACAAATAGCAACGCGCGTGGAAACCGGCGTTGTGTGCGCCGGTTCAAATTGTGTCGCAAGAGTTCATGAGTTAAGGAGCGAGTTCGCCTGCTCGTGGGCAGGTTTCATCCGTGTTCTGACCAATAAGGGTGTAAGTATGGAAAACGAAGATCGGCAACCCACTGAACGCTCTCGGGCCCCTATGGCGACAATGGTGACCATTGCTATTGTCGTTGTGCTTTTAATCGCGCTAGGCCTGTACTTTATGGGGCGGGATGATACGCCCGAGCCCCCACCCGCGATGGAGCCCACCTATTCCGCAGCCCCCGCCGAGGCAGACCCGACACCACCGTCTGAACCAGCGGCTGAGGCTGAATCCGCCCCTGAGCCCGCCCCTGAACCGGACGAGCCCCTGCCGTCGCTGGATCAGAGTGATCAGGCTGTACGAGACAGCGCTGGCGAGATTATGAATAACGATGAGTTGGTCGGCTTGTTGGTGGAGGATGACCTTATTCGTAAGTTTGTGCGCGCGGTTGACTCGGCGGACGAGGGGCGTGTGGTGCATGAATATCGGCCGGTGCTGTCTCCGCGCCCGCCGCTAATGGTTGAGCGCATGGGCGAAGCCGCCACCGATGCCGAGCAGCAATACCGTATGACGTCGGAAAACTATCAGCGCTATGACCGTTACGTCGAGCTGCTGACAAGTGCCGATGCCGCCACGCTAGCCGCTTGGTACCAGCGTTATTTGCCGCTTATGGAGGAGGCGTTTGTAGAGCACGGTACCGACAAGGGGAGCTTCCATGAAGTGGTAATGACCACTATTGATGAGCTGCTTGAGGCACCGGCGGCTGATCCGGAAGCTATACTCGTTCGGCCCAAAGTGTTTTATGAGTTTCAGGACGAAGAGCTGGAGAGCATGCCCGACACCCATAAGCTGATGCAGCGTATCGGTCCTGAGCACAGCGAGCGGGTGCGTGCCGCGTTGAGCTCGCTACGGGGCGAATTGCAACGCATCGCTCCATAACGAATGGGTTCGGTAAAGTTGTAACCTGCGCGAGTAGATTGAAGCCGATGGGTGCTGCCAGGAACGCAACGCAGCGATAACAAAGCCGAGAATGTGTACGGGTGCTAAATGCACTCCCACGCTCCCAAAATAACCGCGACTTGTTCGCGGTTATTTTTCTCCGTTTGTCCATGAAGGTTCTGTTAGCTGTCCACCAAGTGATTTATCCAACGCTAAACGCAAAAAGCCCCGGGGATGAGCTCCGGGGCTTTTTGCGTTGTGGTTGCGGCTGCACTCTTGGCCGTGCTCTCGCACGATGCGGTGCAGCGGTTTCTAGCTTAACGCTGGCCCTGCGGGCCTTTATGTCGGTCTTTACTTCGGCCGTTGTTGAGGCTGATCTTTATTCGGTCTCGGCGGTAGCGCCGTCGTACAGTACGGCGTCGGGACCGAAGGTGTATAAAGTTTCTTCACCGGCGGTTACTGTGGCGTTGCCTACGCCGTAAAAGTCCATCTCCTCGACACTTTGCGGGTCATCGTTGATCGCGTCGCAGGTGTATGCCACCGTGTACTCACCAGCGGGTAAGAAGCCGGCCTCATAGGTATACACGTCCTCTTCAAAAACAACGAATGCGGTGGTCAAAGGCCCGCCGTTTTCATCGCTCACGTCCGTCGGAACCACATCAGCGCCTTCATAGATGTACACCACGCCAAGGCTCGCGTTCGGATCGTCACAGGCCGCGCTAATTAACGTTTCCGCAACTTCACACGCGATACTTCCTGCCTGCTCGGTATGCACCAAGCGTAAGCTGGGGCGCAGCGTAAGATCGGTTTCGCCTTCCGGCAGAATCAACGAGCGGCGTAAATCCAGATCCACCGTAAAATCCACATGGCCGTTGCTGGCAATGCTGAACTCCTGGGCGATGGTCAGTCGGTCCTCTTCTTCCAAACCAAGTTCCAGCTGGGTGCCATCGTTCATCTCCACATAGGAATCCATCACCCCATCGTGGCTCGCGTTCAGATGCAGTTGCACCGACTCGTAGTCACCAACCGGTACTCGCTGTTCGTTGAGCAAGCGCTCAGAGGCCGTGCCCTGAAGGGTTAGCAGGTCGACGTTTTGCGCCTCCTCAAACGTAAACACCACCGGATCGCCATCCACTGGGTGCAGGGTGACGCCGGTAAAGGCCACATACACATGATCGGCATTGTCCACGGGTGCGTCGGTAACGGCCAAGCTGAAGGTGCCAGTGGTTCCATCATTGTCATCACCGCCGTCTGAATTCCCGTCACCCGAATTCCCGCCATCGCCGTCGGGGTTGCCGGGGCTACCGCCGGGATTAGTGTTGCCGGGATTATTGGCGGGGCCGGAGTGGTTGTTACTGCTGCCGCCGCAAGCGGCTAGGCTTAAGATGGAAAGCGTAAAGAAAGCTGAGAATAAGCATTGTTTTAAAATGCGCATATGACACCTCGCTGAGTCCGTTTAGCGCCACCTTCCGGGGCGGTAGGCTGAGTCCGTAAATTATTGGGTCGATACAGGGCCGCATCGTGCAGCCTGAAAGTTGGGACCGCCAGTATTTTTAATTGGTTCCCTTGCGTTCTGAAATGGGCGCGTGTTGTATCGTCAGGTGTGCGGGGTCGAGTGAATAGGCGCCGCGTCTGTGCTTACAGATGACATGGCCGCCGTTTATATGGTCGAGGGTAGGGGGATACGTTAACGCGGCGGATTCGGCCAGGTAATAACGAAGCGCGCACCGCCGAGCGAGGCCGATTCGACATACGCTTTGCCTTTGTGCCACAGCGCTACCTGCCGCACAATAGCCAGGCCGAGACCGAAACCGGCCGCGTGTTTTTCTGAAGACTGTCGCAAACGCACAAAGGACTCAAACACCCGCTGTTGTTCATCGGCGGGTATGCCCGGGCCATCGTCTTCTACTTCAATGTAAAACGATTTGGCATCGCTGAGTAGACGAATGCGTACTTGGCTGCGGCTGTAGTGCAGGGCATTTTGGACCAGGTTGAGTAATGCGCGCTCCATGAGTGGCCAATCGCACACAAACGGGTGTGGCACGTCGGCTTGAATGTAAATCTGTTGGGCGCTGCGCTGCGGGTCGTGGCCAGTGAGTCGAAGCACGATGTCGCTCGCCAGGTTGGGCATGTCGCCGGCTTCACAGTTCAGTGCCAGCCGCTGCTGCTCAAAGCGTGCGTAATTCAGTAGCTGACTGACCAGTTGGTCCATTTCCGCCACGTCGCTTTTCATGCCTTCCAGTTTGCCGTGAATCTCATCCAGGCTGCGGCTGTCGGCGGCCATCGCCAGGGCAAACTTCATGCGCGCCAGCGGCGTGCGTAATTCATGGGAAACGGCGTGTGTCATTTCTTTTTGGGTTTGCAGCAGTTCGCGAATGCGCGTGGTCATGCGGTTAAATGCTTGCGCTAAGCGGTGCGCGGTGGAGCTCGGTGGAAGGGTCACGGTGGGGTAGTCCGCGTCGATACCCAAATGTTGCGCATGCCGCTCCAGCGTGTCCAGGTCCCGACTCAGCGGCCACAACCAAAAACCCACGGCAATGGCCAGCGCGGTGTAAAACAGCACCGCCAATAATCTTTCCAGCCAGAGGCTGTGGGGCACGGTCTGTTCGACCACTAGCACCCAAGGCTCGCCGGAGAGTTTTTGATATAGGTAGCGGTGGCCTTCACTGTCTTCAAGGCTGACGTTTTCCCCCGCCTCCAGGCGCTCCAGTATGGTTGTGCCGGTGATTTGATCCAGAGGTAGCAGCCCCAGCTCGGCAACACCGCTGGTGTTGATGTCGCGGATCAAGGCTTCGGTTTGTTCGACGGTGCGCTGCATGGCCACTAGCTGCATCAAATCCAGTAATGGCTCGCTCGGCAGCGAGGCGGAATGGCTTGGCCGATAGGTGTCCCAGAGCCGATCCAGCCCCCAGCCTATGCCGAGAATCGACAGTACCAATAGCAAATAAAGGGAGATAAACGCCCGCTTCAATATTCACCCCACGCGTCGGCAATAAATAAGTAGCCGCGTCCCCAAACGGTTTTGATGCGCTGCGGATTGTCGGTGTTGTCGTTGAGCTTTTTTCGCAGTTGCGAAATGCGCACATCAATGGTGCGATCCAACCCGTCGTACGGACGCCCATGCAGCTCTTGGAACAGTACGTCCCGCTTCACCACCTCGCCGGCATGCTGGGCTAGCAACCATAGCAAGTCAAACTCGTAGCTGGAGAGGTTGATGGGGGCGTCGTTCAACAAAACGCTGCGCGAGGCATCGTCAATGCGCAAATTCCCAAACTCCAGAGTCTGCCGCGCCGGATTCGGTCGAGGCTCGATGCGCCGCAGCAAAGCGCGGATCCGTGCCAAAAGAATTCTGGGTTCGACAGGCTTAATAACATAATCGTCAGCGCCAAATTCCAAGCCCAAGATTTGATCGGCGTCTTCGTTGCGGGCGGTGAGCATGAGAATCGGGCCGTCGAACTCGGGGCGCAGCATCTGGCAAAGGGTTAAGCCATCTTTGCCGGGGAGCATGATGTCGAGAATCAGCATGTCCGGCTTTTCCTGGCGCACTCGCTCGGGCACACGGTTGCCGTCCGCCTCGATGGTGACGCGATAATTATTCGCCTCGAGGTAGGACTTCACCAGATCGGCCAAGCGGCTGTCATCTTCGGCAATGAGTAGGTGAGGCATAGCGAACTCAGTTTGTCGTTAGAAAAAATTCCAGGGTTTTCGGCGTCGTTGTCGATATTCGGTCTGTTCTCGAATGACTGAAAACATTTCGCTGGTCAGCAGTTGATTATCGGATTCCTGACGCAATTGAAACATCAAACTATGCGGCGTGTGGGCCTGATAGTGGTAAACGCCGGACGTTCGCTCCTGCCAACAGACCAAAGGCGCCGCTTCGCTATCCACAAATAAACACAGGTGCATGGGCTTGCCGGCGCGCCATTGAATGCGCAGCGGTTCCTTGCAAACGCTTTCGTGTTTGGCCAGCGCGCACACCTGCGGCTTGATCTCCAGCACCGGCGTTTCGCCCCGAGCCACGGTGCACGCGCCGATGGAAATCAGCAGTGTGCAGACTCGGACTAGCGTGGATATGTCTGTTGTTATTGGAATGCGAACCGATTCAAAAATGGTAGACGCCCCCAATAAATACTTGCACCACTTGATTATCCTCGATCAAGGGGCTGTGGCGCACCGCACGGCTTAGATAGTCGTACTGGAAGCTGCCCTGCCAGCGCCAATTTTCGCTGACGGCCCTGCTCCAACTCACGCGCACAAAAGGTGAAATACCGCTGCCGGGCTGGTAGGTGGGCGTGTGTGCGGTAGCTTCGTTTGCCCTGACGCCGTAATAATATTCCAACAGATCAGCGCTTTTCCAGCTCAGCCCACCCGCCAGGGAGATGCGGTGCTGATCAATATACCGGTCGTGGCCCAACGCAAAACGAAGCTCCTCGCCCCGGTGCACCCCTGTTACGTCGCTAAGTAACTGTAACTGCCAATCCACCGGCCCCAGACCGGCGGAGGCCTCCAGACCCGCCATGCCGGCTATGCGACGGCGTCGGGAGTGGTCGGGCACCTCATTCCGTTGCGTCACGTTTAGGCCCATGGCCAGTTCGGGGGCATCGGCCTGGGGCTCGACACGTGCGGGGCCTTGGTTTTCGTGTGGGGTCGCTGGCTCAGGGGAGGAAAACGTGTTTCCGCCCAGGCCGCCGTCCAAAACGATATTACGCCAGCCGCTGCGGAAGAAGTACAAACCATCGCCGCCCGGCGTTAACAAGGCGTTGATCTGAAATTTGGGCCGCTCAATGAGCGTAAAACCCAGATCGAGATTGTCGATAAAAAACCGTTGGCCGTAATAACTGAGCTGCGGAATCAGCACCAGGGGAATCTCATCGCCGCTAATCACGGGATTGGTGCGCAGACCGAGGCCAATACCCAGGCTGAAGTCCCACTCTCCCACCGCCACGCAATGGCTCTGCTCGGGTCCACACGACTTAGCGCTGGCGCCGTAGGCAAACCCGAGGGCTATGGTCACGATGAGAATGCGACATAGTTTCATGATGGAGCTCACTGTGGCGAAACCGGCCTCTTATTGTGCCGCTGATTTTGGCCTAATGCTGCCGGGCTTTTGTGAGAATCTGTAAAAAGTTGTAACGGCCAATGCGCGCTGTTGACTTAGGTGGTATGGGTGAAGGTTACAGAAATTTACACTCTTTCGCATTTACGCAACAGAACCTCGGCGCACCCCGACATAGACTTATCGTGGCATTGTAATTGTTGTGGGGGACGCCCGGAGTTGAGTTATGTATGCATTAATGATCGCCATGAATATCTGTTCGAATGGTCAGGCGGTGTGTGCAAAAACCGTTGCCAGTCTGCGTCAGCGCTATTTGCGTGACGAGGCTGACCCGCTCAGCCAGTTACAGTATCACCGCGCCTTGTGGCGTCTGCGCGACTATAAGCGCTATCAATACACGTTGAGCCAACGTTGTTTTGCCGTGCCGGAGCCGGATTTAAGAGTGCGTGTAGACGCCGGCAAGGTAGAGGCTGTATTTCAGCTGCCCCAGGGGCGACAGTTATCCCCGCTGCCCGCCGAAGCGTTGTGCATGGAAGACTACTTTGAACACATCGGGCGGGCGCTGCGCACCGATTCTGAATCGGTGTGGGTTGAGTATGATTCCGAGTCCGGTTATCCGCTCAGCATCGTCATTGGAGTCGAAGCGCCAAGTGCGGCGCTAGAGGCTCTCATCGCTTAAACATAGCGTTAAGCCCGGTTGCGCGGGTTCAATTTGAATCCAGCGGGCAGCCGGGCAGATCATCAATCGCCGCACACGCCACCTGGGTAGCAATGCCCACATCGATCACGTAATACAGTGAGGCAAAGCCCAGTTGGTTGCGTCCCAGATTATGGAATATTAACCCCAGAGCGATATCTCCCGCGCTGAAGCGCTCATGGTGACGGGCGAAGTACTGAGCGGCCCCCTGTGTTTCTGGGTCACGCATCAAGCCCGCGACCCGGCCCACACCCCCGTGGTAGGCCTGAATCAATAGTAACGCATAGAGGTCGCTGGCCTTGTCCGTAGGCAGATGCCCAAAGGTTGCGTTAAAAATCGGTTCGAGATTTCGGTGGTTTTGTTCCAGCAGTCTCAACGCACAATCGACCTGCGCCATTCGGTGAAAATGAAAACGTTCATCCAGTTCGCAGTCATTTAATGCGGATACCGATAGTTGCATCACGCCGCGAGCGTCCGCGACGGAGTGTGCCTGCTTGCGTCCGCCACTTTCAATCAGCGTTTTTCCCGCTAAGGTGCTTAACACTTCCGCAGGCAGGCTGATGCGGTTTTGTGTTACCCGATCCTGATAAACCTGGACGATGGCATCGTGGAGCGAGACTTGATCGTCATCCTGGCCTATGCGCATACCATCCCAGGTGCCCCATAGGCGCGCCGACGGCTCAGTGCCCGTATAGCGGGCCAGGGATTGATCCAGACGAGCCTCGGGTTGGTTGCAGCTAAGAGCGAACGGATAGCCAATGCGATCAGAGGCGCCGGGCGTCCAATGCTCCACACGGCCTTCTTGGGCCAGGCGGGCACGCTCGCGGTTCAACCGTTTCTGCGTGGCCTCAATGCTGTCGCCATCGTCGATATAGCCGAGAAAGGTGGCGCGAGTGTTGAATAGTACGTGACGGTTCTTCTGTTCACAGTACGCGGCACCGGTGAGTACCCAGCGGCGCAGCGTGACCAGATTTTGAAAGGCGCCTTGGCTCATCCAGTAGGGGCTGGCTCGAACCACGGATTGCCAACTTTCAGCAGGCGGGTTTTGGCTTTGCTTATCGGCCGTGTTTTGGTCAAGAGCCAGGATCGAGTGGTTCAGAGTAAATAGCAGTAGCAAGAGTCCGTATTTGCTCATGATATCCCTCAGTTCGCTGCCACATGACTATCATGATACGTGGGTGAGATTGAAATAGGCAGGGTGTAAAACGCGCCCAAAAAAAAGCCGCCATCCTAGGATGGCGGCTTCATTTTTACCCTGACGGTGAGTCAGTGGTAATTTACCGTACGTTCAGCTCTGCACGGCGATTTTGAGCCCAGGCGGACTCGTTGCTACCCATGGCGACGGGGCGCTCTTCGCCGTAGCTGATCACTTCAATTCGGTTAGCGTTTACACCTTGCAGGACCAAGAAGTCGCGTACGGCGTTTGCACGACGCTCGCCTAAGCCCATGTTGTACTCGCGGCTGCCGCGCTCGTCGGTGTGACCTTCAACGCGTACACGTTGGTCGTTGTTTTTCAGGCGCTCGGCGTGAGCAGTCAGAGCGGCGCGAGCGGCCGGCTTGAGCTCGGAGCGGTCAAAATCGAAACGAAATACGGTATCAATTTGCGGTGCGGGCTCCGGTTCGGGCTGAGGCTCAGGCTCAGCTTCGGTCATCTGGGGTGCGGGCTCCGGCTCTTCGGAAGTGGTGGCACAGCCAGCCAATAAACCGATTGCGGCAAGGGCGAGCAGGAACGCTTTGAAAGTATTGATCATTGTTTTCTCCATAAATATTTAAATTGTACCTAATACAATAAGCCCCTTGCGTTAAATAGCTGCAAGTTTGCTACTAGCGGAGACCGGCTAACCCCGAGAGCCTCCTTGCAGGCATTTAAACGCCGTTATTGGCGTTTGGCAAGCCCCGCGCTTGAAAAGTGTGCTATATGCCAAACATTTATATCGTTTTGTTTGTCCTTTGGCTGATGCGTTCGTTTACTTTATATAAGTTCGTTTGCCTTATATAAACAGTGCGCTGGTGGTTGTTGAGCCCAAACATCTTTTTATCAAGCGTTGGGCTCGAGCTATTTTTTATTCGTTGTTATTAAATTTTTTACAAACTGGCAAACACCTTTTGCGCTGCGCTCAGCGTTTGGTCGATGTCCGCTTCTGTATGGGCAATGGACATAAAGCCGGCTTCGTAAGAGGCAGGGGCGAAGTACACGCCTTGTTCTAACATGCCATGGAAGAACTGGTTGAAGCGGTCCGTGTTACATGCCATGACCTGATTGAAATTGGTAATTTGAGCCTCTTCGGTAAAAAAGAAACCAAACATACTGCCCACATGGTTCGTGGTGAGAGCAATACCGGCTTCCGCGGCAAGTGTACGGAGCCCTTCCATGAGTTGGTTGGTGCGCGCATACAAGGTAGGGTACGCGCTGTCGGCTTCCAGTACCTCGAGCGTCGCCAATCCGGCCGCCATAGAGACGGGATTGCCGGACAAAGTACCGGCTTGATACACAGGCCCAGACGGGGCAACCATTTCCATAATATCCCGTCGGCCGCCAAACGCGCCCACGGGCATGCCGCCGCCGATGACTTTGCCCAGTGTAATGAGGTCGGCTTGCACCCCGTACTGGCCGTGCGCACCTGTTGGACTGACCCGAAAGCCAGTCATCACTTCATCAAAAATCAACACCGCGCCCGCTTGGTTGCACTCTTTGCGCAGCGTTTCCAGAAACCCGTCCAAGGGTGGAACACAATTCATATTGCCTGCCACGGGCTCGACAATAATCGCGGCAATCTGATTGCCCAGTTCGGCAAACGCAGCACGCACCTGATCGGCATTGTTGTATTCCAGTGTGATCGTGTGATCCGCCAGCGCCGCAGGCACGCCGGGAGAACTGGGCACGCCCAAGGTCAATGCGCCCGAGCCGGCTTTCACCAGCAGTGAGTCAGAGTGGCCGTGGTAGCAGCCTTCGAACTTAATAATTTTGTCCCGGCCAGTGAATGCCCGCGCCAGCCGGATCGCGCTCATGGTGGCTTCGGTGCCGGAGTTAACGAAACGAATCATGTCCAGGCCTGGTACCCGCGCACAGACTTTATCAGCCAGTAACGTCTCGCGTTCCGTGGGGGCGCCGAAGCTGAGGCCGTTTTGTAACGCGTCGGTCACCGCTTCCAGTATTTGCGGATGACCGTGCCCAGCAATCATTGGACCCCAGGACAGCATGTAATCAATGTAGCGCTGCCCATCGGCGTCCCACAGGTAGGCGCCTTTAGCGCGTTCAAAAAAGCGCGGTGTGCCCCCTACGGCTTTAAAGGCGCGCACCGGAGAGTTCACGCCACCCGGTATGTGACGCTGGGCCTGGGCGAATAAGGTTTCGGAACGGTTCATGGTCAATCCTTATGGGGTTGAAAGTCAGAGAGTTTGGCATTGAAGGCCCGGGCGCGAGCCTCGATATCAGGGGCCGAGAACAGGCTGTGGCTGACAGCCAGCCAGTCGGCGCCATTGGCTATTACCGTCTGGGCATTATCTAAGGTTATCCCGCCGATGGCCACGATGGGCAGGCTCAGCGCCTGGCGGGCGGTGGCGAGCAGTTCAAGCGGCGCCGCCGGGGCTTCGGGTTTGGTGCTCGATGGGAAGAAACGACCAAATGCGATATAACTGGCACCGTCCTCGGCGGCAGCGTGCGCCAGGTCCAAAGAGTCGTGGCACGTAATACCAATGATTGCCTTTGGTCCCAGTAAGCGCCGGGCTTGTCCGGGTGGCATATCGCCTTGCCCCAAATGCACACCATGTGCGCCTAAACGGGCGGCGAGTTGAGGATCGTCGTTGATGATCAGCTCGGCGTCGTGCTCTAGGCATAGCGCAAGCAGTGTCTGGGCTTGTTGAAGCCGCACGTCGGCTGACAGCGATTTGTCCCGGTATTGAATACGCCGACAGCCGCCGCGCAACGCGGCGGCCACTGCCTCCGCGAGCCGGTCATCGGGCAGTAGCTGACTGTCGGTAATGGCGTAGAGCATGGTCCACCTGCGGAATAAAAAACCACAAGTGTACCTTGTCTGAGATGTGTTTTGCGCTGAGGCCGGTTACGGCTTGGTTCGGGTGGCGGTCGCGCCCGCGCCACGAGTAGACGCAATCACTACCGAAATGCTAGCAGCCGCCATCGGAGCCGCGTCGACGTTCACCCTCGATGGTTGATGTGGCCCAGAAAAGACGGTTGGGTACCCCGTGGCCCATGCCCAGGCGTCGGCTGGCGGCCAGGCTTTGCCAGGCAAAGTTTTGTCCCTGCTGGACGGCATCGCTGAGCAGTAGGCCGTGGCCCAGATAACAGGCGATGCTTGCGCACAGTGTGGCGCCGCTGCCATGGCTGAATACGCTCAACCGCTCCCAAGTGTAACGCCGCACCAAACCCTGGGAGTTGTAGAGGCTGTTTTCGTACGTGTTCTGAGTGCGCCGGGTGCCGCTGATGAGCAGGTGATCCCCGCCCGCCTCAAGAATTTCCTGAGCGCAGGCGTCAATCGTATCCCCTTGCTGGGCAATTTGGTGCGCTTCCACTATGTCCGGACACAGCAACGTGGTGGCGGGAAACAGCAGGTACTTGGCGGCTTCCAATACGGCGTTGCCCTCGCGGCGGTCCAGGTTCGCCATGGAGCGCGCCGGGTTGAGTACCAGTGGGATATGCGGGTAATCCTTCAAGATGGTGTGCACCGCTTCTACTTGGCTCACGTTGGCCAGATAGTCGATTTTGAGGGCTTTGACGGGCATATCTTCGAGAATAGCGCGACACTGCTCAATCAAAAATCCGGTATCGACGGCCGTGACATCTTTAATATCTCGGGTATCCCGTGCACACAGAGCGGTGACTATGGGGGTGCAGTGGCAGCCGAGGCTGATGCTGGTCTCGATATCGGCTTGGATGCCGACGCAGCCAGAAGGGTCGTGGCTGGATAACGTCATAATAACCGGTGTTGGGGCATTACGTTGCATTCGTGCTTCCCTCGCATCCGACGATCATTGAGCTTGTGTTTTACTGGTAGACGAGTCTAGCACAGCCCGGAAGTCAAAATGGCTTTACCACGGCCAACAAAACAATGCCTACTAATGGCAGTACTGGGAACTCGTTAAACCAGCGAAAGTATATGTGGCTTTTATGACACCGATCGCGACCAAATTGCTGCACATAATAGCCGCACACAAAATGATAGAGCACGAGCGCAGCGACTAAAACCATTTTGGCCCAGAACCAACCGGCGGTTTGATAGTAGCTCCACTGTCCGCTGGCCAACCACAGTCCGAGAACGACCGTGGCGAGCATGCAGGGGGTGCCGATGCCCCGGTACAACTTGCGCTCCATGACCTTGAATCGGTCCCGGCTGGTCTGATCTTCGCTCATGGAGTGATACACGAACAGGCGCGGCAAATAAAACAGTGCGGCGAACCAGCACACCATGGCGATAATATGAAAGGCTTTAATCCAGAGCATGGCGGAATGCTAAATCATTCCGGCCGTTAATGGCAGGGGTGCGACACGCCTATTCACCGGCGACACCTATTTCCGATCAAGCCCCGGATCCCGTATTATAGTCGTCCGAGTTTGGGTCGGCTCCATGGGCATACCCGGCGGATTCAATCAGTTGCAGGCAAGTTCGAGGTGATAGGGTGATTAAAGTTGGCATTGTGGGCGCGACCGGATACACAGGCGTTGAGCTGTTACGGTTGCTTGTGCGCCACCCCGGTGTACAGGTTGCGGTGATCACCTCTCGGGCCGAGGCCGGCATGGCTGTGGCTGACATGTATCCCAGCCTGCGTGGCTTCTTGGATTTGACCTTTACCGAGCCCGATGTAGACGCGCTCAGCGCGTGCGATATCGTATTTTTTGCCACCCCTCACGGTGTGGCGCAGAACTTAGTTCCGGCGCTTATGCAGCGCAATGTACGGATCATTGATATCTCGGCGGATTTTCGCCTGCGTGATACGGATCTTTGGGAACAGTGGTATGGGCAGACCCATGGCTGCCCAGAACTGGTGGCGGAGGCGGTATATGGTCTGCCCGAAACCAATCGTGAGCAGATCCGCTCCGCTCGGCTGGTGGCCTGCCCGGGTTGCTATCCCACGGCGGCGCAATTGGCATTGTTGCCCTTGGTGGAAAGTAACCTCGTGGACAACAGCAATTTGATTATCAACGCTGCCAGTGGTGCCACCGGGGCAGGGCGTCAGGCCAAAGTGGATAATCTGCTCACGGAAATCAGCGACAGCTTTAAAGCCTACGCCGCCAACGGTCACCGGCATTTGCCCGAGATCGAGCAGGGGTTGCGGGAGCGGCAGCCGGAGGGTGCCGAGCCGGCCCAGGTGACGTTCGTACCGCATCTTTTACCGATCATTCGCGGTATCCAGGCGACGGTTTATGCCCGCGCGCTGGATGTGGACGCACTGCCCGATCTGCAAGCGCTGTATGCGCAGCGTTACGCTCAGGAACCTTTCGTGGATGTGCTGCCAGCAGGCGAGCACCCACAAACACGTACCGTCAAAGGTTCCAATACGTGTCGTATTGCCATATTCCGCCCGCAACAACGTGATACGCTGGTGGTGATGTCCGTGATCGACAACCTGACCAAAGGTGCGTCAGGGCAAGCTGTGCAAAACATGAATATTATGTGCGGTTTCGACGAAACTGCGGGGTTGGATTTAGTGCCGATATTGCCATGATTCTCTGCTAAGCTTGACGTTAGCAAAATAATTAGAGGAGTGAGAATGGCAGTAAAAGGCACGAAACAACCGCTTCTGGTGGTGGTTCCCTATCGTCCTGTTCGAAAGATTATTCTGTCGCTCAGCTTGATCCTGATGGTTATCGCCCTGGTGGCCGGCAGTTATTACTGGGGCGTTTATCAAGGGGCCTCAAGGCAGGCGGACGCCGTGGCCGAGCGCAATGAGCTGCGCCAGCGCGTCGCTGTGCTTACCGAGGAATCAAAGACTCTGCAGCAGGAGGTGGTGAACCTCAAGCTGGGAGCCCAAGTGGACCACGAAGCCAACGAGCAAGTCCGTGCCCAGGTGATTACGCTGAAAGAGGAAATCACTGCGCTGCAGGAAGAAATCAGTTTTTACCGCGGCATAATGGCGCCCGAAAACAGCAACAGCGGTTTGGTTATTGGCTCCTTGAATGTCATCAGCACGGGCCTGCCCCGGCAGTATGAGTACAAAGTCGTGGTTCAGCAGTTGGCAACCAACCACCAGGTGCTGTCTGGATATCTAAATTTTAATGTCGTCGGCTGGCGTAACGGTGAGCAGGAAATAATTCCCCTGCATCAACTGTCCAACCAGGTGGATGACGCCAATATTCGCCTGCGGTTCCGGTATTTCCAGAATATCGAAGGCCGCTTGACGCTCCCCGATGACTTCGAGCCAGAGCGTATAGAGCTAATTGCCCGCTCGACCGGGAGTAACGCACAAACCACCGAGAAGAAGTTCGGTTGGCTAGTGCAGGAAATTTGATCAGAGAGTTTACTTTATGTGGGGCAAGAAGAACGCTATGGCATTTTCAAACAATCACACCCTGATTTCCCGTGGCACTAAGGTGGTGGGGGATCTGCACTTTACCGGCGACCTGCAAATCGAAGGTCACGTGTGCGGCAATATCATGGCTGAGAGTGGCAATGACGCCAAACTCGTAGTGGCAGACAAAGGCATGGTCGAAGGAGAAATTCGCGTGCCGATGGTAATTATCAATGGCAATGTCACTGGCAACGTCTACTCCAGCAAGCATGTGGAGCTGGCCGCTAAGGCGGTGGTGGAAGGCAATGTGCACTATCAGCTGATTGAGATGGTCAAAGGTGCGCAGGTCAATGGCAGTCTGGTATACAGCGGCTCGTCCGCCACGCAGAAAGCCGAGTCGTCCAGTGCAGCCACAAATGCCAAAAAGGATAACAAAATGGCGGGCGAGCCCTCCGGTGCCAATACTTGACCAATTTCGTCGGGTACACGCATAATGCAATGATGTCAGCGGCTTGAGCCGCCGCGGTTATGGTTTGAACGGAGAGATGAATGTCAGCACCTGAAGTATTTACTCCTGAAGCCGCTTTGCAGGTCAGCGCTGGGGCGGTAAATAAGGTTAAGAGCCTGGTTGAGGAAGAGGGTAACGCCGACCTTATGCTCCGAGTTTACGTAACGGGTGGTGGTTGCTCCGGTTTTCAATATGGCTTTGCGTTTGATGAGACTGTGGCTGAAGACGATTCCGTCATCGAAAAAGACGGCGTGCGGGTCTTAGTGGACGCCATGAGCTTTCCCTACCTGGCCGGTGCCGAGGTGGATTATCAGGAAGGGCTGCAAGGTGCCCGCTTCGTGATACAAAACCCCAATGCGGCCTCCACTTGCGGCTGCGGCTCATCCTTTGCGATCTGACGGTCCTCCCCTAGGCCGGATAAATCCCTCCCAGCACCAGCGCCTGGCTGGCCCCCGTAACCGCCGGTAGATTGCCGGTTTGGCGCTCGGTGGTCTGCCGGGCCAGCCACGCAAAAGCCGTGGCCTCGACCCAAGCGGGTGCTATACCCAATTCCGACGTGTCAGCAATCCGTTGCTGGGGTAGCAGGTCCCCCAAGGCTTGCCGAAGCGCCAGGTTGTACGCCCCTCCACCACATAAATACACGGTCGCGTGCGCACCGTTTTGCATGGCGCGTACGCTCATCGCCACAGTCTGCGCGGTCAGTGCCAGCAACGTCGCTTGCACATTTTCGGCTGCCAGTTCGCTCCCAAAGCACTCCAGCACCTGATCGAGCCAGAGGAGATTAAAAGCTTCTGGGCCGGTACTTTTTGGGGGGGACAGCGCGAAATACGGGTGCTCCAGCAACATTTGCAAAAGTGCCTGGTTCACTTGGCCGGTGGCGGCCCAGTTTCCTTGATCATCGTAGGGCGCGCCGCGCTTTCTCATAATCCAGGCGTCCATCAACACGTTCCCTGGGCCCGTATCAAATCCCAGGGGCGAGCCTTCGGTAGGAAGCCAGGTAAGATTGGCGATACCCCCGACATTAACGATGGCTCGGTTTTCGCTGACGCTATGAAAGAACGCATCGTGGAAAGCGGGCACCAATGGTGCGCCGTGGCCACCGGCGGCCATGTCTCGACGCCGAAAATCAGCAATAGTCGTAATGCCGGTGCGGTGGGCAATGATGTTCGGATCGCCGATCTGGAGGCTGAAGGGTCGCTCGTTCTGTCCCGGAGGGCGGTGCCGAACCGTTTGCCCGTGGCTACCAATGGCTGTCACTTGCCTGGCGGAATATCCGGCTTTTTCGAGTAATTCGTTGACAGTGCGAGCGAAGATTTGCCCCAGGTCGTGATCCAGTGCGCCCATACGATCAATTTCATTGGGGCCCGGACGGGCTAAATCGTGTATGGCGGCGCGAGTATCCGGCTCAAGCGCCAAGGTGTGGCTGGCGATCAGGTCGGCCTGCTCGCCGGCAAAATCCACCAAAACCGCATCGACTGCGTCGGCACTGGTGCCGGACATCAGGCCGATATAGAGGCTTGACTGAGTCATCGATTAGTTGACTCCCAGGGTGTCCTCTCCGGTCATAGCTACCGTGGTGGATTCCAGATACTGCTCCAGCTTGGCCATCATCGGCTGGGTTTGCGCTTTAAAGCGAGCCAGCTCGGCCTTCGGCACCGGGTCGGCCTGGGGTAGGGCAACGGTAACGGGATTTTTGACCACACCGTTGACGTAAAACTCATAATGGAGGTGCGGCCCGGTAGCCAAGCCGGTAGAGCCCACATAGCCAATTATTTGTCCCTGACGTACGTTAACGCCCGACCGAATGCCACGATTGAAGTTGTGTAAGTGCGCGTAAAGAGTTTGATAGGTCTGGCCGTGTTGGATAATCACCGTGTTGCCGTAACCGCCCTTGCGACCGGCAAAAGTCACCCGGCCATCACCCGCCGCTTTAATGGGGGTCCCCCGGGGCGCCGCGTAATCGGTGCCTTTATGGGCGCGTATAGTATTCAGCACCGGGTGGCGCCGGTTGGGGTTAAAAGGCGAGCTGATGCGGGTAAAATCCACCGGCGTACGCAAAAAAGCGCGGCGCATGCTCTTGCCATCGGGCGTGTAGTAATCCGCTTTGCCTTCACTGTTGACGTAACGAACTGCCTGAAAGGTGCGGCCGCGGTTGTTGAATTCCGCCGCTAGAATGGGTCCGTTGCCAATTTTCTCGCCGTCGAGAAAGCGCTCTTCGAACAGAACACTAAAGGTGTCGCCGCTGCGGATATCCATAATAAAATCAATATCCCAGCCAAAAATGCCCGCCAACTCCATCGTGAGGCTGTCTGTCATGCCCGCCCGCTGACCAGCGAGAAACAGCGAACTATCAATGGTGGCTTGGCGGTAAGCGGTATGAGTCTCTGGTTCGCGGATGATTTCGGAAGCGGTAAAGGTATCGTCGGCCCGGGTAAACACTAAACTGCTAAGACGGCTGTGATCATAAACCAGCTGAGTCAGGCGACCGTCGGCGTCGATTTCGAAGGTGACTTCGTGGCCGGGCATAATTCGGTGTAAAGCCCGGGCCTCTGGACTTTCGTTCATCAGTTCGTACAGCGCACGATCGTTCAGTCCGGCGCGACTAAACAGCCTCGATAAGCTATCGCCGGACTGAATAGTGAAGGTCTCGCGGGTTAAAGGCAGCTCTTCTTCCCAGGATTCGGGCAGATTGGGTTCCGCGACATCGGGCATAGTCAGCGCAAACGGATGGTCCGATTCCATCACCAGCGGTGATGACGCCAAGGGCAGTTCCACATCCAGGCTTTGCCGGCTGGCGGCGGCCTCTTGGGAGGGGAGGGCAATCACCGCCAAGCATAAGCAGCCCAGCAGTACACCGGCGGCCATCGCATGCCCTCTGGGGTATTGTTTCAGCGCCTTTAGCGCCGCTGTTTTACCTTGTTTTTCAGAGGGTTCCATGCGCTTTCTAAACTCGTTGCTAGCTCTAATGATAGGTATCCGCAGTTATAGCAGAAAATAAATGCAATAGCACTTAAAAACCGAAATTCCGTTGAAAAGTGTGCAGTAGTGGGGTGTCCCGCGCCTAGCGAAGGCGAGCTATCCTTCTAAAGAACCGTTTGAGCCACCCGAAGGCGCGAGATTACTGGCTTTGCTTGGCAGGGTTCAAGGCGGAACCCTTGTTTTTGTGCGCCGAT
>DAHVRW010000038.1 GCA_027322215.1 Marinimicrobium sp.
TCTTCACCGCTTTCATGCCAGGAAATATCCGACAGGTGCACCATACCATCGATACCGCCTTCCAGGCCGATAAAGATACCGAAGTCAGTGATGGACTTAATCTTACCGCTGATCTTGTCGCCTTTGGCGTAGGTACGAGCAAAGGCATCCCAGGGATTTTCTTGACACTGCTTCATGCCCAGAGAAATCCGACGACGCTCTTCGTCGATGTCCAGGATCATTACTTCAATTTCTTCGCCCAACTGCACCACTTTTGACGGGTGGATATTTTTGTTGGTCCAGTCCATTTCGGAAACGTGCACCAGACCCTCTACCCCTTCTTCCAGCTCAGCGAAGCAGCCGTAGTCGGTCAGGTTGGTAACGGTTGCCTTGACGCGAGCACCTTCTGGGTAGCGGTTGGTGATTTGTACCCACGGGTCTTCGCCCAATTGCTTCAAACCGAGGGAAACGCGATTGCGCTCACGGTCGAACTTGAGTACTTTTACCTCAATCTCATCGCCCACATTGACGATTTCGCTCGGGTGCTTGATGCGCTTCCAAGCCATATCGGTGATGTGCAGCAGGCCGTCAACACCGCCCAGGTCCACAAAAGCACCATAGTCGGTCAGGTTCTTGACGATACCCTGAATCGCCATGCCTTCTTGCAATGTCGCCAGCAACTCTTCACGCTCTTCCGAGTTCGCTTGCTCCAGTACGGCGCGGCGGGATACAACGACGTTATTGCGACGCTGATCCAGTTTGATAACTTTAAATTCGAGATCTTTATTTTCCAGGTGGGCGGTATCGCGAACCGGGCGCACATCTACCAGTGAACCGGGCAAAAACGCGCGAATGCCGGACACATCCACAGTAAAACCACCTTTAACCTTGCCATTGATCACGCCGGTGATCACTTCATCGGCGCTATGAGCGGCTTCAAGTACTTTCCAGGCTTCAGCGCGCTTGGCTTTTTCGCGTGAGAGACGGGTTTCGCCGAAACCATCTTCTACCGACTCCAGGGCAACCTGTACTTCATCACCTATCTGAATATCCAGCTCACCTTGTTCGTTCAGGAACTGGTTTACCGGAATAATGCCCTCGGACTTCAGGCCGGCGTGGACGGTTACCCAATCCTTATCGAGGTCGATCACAACACCCGTAACGATGGTGCCGGGCTTCATATCGACCGACTTCAAACTCTCTTCAAATAGTTCCGCAAAACTCTCGCTCATGCTCATTTATACCTATCAGTAGGAATCCGGCACAGGGTGCAAGCCACTGCCCGGCAAACCGTACGGCCAGTCGTACGGGCCAATGAATAAACAACAGGTGGCTTGCTCCGCTGGCACGTAAACCACCCGTCACTTTCCTGAATACGCCATATGGGCAGCATTCAGCAAGCGCGGCAGGCTATCAGATCGGAGGGGATGTTTCAAGCTGTGGCGGCACTACGGGCGGAAATAATCGGTCGGAAATAATCACCACGCTGGCCGCTTCCGAGGGGGCCATTGGCGGCACAGGTTGGGTGTTCAGCAGTCCTCGTAAACCCGTCTCGGAGAACTGCCTCACAAAGCCCTTCCTGCGGGGCGACTGGGATGGGCCTTACGCAGGACAAACGCCATTCGGGGTCCGCTAACTACGCCCATAGTTATCGTCCAGACGCTCAATATCGTCTTCGCCCAGATAAGGTCCAGATTGCACTTCTATCAACTCCAGAGGGATTTTCCCTGGGTTGCTCAGCCGGTGGGTCATGCCCACGGGAATATAAGTGGACTCATTTTCGGACAAAAGCAGGGTTTGATCGCCCTTTTGCACCTCGGCGGTGCCTCGGACCACAATCCAATGCTCCGCTCGGTGATAGTGCATTTGCAACGACAGACGGGCGCCGGGTTTTACGGTGATGCGTTTAACCTGATAACGGGTGCCCGAGTCCACGGAATCGTAGCAACCCCAGGGTCGGTAAACCTCCCGATGCTGCAAATGCTCGGAGCGATTTTGGGCCTCAATTTGGCCAATCACGGATTTGACCTCTTGGGCAGCGTCTTTATCGGCCACTAAGATCGCGTCGGGGGTGTTGATCACCATCAGGTTTTTAACCCCAAGCGTCGCGACGAGCTTATCCTGTGAGAACACCAGCGTATCCGTGGAGCCGATGTCGATGCTATCACCCACAAAGCTGTTGCCCCGCTCGTCCTTTTCGGACAGCTCCCAAAACGAGCGCCAACAGCCCACATCGCTCCAACCGGCATTAAAGGGCACGCATACCACTTTGTCACTTTTCTCCATTACCGCGTAGTCGATGGAGATGTCTGGCGCAGCAGCGAACGCCTCGCGCTCCACCCGCACAAAATCCAGGTCGGTAACCGCCTGTTGATACGCCGCATGGGCAGCGGCTTGCACCTCGGGTGTGTGTCGTGCCAGCTCATCCAAGAGGTTTTGGGTCTGGAATACGAACATGCCGCTATTCCAGTAATAACCGCCTTGAGCCAGGTAATTCTCAGCGGTGGATAAATCCGGTTTTTCGGTAAACTGCTCGACCGGATAGTAATCCCTCGTGCCATCGGTGTTGGGAGCTTTGATGTATCCGTAGCCCGTTTCGGGGCGAGTGGGCTCTACCCCAAAAGTGACCAAATGACCTTCCTCTGCGGCGCTAACGGCGCGGGTGACGGCCTGATGAAACAGTTCCACGTCGCGGATAACATGATCCGCCGCCAAAACGAGCAGCGTCGGATTGTCCGTCATGCTCTGCGCTTTTAGCGCCGCTAAAGCCAAAGCGGGTGCGGTGTTTCGAGCGAGAGGTTCTAACAGAATCGCCGCCCGGGTCTGGCCAATTTCTTTCAGCTGCTCCGCCACCATAAAACGATGCTCTTCATTACACACCACCACGGGATCGCCCAGGTTGGGCAAGCCGTCCAGGCGCAGCAGGGTTTGTTGGAGCATCGTGCGCTCACCAAACAACTTTAACAGCTGCTTAGGGTAGTGCTGGCGGGATAACGGCCAAAGGCGGGTACCCGACCCGCCTGCAAGAATTATGGGTACTATCAATTTGTGTATCCTCTGGTGCGCGATCGGTTAATCGTTAGGCATTTATTCGCCGAACTCGGCGGCCCGAGCTTGTAGATAAGCCCGAAATTGCTCGCCCACTTCCGGGTGACTTAAACCATATTCTACATTGGCTTTCATATAACCCATTTTGGAGCCACAGTCGTGGCTGCGACCGATAAGACGATACGCCTCCACTGTCTCGTTTTGCAATAACCCTACTAACGCATCGGTAAGCTGAATTTCGTTGCCTGCACCAGGAGGTGTCTTCGCCAACAGATCCCAGGTGTTGGCGGAGAGCAAGTAGCGGCCGACAATCATCATGTTCGATGGCGCTTCGTCCCGGTGTGGTTTCTCCACCATGTTCACCACCGGCGCTGTATCGCCCGGCGCCAATTTGGTGCCGGAACAGTCCACTACGCCGTACTGGTTCACTTGATCCCAGGGCACTTCTTCCACCAGAATCTGGCTATTGCCGGTGTCATCGAAACGGCGCACCATGCCCGCCAGATTATCCTTGCGCAGGTTTGACTGGTGGCGATCAATCAGCACATCCGGTAGCAATACGGCGAAGGGCTCCTCACCCACTACTGGCCGGGCACACAAAATGGCGTGCCCCAAACCTTTAGCTTCGGCTTGCCGGACGGAGATAATGGTCAGCCCTGGGGGCGTGATGCAGCGCACCTCCTCCAGCAGCGATCGTTTCAGGCGCGCTTCCAGTTGGGCTTCCAACTCAAAGCTGGTGTCAAAATGGTTTTCAATGGAGTTTTTACTGGCATGGGTAACAAGAACAATTTCCTTGATACCGGCCGCCGCAGCTTCCTCTATAACGTATTGGATCAATGGCCGGTCGACTACCGGCAGCATCTCTTTGGGAATCGCTTTGGTGGCCGGTAACATGCGGGTGCCCAGTCCTGCCACCGGGATTACCGCCTTCTTGATCTGCATGACCTACTCCTTTCTTTTTTATGTGTTGCCTGTGTCGTTTAATGGCCCGGCGCTATACTCAAGACGGTTCTATTATCGGCTATCGGCCACTCTTTATTAAATGGGTAACGATTCAATCGTCGCTCTGGTTCAACAGTGCCAAAACTTCTTTGGTTTTACGCTGCACCAGTTCGACATCCCCCCGGCTTTCAGCGTTCAAGCGTACCACCGGCTCGGTGTTGGACATACGCAGGTTGAAGCGCCAGTCATCAAACTCCAAGCTGATACCATCGGTTTTATCGATGGTTTTGGCGTCCGCCCGGTAGTGTTCCAACACCCGCTCGATGGCTTTTGCGGGGTCGCTCACGGTGCTATTGATCTCGCCGGGTGAGGGAAAGCGTGCGATGCAATCCGCCAGCAAGGCGGATAACGGCTGATTCTTGCGGCAGATCAGCTCCGCCACCAACAGCCAAGGAATCATGCCGCTGTCGCAGTAGGCGAAGTCCCGAAAATAATGGTGTGCGCTCATCTCGCCACCGTAGATGGCGTCTTCATTGCGCATGCGCTCTTTAATAAACGAGTGCCCGGTTTTTGACTGGATGGCCGTACCGCCATTGCGCTCGGCAATATCAATCGTGTTCCAGATCAGGCGCGGATCGTGAATAACTTTACTGCCGGGCACTTTGATTAGAAAGGCTTCGGCCAGCAAACCAACGATGTAGTAGCCTTCGGTAAACGCGCCATGTTCATCAAACAGGAAACAGCGGTCGAAATCGCCATCCCACGCAATCCCCATATCGGCCTTGGCCTCGATCACCGCATTACTGGTCACGGCCCGGTTCTCTGGCAGCAGCGGGTTGGGAATGCCGTTGGGGAAATTGCCATCGGCCTCATGATAAATTTTGACAAACTCGAACGGCAGATGCGGCTCTAACGCGTCAATCACGTGGCCCGCGGCGCCATTACCGGCATTGACCACCAGCTTTAACGGCTTGAGCTGGTTAACATCCACATAGCTCAGAAGATGCTGCACGTAAGCATCCAGCACACTCTCTTTACGATAGTTCCCGAGGCTCTGGGCCGGCTCGCCAAAATCGTTGGCTTCCGCCAGACGTTGGATGTCATGAAGACCCGAGTCGCCACTGATCGGCCGCGAGCCCTCACGCACCATTTTCATACCGTTGTAATCGATCGGGTTGTGGCTGGCGGTGACAACGATGCCGCCGTCAGTTTGGAGATGTGTCGTGGCAAAATAAATTTCTTCCGTGCCGCACAGGCCGATGTCGATAACGTCCGCCCCTTCGTCTTGAATTCCACGCGCCACGGCCTGCTTAAGCGCCTCGCTGGTCAGGCGCACGTCTCCGCCCACGACAACCGTTTTTGGTTTGAGAAAACGGGCATAGGCCCGGCCTATGCGGTAAGCGATATCTTCGTCAAGTTCTTCGCCCAGCTTGCCACGAATGTCGTAGGCTTTAAAACAGGTTAACGTCATGGGGTTCCCATCCTTAATGCGTTGACTGTGAGATCAGGTTCCAGGTTTATCGTTGCCGCCGTTCAGTGATCAATGGGTTCAGTTCGCCAATATCTTGCAATTCAAGAACCGTTCGATTACTTGCTGCGATTGGTCGCGGCGCTGTCTCGCTCGCTTCCCGTCACATGAGACAACATCGCCGCCAGTACCTGCCCTATACTCATTTCGGTGCTGTCCAAAATGATGGCATCTTCAGCGGGTTTAAGGGGCGATACGGCGCGCTCACGATCGCGCTGGTCGCGGGCCTGAATATCGGCCACTAACTGCGCCATGTCCACTCGCTCACCGCGCTGTTCAAGTTGCTTGTAACGGCGCTGTGCGCGAGCTTCAGCACTGGCGGTCAAAAATATCTTCACTTGGGCATCGGGAAAAACCACTGTGCCCATATCGCGTCCATCGGCCACTAGCCCAGGCGCCCGTCGAAAGTCGCGCTGACGCTGCAACAGCGCCTCGCGCACCAACGGGTGCGCGGCCACTACCGATGCCATGCGGCTAATTTCTTCGCTACGAATCGCCGTGGTTACATCCTGTCCCTCTAGGCGCACACAGGTGGCGTCGCCGCTGGCGTCGAACTGGACGTCCAGTGTCGCGGCTACCGCAGCGACTTTGTCTTGGGCCCGTGGGTCTATTCCTTTACCGCTAACAGACAGAGCGACCAACCGATAAAGGGCGCCGCTGTCAAGCAGGTGATAATTCAAATTCTGAGCTAACAACTGGCTCAAGGTGCCCTTTCCCGAGCCGCTCGGGCCGACGATGGTGATCACCGGGGCGGCGGTATGATACTTACTCAAGCTCGATGTCCTTCTTGGATTCGGGTAGTAAATACAACCCCATAGATAACAGTATACGGGCTAACGAAGTGTCAACGACTGCGCCAGCTCGTGGCATGCTGTCGCCGGATCGGCGGCCTGGGTAATGGGTCGTCCCACGACCAGATAATGACTGCCCGCTGCGATAGCTTCACGCGGGGTCATGGTACGTCGTTGGTCGTCCGCTGGCGAGCCAGCGGGCCGGATACCCGGCGTCACCAAGGTAAAGTCCTCGCCCAGTGCTGTGCGCAGCTGCGGCGCCTCCCGCGCGGAACAGACCACGCCGTCCAAACCGCAGCGCTGACTTAAGCGCGCCAGATGCAACACTTGCTCATCTGTGGTGCGTTCAACGCCCAGCGCACGCAGCTCGCCCTCTTCCATGCTGGTCAGTACCGTAACCGCGATCAGCAGCGGGCGCGGGCCGCGCACCTGCTCCAGTCGCTCCCGTGCTGCCACCAACATACGTTCGCCGCCTGAGGCGTGTACATTCACCATCCACACACCCAGCTCGGCCGCCGCTTTGACAGCGCTGGCGGTGGTATTGGGGATATCGTGGAATTTCAAATCGAGAAATACGTCGTAGCCCAGCGCTATCAATTGCTCGACCAGTGCTGGACCGGCGGCGGTGAACAGCTCCTTACCGACTTTCAGACGGCACCATTGCGGGTCGAGACGCCGCGCCATTGCCAGACAATCCGCCGCGTTATGGTAATCCATAGCCACGATCAGGCGCGGTGCCAATAGGTCTTTCATCCACCCCTCCAAACAAAAGCAGCCCGAACCCTATGGGTTCAGGCTGCAATTAAAACAAACTTAAAGCTCTCGTGCAGCTTTATCTTAAAAGCCAGCGTTACTCGACACTTAAGATATCACGATTCGCCTCTATCGTGGTGGCGCCGATACCGCGCACCTCCGTTAACTGATCGACACTCACAAACTCGCCGTTGGCGTCCCGCCAGGCGATGATCGCTTCCGCGCGGCTCGGACCTATACCGTGCAAGGTGGCCAAAGTTTCTGCATCGGCGCTGTTGATGTTAACCACTTTGGGTGCGTCCGGCGCTTCGTCCGCCATGGCCGTGGGGGCAAAAGCGCAAAACAGAAACAAAGACAGGGCCAGGGTGAGGATTCTTTTCATAATGAACTCCATTTCAGATGATTGTTATGGATGGCGCGACTTCCCTCTGCGCTGGTGCACGATACGAAACCTCTCCCCCATCGGCAAGCTGGAAAACTCTCCATTTTCTGTAAGATATGGCTTACAGAAAAAAACGCCAAGCCGTCGTCCGACGCCGTTACTGAGAGATATCCCGAGCCCCCCAATGTGGAAAGTGCTTTCGCACTAGGGCATTAAGCTCCCGTTCGAATTCGCTGTACTGTGTTGTGTTAGTGGTTGTGTTGGTGTCCGTTTCCGCCAGAGCCTCAACCACCATGCCAGCACCTACGGTAAGGTTACTCAAGCGGTCGATCACCACAAAGGCACCTGTGGTGCGGTTGCTTTGGTACTGGTCCACAAGAACCGCCTGGCTCAGGGCCACACGCCCCACGGCAATGTCGTTGAGTTGCAGCTTATCGGCGGGCAGATGTTCCTGGGTGTTTACATCCACTCGAAAGTCGATGGACTCCACCTGGCCGCTGACCAATTTGGTGGCAAATTTAAATAAATACTCGGTTCCCGGTGTGCAGGGTTTGTCCGCCATCCACACGAGATTCGCCTTGATATGGTTGGTTTGGTCGACCTCATCGTCAGCATGCACCAGCATATCGCCACGGCTAACATCGATCTCATCTGTTAGTGTGAGCGTGACGGACTGATCCACAAACGCCTCATCCAAATCGCCATCGTACGTAACGATCGCTTTGACTTTACTGGTACGCCCGGAGGGCAGAACCTTTATGGTATCGCCGGGTTTGACGACACCCGAAGCGATGGTGCCGCAAAACCCGCGAAAGTCCAGATTGGGGCGATTGACGTATTGCACCGGGAAACGAAAGTTCTGCAAATTTTTATGCGCCGTGAGAGGAACGTTTTCCAGAATCTCCATAAGGGTCGGCCCGTCGTACCAGGGCGAACGCTCGCTGCGATTGACCACGTTATCCCCATCCAAAGCCGAAATAGGCACAAAGTGGGGGTCAACGATGTCCAGCTTTTCGGCAAACTGCAGATAGTCGGCTTTGATGTTTTCGAATACGTTCTCATCAAAATCCATCAAATCCATTTTGTTCACGGCCACTACAATATGCTTGATGCCCAACAGCGAAGCGATGTAGCTGTGCCGCCGAGTTTGCTTAGCCACGCCATGGCGGGCATCGATCAAAATAATCGCCAGAGCACAGGTTGAGGCACCCGTGGCCATATTGCGGGTGTACTGCTCGTGGCCCGGGGTATCGGCAATAATGAATTTGCGTTTGGCGGTGGAGAAGTAACGGTAAGCAACATCAATGGTAATGCCCTGCTCCCGCTCGGCCTGTAAACCATCCACCAGCAGGGCCAGGTCAATTTTTTCGCCGGTGGTGCCGTGCTTGGCGCTGTCAGTGCGCACGGAAGCCAGCTGATCTTCGTAGATCATTTTAGAATCGTGCAACAGGCGTCCGATCAGCGTGCTTTTACCATCATCCACACTGCCACAGGTCAATAGGCGCAGCAGCTCTTTTTGCTCATGCTGCGCTAAATAGGTATCGATATCTGTAGAGATCAGGTCGGACTGGTGGCTCATAGTAATGTCTCAAAAAAAACGTGGCTCAATGGCATTTCGTTGGCGTCGTCGGGAGCAGCAGGGTTTGAGGTTACCGCTTAGAAATAACCTTCCTGCTTTTTCTTCTCCATGGAGCCGGAACTGTCGTGATCGATTACACGCCCCTGACGTTCTGAGGTGCGCGTCAGCAACATTTCCTGGATGATTTCCGGCAAGGTAGTGGCCGTGGATTCAACGGCGCCGGTCAGTGGATAGCAACCGAGCGTGCGGAAACGCACCATCTTATGCTCTACCTTCTCGCCTGGCTCGATGGGCATACGGTCATCATCGACCATGATCCAAACACCATCGCGCTCGACGACCGGGCGCTCAGCGGCAAAGTACAAAGGTACGATCGGAATATTTTCTAAGTGAATGTATTGCCAGATGTCCAGCTCGGTCCAGTTGGATAATGGAAACACTCGGATGCTTTCACCTTTATCCACTCGTCCATTGTAGATATTCCACAATTCGGGACGCTGGTTTTTCGGATCCCAGCGGTGGTACTTATCGCGGAAGGAGTAAACGCGCTCTTTAGCACGAGATTTTTCTTCATCCCGGCGCGCTCCACCAAACGCCGCATCAAAGCCGTACTTGTCCAACGCCTGCTTCAAACCCTGGGTTTTCATCACATCGGTGTGAGTGGCACTGCCATGACTGAAAGGGCCAATGCCCATATCAACCCCTTCCTGATTGATATGCACCAGCAGCTCCCAGCCCAGGTCTTTAATCCTCTGGTCGCGAAAGGTAATCATTTCACGAAACTTCCATGTGGTATCCACATGCATGAGCGGGAATGGCGGTTTGCCTGGATGAAAGGCTTTCATAGCCAAGTGCATCATCACCGCCGAATCTTTACCCACTGAGTAAAGCATCACCGGATTGTCGAACTCCGCCGCCACTTCACGAATGATGTGGATGCTCTCGGCCTCCAGCTGCTTTAAATGCGTCAGGTTGTATTGCTCAGACATGCTGTTCTCGGTCAGATGAAAAATAATAGGCTATTAAACAATCGGGAAAGTTATGCTTTCCGTTGCGTTGCTGAATTGTGATTGCTTCAGAACGGCTTTTGCCCAGGTGCTACAAGACCCGCATCTTTCTCTTTTAGAGACAAAGAGGTGTTAGCGGGTCCGCGTCGGTTGGGAAACCGGGTTCCCAACCACCGCTCTGTGCTACTACCGAGCTTTTTCAGTGCTTCTGCGTAGCTTTCAGAGCGTCGTTCTGCTTTCGCAGTCCGGGGCATTCAAGGCGCGCTATTATAGGGGATCAAACCCCTATTCGTTAACTATCGATTACTTCTAAGCTTATGCCGGTTTGTTTGGCCAGCTCCACAAACGTTGGGAATGAGGTGGCCACATGGGTGGCATCTTTAACGCGTATGGGTGCCGAGGCTCGCAAGGCCGCAATGGAGAACGACATGGCGATGCGGTGATCGAAATGGGTTTCCACCTCGCCGCCCCCCATGGGGCCGCCTTGAATGACGATGCCGTCGGGCGTAGGCTGGGCATTGACGCCCAGGGTTTGTAATCCATCGGCCATAGCCTGAATGCGATCGCTCTCTTTTACTCGAAGCTCTTCGGCGCCGGTGAGTACGGTTTCGCCTTCGGCGCAGGCGGCAGCAATAAACAGAGCGGGGAACTCATCAATGGCTAAAGGCACCTGCTCTTCCGGAATCCGGATGCCTTTCAAGGGTGCATAGCGCACACGAATATCCGCCACCGGTTCGCCGCCGATCTCGCGCTCGTTGCTCAAGGTGAGGTCGGCGCCCATTAAGCGCAGAATATTGATAACCCCGATGCGGGTGGGATTGATGCCCACATGGGTCAGGGTGAGATCTGAACCCGGTGCAATACAGGCCGCGACCATATAAAACGTTGCCGAAGAAATATCCGCCGGAACATCGATGTTGCACGCGGTTAACCTGCCGTTACCGGTCAGTTCCGCCGTGGCGCCGGAGCGCTTCACCGGATAGCCAAAACCGGCCAGCATACGCTCGGTGTGGTCGCGGGTCGGGGCGGGCTCGGTAACGCGGGTTGTGCCCTCGGCGTACAAACCGGCCAATAACACACAGGACTTCACCTGGGCGCTGGCCATAGGCAGTGCGTAATCGATGGCTTTGAGGCGCTGACCGCCTTTGATGCGCAGCGGCGGCCGACCGCCTTCGGCGGTGTCAATGACGGCACCCATGCTGCGCAGTGGGTCTGCTACGCGACCCATAGGTCGGGTGGCCAGGGACTCATCACCGCTCATTTCGGTATCAAATGCCTGACCCGCCAAGAGCCCCGCCAGAAGCCGGATCGTGGTGCCGGAGTTGCCCACGTACAATGGTTTAGTGGGTGCTTTCAAACCGTGCAGCCCCACGCCGTGAATTTTCACACGGCCATTGTCCGGCCCTTCAATTACCACACCCATATCGCGAAATGCCTGCAATGTGGCCAGTGCGTCTTCGCCTTCCAGAAAGCCTTCCACCGTCGTGATGCCTTCTGCGATAGCGCCGAGCATAATAGAGCGGTGGGAGATGGATTTGTCGCCGGGCACGCGGATGGTGCCACGCACTTGGCCACCGGGCTGCAATAGGTAATCAATTTTGGAACGGCTCATGGAATCTACGAACGCTCTCTTGGCTAGAATGTTGGTGAAATGATCACGGGCTGCTTTAGCCCGAGTGAATACGCCTAACAGGTGATCACTGTCCTCCTCGGCCACGGCTGTGCGCAAACGGCTGAGGTTGTTCATAAATAAATCCAGTGCGCTCAGCACACTGTCTTTGTTGGCACGCATAATGTCGTGCCACATCAGCGGATCGCTGGAGGCGATGCGAGTAAAGTCCCGAAAGCCGCCGGCGGCGTAGCGAAAAATATTGGGGTTGCCTATGTCCTGGGCCAGAGTGTCCACCAGGGAATAGGCAATGGCATGGGGTAGATGGCTGGTAGCCCCAAGCACTTCGTCGTGTTCTTCAACGGATAGGTTCAGTACCTCTGCCCCTACCCGTTGCCACATTTGCACCACCCGGTCCAAATGCACGGGATCGGTATTTTCTAAAGGGGTGAGAATCACCCGATGCTGCTCGTACAGATCCGGATTGGCAGCGGCCACCCCGCTGCGCTCTGAACCCGCGATGGGATGACCCAGAATCAGTTGCGGCGGCACCAAACCAAATACCTGCTCGGCGGCCTTGGCCACGCTGCCTTTTACGCTGGCACCATCGGTGACGGTTACCTGCGGACCCAGGCAATCTCTTATCTGTTCCAGAACTCCGGCGACCGCCAGCGTGGGCACCGAAATAAAAACCACATCACCCGGGCCTAACTCCGGCGCCACTTCTGCCAGGGAGGCGCAGGTGCGGTCCACCACGCCCCGCTTGAGTGCCTGAGCGCCGGCTTCGGCCGTGCGCACCACCCCGATGGTTTCCACGCAACCGCCACGACGCTTAAGGCCCGCAGCCAAACTGCCGCCGATCAGGCCGAGGCCGACGACCACCAGCTTGTTAATAAGGGGTTGCGCTTGAGACATAGGTTTAGAGCACAGCCTTCGGGTAGGAGCCCAGCAGTTTCAGGTCCGCGGCCCGCTCGGCCACTTCGTCCAGCACTTTTTTCACTTCTGGATCTTCGGCATGACCCGCAAAGTCGATAAAAAACACATAGGTCCAGGCACCGGTGCGCGACGGGCGCGACTCCACCCGCGTCAGGTCGATGTTGCAGCGATGGAAAGGCTCCAGCAAATTGTAAAGGGCTCCCGGCGCATTGCGCATGGCCACCACCAGAGAGGTTTTGTCATCTCCGCTCGGGGGAACCGACTGGGTGCCAATAATCAGAAATCGCGTGGAATTGTCCGGCTCGTCTTCAATTTTTTCCGCCAACACTTTCAGGCCATACAGCTCCGCCGCCATACTGCCGGCGATGGCAGCCGCGTTCCATTCGCCTTTTAAGCGCCGGGCTGCCTCGGCGTTGCTATTCACCGCCACCCGCTCAGCATTAGGGTAATGCGCGTCCAGCCACTTTCGGCACTGCGCCAGAGATTGGGCGTGGGAATAGATGCGGGTGATGCTGTTAACGTTGGTCACATCCGAAATCAGCAGGTTGTGGTGAATGCGCAGTTCCACCTCACCGCAAATTTTCAGATTGGAAGTCATGAAGTTGTCCAGAGTGTGATTAACCACACCCTCGGTGGAATTTTCCACCGGCACCACGCCATACTGCACCGCACCGGCTTCCACTTCCCGGAAAACTTCATCAATGGCTGAAAACGGCAAGGCCACCGCCGAATGACCGAAGTGTTTCAGGGCCGCCTGTTGAGTAAAGGTGCCTTCCGGCCCCAGAAACGCCACTTTAACCGGCTGCTCCAGTGCCAGGCAGGCTGACATGATTTCCCGGAACAGACGCGCCATCTCCTCATCGCTTAGCGGCCCTTTGTTTTGCTCCATGGCCCGGCGTAACACCTGGGCCTCACGCTCGGGTCGATAGTAAGCCAGGGTTTCGGGGTCAGTGGTCTCGTCCTGTTTTACCGCCGCCACATCCTGGGCGCAGGTGGCTCGCTCTGAGATGAGGCGTCCGATCTGCTCATCAATGGCATCGATGCGCTCGCGCAGTTCCTGCAACTTCTGTTCTTCGTTCATAAAACCTCAATCTCAAAAATTCGGCGCGAAAAGGGCGCGGACAGCTTATTCGCTGTCAGAGGGCGCTTCGTCTGGCGACTGTGCCGGTGTTTCGGCCGACGCTTCTGCGCTGTCCTCATCATCGTCCTCGCTCTCTTCAATACGTTCGAGACCGCTCAACTGTTCGTTGGGCTTGAGGCGAATCAGGCGTACGCCTTGAGTGTTGCGGCTCAGCACAGACACCTCGTCTACGCCAGTACGTACCATGGTGCCCTGATCGGTAATCAACATAATTTCCTCACCATCCATCACCTGCACCGCGCCCACCAAGGCACCGTTGCGCTCACTGGTTTGCATGGCGATGACGCCTTGGGTGCCCCGCCCCTTGGTGGGGAATTCCTCTACCGCGGTGCGCTTGCCGTAACCCTGTTCACTGAGGGTCAGCACCCGGCCACCGTCTTCAGGCACGACCATGCCCACCACTCGATCCTCGTCACCCATGCGAATTCCGCGTACACCACGCGACACACGGCCCATGGCGCGGACCGTTGATTCTTTGAAGCGTGCCGCTTTGCCATTGCTGGCAAACAGGATGATGTCGCACTCACCATTGGTAATGGCGGTGTATACCAGTTCATCGCCTTCATCCAGCTCAATGGCTTTGAGGCCGACGCTGCGTTGGCGAGAGAACTGAGTTAACTCTGTTTTCTTAACGGTGCCCTTGGCCGTGGCCATAAAAATGTAATGATCTTCGTCGTAACTTTTCACCGGCAAAATAGAGGTAATCCGCTCGTCCTCATCCAGAGGCAACAGATTCACTATCGGTCGGCCGCGAGACTGCCGCCCTGCCACAGGAATCATATACACCTTTAGCCAATACACCTTACCGGCGTTGGTGAAACACAAGATCGTATCGTGAGTGCTGGCAATAAGCAGATGCTCGACGAAATCTTCATCTTTGACCGCTGTGGCCGAACGTCCCATACCGCCACGACGCTGCGCCTGATAATCATCAAGAGGCTGGCTCTTGGCGTAGCCACCATGGGAGAGCGTGACCACCCGGGTCTCTTCGTTGATCAGATCTTCCGTGGTCAGGTCCAGCGTCGAGGCGACAATTTCAGTTTTTCGCTCATCGCCATGCTCGGCCACAACCGCCTCCAGCTCTTCCCGCACCACTTCCAGCAAGCGGCTGGCGTTGTTAAGAATTTCCAGATAGTCGGCGATTTGTTGCAGTTTTTCGTCGTACTCCGCCAGGAGCTTGTCGTGCTCCATACCGGTCAGACGGTGCAGACGCAACTCCAGGATCGCTTGAGCCTGTGCCGGCGACAGATAGTATTTATCGCCCCGAAGGCCGAAATCACCCTCAAGGTCTTCTGGTCGACACGCGTCGCCACCGGCGCGCTCCAAAAAGGTCTGAATAGCGGCGGTGGACCAACCCCGTGCCACCAGCGCATCTTTGGCTTCAGCGGGGGAGTTGGAGTTTTTAATAAGCTCGATCACCGGATCGATATTGGCGATGGCTACCGCCAGACCTTCGAGTATGTGGCCGCGCTCACGGGCTTTGCGCAACAGGTAAACAGTGCGCCGGGTCACCACTTCACGGCGGTGCCGGATAAACGCTTCCAACAGCTCTTTCAGGTTGAGAATTCTGGGCTGACCGTCCACCAGTGCCACGGTGTTGATACCGAACACCGCTTGCAGCTGGGTTTGGGCGTAGAGGTTATTGAGCAGCACCTCGCCGGATTCGTTGCGCTTGACCTCGATCACAATGCGCAAGCCGTCTTTGTCCGACTCGTCACGCAGCTCGCTGATGCCTTCGATTTTCTTTTCCTTTACCAGCTCCGCTATGCGCTCAATCAACCGCGCCTTGTTCAGCTGGTAGGGAATCTCGTGCACCACGATCGTTTCGCGGCCGGTTTTGGCATCTACTTCAACCTCGGCTTTGGCGCGTATATAGATGCGTCCGCGGCCGGTTTTGTACGCCTGCACAATACCTGCCCGGCCATTAATAATCGCGCCGGTCGGAAAATCCGGGCCGGGAATGTATTCCATCAGCTCATCGATGGTGAGATCTTCGTTATCGATCAACGCCAAGCAGCCGCGCACAACTTCCGTCAGGTTATGGGGCGGAATATTGGTGGCCATACCCACGGCGATACCGGATGAGCCATTGACCAGCAGGTTGGGAATGCGCGTGGGCAGCACATGGGGAATACGCTCAGAGCCATCGTAGTTATCGACGTAGTCGACGGTCTCTTTGTCCAAGTCCGCCAACAGGCTATGGGCGATTTTGGCCATGCGAATTTCGGTATAACGCATGGCCGCGGCGCTGTCACCGTCGATGGAACCGAAGTTACCCTGCCCGTCCACCAGGGTGTAGCGCAGAGAAAACGGCTGAGCCATGCGCACGATCGTGTCATAAACCGCCAAGTCACCGTGGGGGTGATATTTACCGATCACGTCCCCCACCACCCGGGCCGATTTCAGGTACGGGCGATTCCAGTCGTTCTTCAGCTCGCTCATAGCGAACAGCACCCGGCGGAGTACAGGTTTGAGCCCGTCACGCACATCCGGCAGCGCCCGCCCGACGATCACGCTCATCGCGTAATCGAGGTACGACCGCTTCAGTTCATCTTCAATATTGACTGGTGAAACTTCTTTCGCTAATTCGCCCATGGACAACAGCGTTCCTTATTATGGTGACGGCTGACAGGTTGGCCCGGCCGCCCCCTTTAAAATGCATTCCGCGCCAGCTAAAAAGCCAGCTGCCGGAGACGAGGCCACTTCTACACAAAGGGCGTAATATTACCACAAAACGCTCTGGCAGGCACTACAGACCGCTTCCCGGCCGTTCCTGTTAGCTGGCTTGCTTTAGGTTATACTGTCGGACTCGTGCTCCCGATCGCTTTTAGCTCGCAGGAACCTCCATGTCAGCACCGGCCAATATCGACCTTCTCATCAAGGCCCGTTGGATCGTCCCGATCATTCCGGAAAACCAAGTCTTCGAAAATTGCGCGCTCGCTATCCATAAAGGCGTTATTCAAGCACTGCTGCCCCAAGAGGAAGCGGACAAGCGCTACGCACCCCACCAGTCCATTAACCTGGGCGATCATGCTCTCATTCCCGGCTTGGTGAACGCCCACGGGCACGCGGGCATGAGCTTGCTGCGCGGCTACGCCGATGATCTGCCCTTGGTGACCTGGCTCAATGAGCACATCTGGCCCCTCGAAGGCCAGTGGGTCAGCGATCAGATGATCCGCGACGGCACCGAGCTGGCCATGGCCGAGATGATCAAAAGCGGCACCACCTGTTTTACCGACATGTATTACTTTCCCGAGCAGGCCGCCCAGGCGGCGCAACAGGCGCACATGCGCGCTCAGATCAACTTTCCCATCATCGACGCCCCAACACCCTGGGGTAGCGGGCCTGAGGATTACCTCAACAAGGGCCTGGCATTGCATGATGACTTTCGCTCCAGCTCGCTGGTGCGGATCGGCTTCGGCCCCCATGCACCGTACAGCGTATCGAACAGCGTTTTTGAAAAGATCGCCGTCTTGAGCCAGGAGATGGATGCACCGGTGCACGTCCATTTGCATGAAACCGCTCAAGAAGTGGCCGATTCGGAAAAAGAGTACGGCAAGCGCCCCGCCGCCCGTTTGCATGAAATGGGTTTGATGTCACCGCTGACCCAGTGCGTGCATATGACACAAGTTAACGATGCCGATTTGGCGTTGCTGAAAGAAACCGGGGCTCATGTGATCCACTGTCCGCAGTCCAACCTCAAGTTGGCCACGGGCTTCTGCCCCGTTCAGCGGCTGATCGATGCGGGGGTCAATGTAGCCTTGGGCACCGACGGCGCGGCCAGTAACAATGATCTGGATATGTTTAGCGAGATGCAAAGCGCCGCCCTGCTGGCCAAAGGTGTCTCGGGGCAGCCCGACGCGCTCAATGCCCACCGGACGTTACGCATGGCGACCCTTGATGGGGCCAAAGCTTTGGGCTTAGACGACACCATCGGCAGTCTGGAAGTGGGTAAAGCAGCGGATATCACAGCGGTCGAGTTGAGCGCTCTGGATGTCCAGCCGCTATACAATCCTGTTTCTCAGTTGGTTTATACCCAGAGCGGCCACCGGGTCAGTCATGTGTGGGTGGGCGGAAAAGCGCTCTTGTTGAGCGGGCAGTTGCAGACGCTGAATGAACGGGAGCTCATCGGTAAGGCCCGATGGTGGCGCAAGCAGATTGACCGTTAGGATGAACTACGACACCGGTCCCGTGTAACTCGGTGTTTGTCATCCGACCCTACGGAGGGACCAAAATTATCGAGCGGTGCTTTCGGCTGCTTGGAATAACCCGGCAGGTGGACGGCTTCAGGCTTCGTAAGCGAGCCCCCCGGTCCGCACGGGATGGGTCCACGGCGTTTTCGGAAAGCCTCCTGCGAAGCGACGGGGATGCATCTTACAGAGCACCGTTTTTGACTCTCTGGTAGCATCAGGACACGTTGAGTCGCAAAAATTGTGACACCCCGGCAGCGCTCATTAAATATCCTGGCCAGTTATAAACGGAGATAGGAAGAAAAAAACAGGGATAGCCGGGAAATCAAACAGAATACATTCAAACGAATCGGAGCCTTGTTATGGCCAACGTTGATACGGCAGAGATTGAAAAGTTTGAAAATTTAGCCAGCCGCTGGTGGGATAAAAACAGCGAATTCAAACCGCTGCATGACATCAACCCCCTGCGCGCCAACTACATTGACCGACGCTCACCGGTGGCCGAGCGACTCTTATTAGACGTCGGTTGCGGAGGCGGCATACTCACCGAAGCCATGGCGCAACGAGGTGCCAA
>DAHVRW010000039.1 GCA_027322215.1 Marinimicrobium sp.
GCCATGAGTGAGGTTACAAAGCCCCTGGGGATTACGGATGTGGTACTGCGGGATGCTCATCAGTCCCTGTTCGCCACACGCCTGCGTCTCGACGACATGCTGCCAATCGCGGAGCAGCTGGATCAGGTGGGCTTTTGGTCCCTGGAGACCTGGGGTGGCGCAACGTTCGATGCCTGCATTCGGTATTTAGGTGAAGACCCCTGGGAGCGCATCCGTGAGCTTAAAGCGGCCATGCCCAAAACCCCTATGCAAATGTTGTTGCGCGGCCAGAATCTTTTGGGCTATCGCCACTATGCGGATGATGTGGTGGAGCGCTTTGTCGAGCGTGCCGCGCACAGCGGCGTCGATGTGTTCCGCGTGTTCGATGCAATGAACGATCTGCGCAACCTGGAAACAGCCCTCAAGGCGGTCAAAAAACAGGGCAAGCACGCTCAAGGCACTATATCCTACACGCTGAGCCCCGTGCATAACATTGATCTGTGGGTGGACATGGGTAAGCGCATTGAAGATATGGGCGCTGACTCCATTGCCATCAAAGACATGGCGGGGCTGCTCAAACCCTACGTGGGCTACGAGCTGGTAAAACGACTCAAAGCGAGCTGCCAAATTCCCATCCACATGCAGTGCCACGCCACCACCGGTTTGTCCCACGCCACCTATCTCAAGTGTATCGAAGCGGGTATCGACAACGTCGATACGGCGATCTCTTCCATGTCGATGACCTACGGCCATAGCCCCACGGAGACCGTGGTAGCCACGCTGGAGGGAACCGAGCGTGACACAGGCCTGGATTTACAACGTCTGGAAGAAATTGCCACCTATTTTCGGGCTGTGCGTCTTAAATACGCCCAGTTTGAGGGATCACTGAAAGGGGTGGATTCGCGCATTCTTACCGCCCAGGTGCCCGGCGGCATGCTCACCAATATGGAAAATCAGCTCAAGGAACAAGGAGCAGAAGATCGGTTTGATCAGGTTCTGGAGGAGATTCCTCGGGTGCGCGAGGACCTGGGTTACATTCCTCTGGTGACCCCCACGTCGCAAATTGTAGGGACTCAGGCCGTGATGAACGTACTCACGGGCGAGCGCTACAAAACGATAACCCGAGAGACCGAAGGAGTGCTGAAAGGCGAGTACGGCGCCACCCCTGCGCCGGTTAATCGCGAGCTACAGGCGAAAGTGCTCAATGGTCAGGAGCCCATTACTGTCCGTCCCGCGGATCTGCTCGAACCGGAAATGGAGAAGCTTAGAAAAGAGTTGCTCGCCGAGGCAGGGGAAGGTGGGATTGCCTTGAGTGAGGGTGATCGGCAGATCGATGATGTCTTGACGTACGCCTTATTCCCTCAGGTGGGATTGAAATTTCTAAAAGAACGCAGCAACCCGAACGCCTTTGAACCGGTGCCCAACGGCGCATGCGGCGCTTTGGTCACCACGGATGCGGGCGAAGAGGTTTATACAGTAACCGTAGAGGGGCAGAGCTACACCGTGGCCGTCAGCAACGGCGGTGATATCACCGCGCTGGCTCCTGTGGGCGCCGCTGCTGGGGCCACTAACGGTGCGGCTGCTGAGGTCGGTGTGCCAAATGCCGGCTCGCCTCTGCCCGCACCGCTGGGCGGGACCATCTGTGCGGTCAACGTGAAGGTTGGCCAGCGCGTCCAGGAGGGCGACACGCTGTTAACTCTGGAAGCAATGAAGATGGAAACCGATGTGAGTGCGCCCCGGGCAGGCACCGTGACCGAAGTCAACGTCAATACCGGTGATGCGGTAACGGCGGGCGATACGCTGGTCTGCATTGGCTAGATAGTTTTCGCAGCGGCTTCGCATGACAGATTCCACTCTGATTCCCGCTGGGAAAAACCCGGATCGATAGGATCTATTGAGAATACACTATGCACAATTTTGTTCGCTTATGGCAGGAGTCAGGCCTGTATTACATGACTCCCGGCGCGCTGCTGATGATATTAGTGGGTTTGCTGTTGCTTTTCTTGGCAATACGCAAAGGCTTTGAACCGCTGCTGTTAGTGCCCATAGGGTTTGGCTGCATTTTGGCCAATATTCCCGGTGCCGGTCTGGCGTACCCGGCGGTAGAAAACGCGCTGGCGGCGGGTCAGGCGCAAACGCTGCAGGCACTCGCCGAAGCCTTGGGAGCGGACGTTGGAGCCAGTGCCGCTGAGTTGCTGACACTGTTCCGGGAATCCAGTAGCGCGGAACAGGCCGGCGCGCATCAGTTGGCTACAGAGCTAGGGTATAGCGATGGCCTTCTGTATGTTTTTTATCGAGCCGCGATCGGTTCGGGCGTTGCGCCGTTGATTATTTTTATGGGCGTGGGGGCCATGACCGATTTTGGCTCCCTGCTGGCCAATCCAAAAACCCTAATATTGGGTGCGGCAGCTCAGGTGGGCATCTTTGCGACGGTTCTGGGCGCCGTGCTTTTATCCAGCTTCGGTATTGTGGAGTTCAATTTAGCTGAGGCGGCTGCCATTGGGATCATCGGTGGTGCCGATGGTCCGACCGCCATTTACGTGGCGAGCTTACTTGCCCCGCATCTACTGGGTGCCATTGCCGTGGCAGCCTATTCGTATATGGCGTTGGTGCCGGTGATCCAGCCGCCCATCATGCGTTTACTGACAACCCAGGCCGAGCGCGAAATCAAAATGGAGCAATTGCGTCCTGTCTCACGGCGGGAAAAAATTGTCTTTCCGCTGGTGCTGCTGATTCTGGTCGCAATTTTCCTGCCTTCCGCGGCGCCTTTATTGGGAATGTTTTGTTTCGGTAACCTTATGCGTGAGTGTGGCGTAGTGTCGCGCTTGAGCGATACGGCGCAAAACGCGTTGATCAATATCACCACCATCTTCTTGGGTCTGGCCGTGGGGTGTAAGCTGGCAGCGGACATCTTTCTCGACCCGCGCACTCTGGGCATTTTAGTCCTGGGGGTGCTGGCGTTCGGAGTGGGTACTGCCGGCGGCGTGCTTATGGCTAAATTCATGAATCTTTTTTCCAAACATAAAATCAATCCCCTCATTGGTTCCGCCGGGGTGTCCGCGGTACCTATGGCCGCACGGGTATCAAACAAGCTGGGCCTGGAGGCCAATCCGCATAATTATTTATTGATGCACGCCATGGGCCCCAATGTTGCTGGTGTTATTGGCTCCGCTGTGGCGGCTGGTGTCATGATCTCTATGGTTTCCGCCATCATGTAATTGTCCTCGGCAAACCGTTGCCACGCGTTGTCTATAGAGATGAGAGATCGTGCATCAGAGGTTCACGAATTGTTCATAGGCACGCTATTGACGCAATATGGAATAGTACCTAGTATCTGAACAGAGTCATGCCTAAGCATGGCTCTGGCACAATCGCCATTCGGGCTGCGCGTTCACAGCGCAGCGAAAGTCCTACAACCAGTCGGAGGTAATCAGGTTGCGGGGCCATTCCTTGTAAAAAATTGTCCCCAATGCGTATGTTGATATGCGACTCAGACAGGTAGCGCAGTATTGCTCTGTCGGCGCCGAGTATCGCCGTAAGAGTATTCGATAGTGACTCCGCTCCTGTTTACTTTGATCTCTATGGAGTTAACCCATGGCGAGACGACCTCACACAAAACGCAAAAAAAACCAACGACACTACCAAAACGAATTGGATCACCCCTCCCGCTACAGCCATAACATTGTTGAGCTCAACTCCCGACAGCTGGAAACCGCCTACGCCCCTGCGCGTGCTTCGCAACCTTTGCGCGCATTTAACGAGGCCCAACAACGCTACATCAACGCAATAAAAACCCACCCGCTGACGTTCGGCATTGGCCCTGCCGGTACGGGTAAAAGTTACTGCGCCGGTGCTTTGGCGGCCGAGGCATTGGAGTCCGGTCGGATAGAGCGAATCATACTCACGCGTCCGGCTGTGGAGGCGGGAGAGCAGCTGGGTTTTTTACCGGGGGCTTTGGATGAAAAATTTTCCGTTTACATCGACGCGTTTCGGGATATTTTGAACGAGCGCCTCGGCGCTGGTACCACCGATTACTGTTTGCGCCACGGCCGTATCGTGGCCGCACCGCTGGCCTTTATGCGCGGCAAAACCTTTAACAGCAAAACCTTTGTGGTTCTGGATGAGGCCCAGAACACCAGCCTGGCGCAGATGAAAATGTTCCTGACTCGAATCGGAGAGGATTCGCGTGTGGTAATTAACGGAGATATTGAGCAGAGCGATATCCGTGGCCCTAATGGGCTACAGGACGCGATGGAACGCTTGGGCGATCTTCCCAACGTGTATATTCATCGCTTCGAGCGCGACGATATCGTGCGCAGCGGCTTGGTACGGGATATTCTCGACCGCTATGAATCCCCGAGCCGTACTTAACCCATTTTGATGTTCTTTAGCCAAAAAACGAAAACGCCCAGTCAGGCCGATACGCCTGACCGGGCGTTGCTGTTATTGATGTCACGCCATCCACTAAATGATTAAAGTGCGTTGATATCGAGCCAAAGCTCGGGCTCATCGACTGGCGTCTCCGCCGACATAGTGGGGTTGTCCAATGGGATCATGACGCGGTTTTGCAGCTGCGCTTTGCTCAGCACATCCTGCACCGTCGGATCATTGAAAAAGAACTCGTCAAAACGGCCGTCGGCAATGGCAATTCTCAAACCACGTTCCAGGTCTGTCGCTAACTGCGGGTTATCGTGGCTGACGTAAAGATAAAACGGCATGCGGTAGACCAGCATCAGCCGCTGCTCTACGGTTAGATCCAGCTCGGGGCGGCTGGCAATTTCGCTCCACGGCTCTTGCACGCCTCGGGGTAAGGCATCAAAGCGGCCGCCATCAATCATGTAAAAAAGGCTTGGGTATTTATTGACTCGGTGCACATGCAAGCCGTTGTGCTCAAGAATGCGCGTGTCGGCCCAGGTGGTGCCCTGACCAAATGTTAGGCGTTGTAAATCCTCCAGGGTGTTCACCTGGTCAAATTTGTACTGGTTGTCCGGATGAATAATCATGATTCTGTGGCCGAGCAAGCCTTTATAAAGGGGGATATGCACCGGTAGCAGTTGTTGCTCCATATCTTTGTCGCCTGAGCCCCACATCAGAGTCAGTTCGCCAGTGCGCACGGATTCGATGATGCGCGCTGGGGAGTAATCGCCCGTGACAACCTCAATCTCGTAGTTGTGATCGATACTATCAAGGGCCAGCTCCACCATGCCCATGCAGTAGGTGCCGATGGCGTCCACGCCATCTTCGTACAGAATGCGGATTTTTTCCGTCGCGCCTCGAGCCGCACCTGAGTCGGCGAAGGCATGGGAGGTTGTGAACGCCGCCGATAACGGAAGTACAAGCGATAACGGAGGTACAAGAAAGGCGAGCAAGGACAATCGGAGCCCCACCCGGAATATATTATTTTTCATGATCGAGACGCCGTTTAATAATCGAAACGGTCAACCGCTTGAGCCCATGCCTTTGGGCGGTTTGTGGGACAAACTCACGCAGCGGTGACGGTTAATTGAGTATAGCAGAGCTGGCAGGCGCCACCGCGGCGGCCAGGGCTCAGGATCTTCCGCTTGCACGGTTTCAATCCTCTACCCATTCCCAGCGAAGCGGTTGGCCAAAATCATCCAGCACGATGCGTTTGCGGGGCTGACGTTTAGGCTGGGGTTGGGTTTTGGGTGGCTGCCCTTGACGGCGCGCTTCCACGGCGGCCACCACCTCGTTGACCGGTGTTCGTTCTTCGTTGCTGGCTCTGGGGGTGAACAGCGGTGTAAGCGGGCCTGAGGCGTCCTCGCGTCCGCTCACTCCAGGGGCCACTTCCTTGACCTCGCCGCCGGCCTGTAAATACTCGGCCATTTGTCGATCGAGCTCCGCGCGCAAATCGCGCTTGGTTTTGGGGAGTTTCATCACAGCGGGCCAAATATAAGGAACACAAGAGTCTCGGAAACACAAAAGTGGTCGCCGCTAATAAAGCAGGCAACAGCAAAGGATACCAGCGGTCGGCTGCGGCCGGCAACGGCCCGGGGGTCGCTTCCCGACCCGGCATTAGGTACACTGCATACCCTTTTATCCTTTGCTTGGTTGTTTACCCTCCCGCCTGCCCCATGACTCAGATCAGCCTGAAGATCACTGAAATTTTTTATTCGCTTCAAGGCGAAGCGCGAACTGTAGGTTTACCGACGGTTTTTGTACGGCTGACCGGATGCCCGTTACGTTGCCAGTACTGTGACTCCGAATACGCTTTTTACGGCGGCGAGCGCATGGCTCTGGAGGCGATTCTCACTCAAGTGGCCGCCTATAAGCCGCGCTACGTGTGCGTTACTGGCGGGGAACCGCTGGCGCAGGCCGGGTGCTTGCCGTTGCTTACGAGTCTGTGCGATGCGGGGTACGACGTTTCCCTGGAAACCAGCGGAGCCATGTCGGTGCAGGAGGTGGATTCGCGGGTCGCGCGGGTGATTGACCTGAAAACTCCGGGCTCGGGAGAGGTCAACCGCAACCTCTGGGAGAATATGGAGTCTCTGAGTGCCCGGGATCAGGTAAAATTCGTGATTTGCGACCGCGCCGATTACGAGTGGGCTCGTTTCAAACTGGACCAGTACGCGCTGGCTGAGCGTGCCGGTGAGGTGTTGTTCTCGCCCAGCTACGGGCAGCTCAATCCCGGCGAATTAGCGGACTGGATTCTGGCCGACAACCTGCCGGTACGCTTCCAGATCCAGCTGCATAAATCCTTATGGGGCGACAAACCGGGCCACTAACCGCCGGTGAACATCAAGTTCGTGAGTTTGTTTTTCAGGAGCAAAATATGACAAAGCCCAAAGCAGTAATTCTGACCTCCGGAGGGCTGGATTCGACCACCGTTCTGGCTATGGCGGTTCGGGAGGGCTTTGAGTGCTATACGCTGAGTTTTGACTACGGGCAGCGACACAAGGTGGAGCTGGCAGCGGCGCAAGAGTGTGCCGAGGCGTATGGCAGTCGGGAGCACAAGGTCGTCACCCTGGATCTGCGCACCATCGGCGGATCGGCCCTGACCGATGACCGGATTGATGTTCCAGAGGCGGAAACCGACGATATTCCGGTGACCTACGTGCCCGCCCGCAACACAATATTTTTATCCATCGCCCTGGGTTGGGCCGAGGTGCTCGGTGCCGCCGACATCTTTTTGGGCGTCAACGCCGTGGATTACTCCGGATACCCCGACTGTCGTCCCGAATACATCAAGGCTTATGAGCGAATGGCCAATCTGGCCACTCGCGCGGGTGTCGAGGGTCAGAAATTGCGTATCCACACGCCGCTTATGGATTTAAGCAAGGCCGATATTATTCGTCGTGGTCAGGCGCTGGGGGTGGATTATCGGATGACGGTGTCTTGTTATCAGGCCAACGAACACGGCGAGGCCTGTGGTCGCTGTGACAGCTGTCGCCTGCGTCGACTCGGCTTTGAGCAAGCCGGTGTGCCCGATCAAACCCGCTATTACGGTTGAATACGGCACCTCGTGCCGGCTTCCAGCGGCTATATTCTGTCCTTTAACGCAGAAAGCGCTTGTTTTTTTTCCTTAAATCTTTAATATACGCGCCTCTTTTGGGTCGTTAGCTCAGTCGGTAGAGCAGTTGGCTTTTAACCAATTGGTCGCTGGTTCGAATCCAGCACGACCCACCACTTCCCGCCGCTCTACACACTTGCCTCTTCGGGGAATTATGAGGCCAGTAGCTGGGTCTGTGCTAAAATAACGGGCCAGTATTTGAGAGGTATCCCGCCCATGACTGCCAATAATTTGATTGCCGAGCTGGCATCGTCATCTGCTGCCGAGCGGGTGCATGAACATTTGGAACGGGCTTGGAGTGCGCCTCAATATACGCCGGAGCAGCAACAGCACTATAAAGAGCGTATTCGCGAGCAGTTGCAGCGTCACAACGCGGTGCTGGTGGCGCACTATTACACCGATCCGTTGATTCAAGCCCTGGCTGAAGAGACCGGGGGCTGTGTGGCCGACTCGCTGGAGATGGCCCGCTTTGGAAAAGAGCACAAGGCTGACACCCTGGTGGTGGCGGGCGTACGCTTTATGGGTGAGACCGCCAAGATTCTTACGCCCCACAAGCGTGTACTTATGCCGACGCTAGAGGCGACCTGCTCATTGGACTTGGGCTGCCCTGCCGATGAATTTGCCGCCTTTTGTGATCAACACCCCGAGCATACAGTGGTGGTTTACGCCAACACCTCAGCCGCGGTTAAAGCCCGTGCTGACTGGGTGGTAACGTCCAGTATCGCTCTGGATGTGGTGGATTATCTGGACCGCCGTGGGGAAAAAATCCTCTGGGCACCGGATAAACACCTCGGTCACTATATCCAGAAGCAGACCGGAGCCAAGGATATGGTGCTGTGGGATGGCGCCTGTATCGTGCACGAGGAGTTCAAGGCACGTGGCCTTGAGGACTTGAAGGCCCTGTACCCGGAAGCGGCGGTGCTGGTTCACCCCGAATCCCCTCAGCCAGTGGTCGATTTGGCCGACGTAACCGGTTCTACCTCACAGTTGATTCGCGCGGCCCAAACGCTGCCCAACCAAGAGTTCATCGTCGCAACAGATCAGGGTATTTTGTACAAAATGCAGCAGCTGTGCCCGGACAAGACGTTTTATGTGGCGCCCACCGCTGGCAGCGGCGCCAGCTGCCGCAGCTGCGCCAGCTGCCCCTGGATGGCTATGAACGTGTTGGAAAACCTCGCCGACGTGTTTGAGCGCACAGACAATGAAATTCAGGTGGCGCCGGAGCTCGGTCGCCAGGCGATGATTCCGCTGCAACGCATGCTGGATTTCAGGAAATAACCGACGCCGCATTGGGCTGTCCAGACCGTGAGCCTTACCGTGAACTTGTGCCACGGTGCGCCTCTCAGTACCATTGCGCCTTAATTTACGGAGGGCTCGCGCTGGTCGCGCGAGTCCCCATTCGACCGGAGCACGTTTGGCATGATTCAAGGCAGTATGGTCGCGCTGGTGACGCCCATGGCTCCCGACAGTTCATTGGATTGGGCGAGTTTGCGTCAGTTAGTGGACTGGCATCTGGAGCAGGGCACCGACGGTATAGTCAGTGTGGGCACCACTGGCGAGTCCGCGACGCTCGACATTGAAGAGCATCTGGCCGTTATTGACGCCGTGGTCGAGCAAGTAGCGGGCCGCGTGCCAGTTATCGCCGGTACCGGTGCCAACTCGGTTGCCGAGGCCATGGCCTTGACCGAAGGTGCTCGCCAGGCGGGTGCCGACGCCTGTTTGTTGGTGACGCCTTATTACAACAAACCCACCCAGGAAGGGCTTTATCAATTCCATAAGTATATCGCCGAGCAGGTGCCCATTCCTCAGCTGCTTTATAACGTACCCGGTCGAACTGGGGTAGACATGCTCCCCGAAACGGTCCTGCGCCTGGCCGAAGTGAGCAATATCGTCGGCATCAAAGAAGCCACGGGCGATATGGTGCGTGCGAAAACGCTGATTGAACAAGCGCCAGAAGAGTTTGCAGTGATCGCAGGCGACGACGCCACCGCCGTAGAACTCATGCTTTTGGGTGGTAAAGGGGATATTTCCGTCACGGCGAATGTCGTACCCAGCAAGATGGCGCGCCTATGTCGGTTGGCCATCGAAGGGAGTGCCGAAGCGGCGCGGACGCTGAACGACGAGCTGATGCCCCTGCATAAGGCTATGTTTTTGGAATCCAACCCGATCCCCGTGAAGTGGGCACTCGCCCAGATGGGGCTAATTTCGGGAGGAATTCGCTTGCCCATGACGCCGTTGGCCGAACAGTTTCACGCTCAGGTTGAAACCGCGTTGCGTGAAGCCGGGCTGCTATAGAGATTTTTCATGACAATAACGACAGTAAAGCAAACGCGTATTTTTTATGGATTATTGGCCGCTTTCAGTCTGACCCTTTCGGGTTGCGGCGTGTTTTTTGGTGACGATGGCTACTTCCGTAACCGGGCCGACGATTACTTGAAGGCAGATAGCATAGAGCCCCTAAAAGTACCGCCTCACTTAAACAGCGAGGCTCCCGGTGAGCTCTACGTGATACCCCCGTTGACCGAAGACGATTTCGCCTTCGTGGAAGACACAGATCGGTTTGACGTTCCACGGCCACGGGGGTTGTCCGCGAACGCCCTGGTCGAGCGGGTCAAAATCCAACGCTTGGGCGCGGAACAATGGATTCTGGTGAACGTGCAGCCGGGACAGGTCTGGCCGCAGATCAGCAACTTCTTGTCCTCGAACGAGCTGCAGGTGGCGCGCACTGACATCAATCAGGGCCTGCTGGAAACCGGCTGGATTTCCTTTGGCGATGAGCCCGATCAACTGCACCGCTTTCGAGTGCGGATCGATCGGGGCGTGCAGCCGGACTCGAGCGAAATTCACATTTTGCATATGAGCGTGCCCCGGGGCGAAGACGTACAAGCGAGCGCTTGGCCCGAGCGCTCTACCAGTCAGGAGCGAGAGCACTGGTTGGTGGAAGAGCTGGCTCAAAACCTGGCCTCAGAGGACATTGCCGCGCTTGGGGGCACATCCCTGGTGGCTCAAGCGATCGGTGGCAGTGCCAAATCCGATTTGAGCATGCGCGATGGCGAGCCGGTGCTGACTCTGCAGCTGAGCCGGGAAAGGGCGCTGGCGAATCTGGCTCATGCCACGCAGCAGCAGGGGTTGGTCACCTTTGACAGTGCCATCAACCGCGGGGTGATCTATCTGGGTTACCAAAAACCCGACACTCGTGAACGGGGTTGGTTTGCGCGTTTATTTGGGCTCAAAAAGCCCAAGCCTGCACCCACCTCACAGTATCGGTTGGAGCAGCTTCTGCGGCATTTGCCAGAACCCTATGATGCGGTGCCCGAAGCCAGCTCCCGCGAGTCCGAGCGGGCATTCCCCGATGCACCGGGTTACCTGATGGTGCTCAATTTTTCTGACGATACGGTGGAAGCGCGATTGCGCGATCCCTATGGGGCCAAAGTGGCGCCACGTCGGGTACGCGAACTGCTGACTGTGGTGCGTCAGAACCTTATTTAATAGCACTCACCCGTAGTCCGCCAGCAGTAGATAGTCGAGATTGATAAGCTATGCAGTTTGCTTCCCTTGGCAGTGGCAGCCGCGGTAATGCCACGGTAGTGGCGTGGGGCACAGGCGCGTTGCTGGTGGATTGCGGCTTCAGTATCCGGGAAACCAAGGCGCGCTTGGCTCGCCTGGGCCTGACTCCCAGTGACCTGAGCGCCATTCTGGTTACTCACGAGCACAGCGACCACATCAAAGGTGTGGCGCCTTTGGCGCGCCGTTATAACTTGCCCGTATATATGACGCCGGGTACTTACCACGCTCGGGATTTGGGCGAATTGCCGGATATACGCCTGGTCCATGGCTACGCGCCTTTCACTCTGGATGGTCTTGACGTTACCCCCGTGGCCGTGCCCCACGATGCCCGTGAACCAGCGCAATTCGTGTTTGATTACGACGGCTTGCGTTTGGGAGTTCTCACCGATTTAGGCAGCATTACCCCCCATGTAGAGGCCAGCTATCAGGGCTGCGACGCTATACTTCTGGAGTCTAACCACGACCCGGTCATGTTGGCCTCGGGCGAATATCCACCTATGTTGAAGCAGCGCGTGGCTGGGCCCTGGGGACACTTGAGTAACGAGCAGGCTGCGGATTTTTTACAGCGTATGGATTGTGCTCGCCTGCGCCATTTGGTGATGGCGCATATCAGTCAGAAAAACAACTGTTTATCGTTGGCCAGGGCTGTTCTTGAACCCGTCACGAGACAAGTGCAAAACGTCATCTATGCCTGTCAGGAACAGGGCTTTGACTGGCTTAGCTTGCGCTGACAGCGCGGCTGGGTGGGTAGTATTTAGCACAGCGCTTGGCTATTCTGCGAGTTGAGGGAACCCAAAAAAGGAGATCGCTGTGATTGAACGCCGTCGGTTTGAACGCTCCTCCGCGTCTGTTCGGGTCGAAATCACTCATCCGAATCTGGGCACGATTTTCGGTTTTACCAAGGATATCTCTGACGGTGGCGCTATGGTGCAAGTGGAACGCCACTCCAGCCCCCCGGTGGGCACCGAAGTCATGGTCCGCTTTAGCAAAGCGGTAGGCCCCATCAATGTCGAGCCCGTGGCCATGAGGGTTGTGCACCAGTTTCGCAATACGATAGGCTTAATGTTTATTTAACGGGCGATTCTCGGCAGTGCGGCGGCAGGTGTGTCGTCCCTTGTAAATGCGTGGCTAACTGCTGCGCATCGGCGCACAAAAGATCCGGGTTGTCGCTTAAATCAAGGTGCCGTAAACGTAGCAGGCTTAGCAGCGGGGTTGCGGACTGCAAATGGTTTTCCCTGAGAACCAACACCTCCAGTCGTGTTAAGCGCGCAAGAGGCTCAATATCCGTCAGTCGGTTGTTGGCCAGGTTCAGCTCGTGAATATCCCCGAACCGCTCCAACCCTTCCAAAGATTCGATGCCCGCGCTGCTGCAGTTAAGGCGGTTGAGCTGCTGCGGAGTGGTTACGTTGTTGTCCTCGATGGTTTGCTCCACGCACTGGTGGAGCGCCTCGTCGGCGAGTCGGTAATCCGTGAACAGCGGAGGCGGAATGTAAATGGGCTGTTCGTTGAGGTGAAACGAATAATCAGCACAGGCGTACAGTGCAAACAGGAGCACGGTTATCCCTATGCGGACAAAAAATGGATTCTTGTGCATTAGTCGGCCTATGTTTTTTGCGCGATAGCGGTACCATTGTGACTGCCATCGGCGATGGCGTCCATCGGACCAGAGCAATATCTTGGCAGGCTCCCAGGGCGGGCGGCTGCTATTAGCGGTTATGCTGTAACCATTTCATGTTGTTAAAGAGGACTGACTATGAAATATCTCGTTGTGCTTAGCACCCTTTTATTATTGGCAGCGTGCGCTACCACCGACCCATACACCGGAGAGAGCCGGGCCAGCAACACGGCAAAAGGCGCCGGAGTGGGAGCGGTCGCCGGGGCCGTGATCGGTGCGGCCAGTGCCAGCCGGTCCGACCGCGCAAGGGGTGCCATAACCGGTGCGGTTGCGGGTGGTGCCATAGGTGGGGGCGTGGGTTATTACATGGACCGCCAAGAGGCCAAACTGCGCGAAGAGCTGCAAGGCACTGGGGTACAGGTCAGCCGTGAGGGCGATACGCTTCGGTTGATCATGCCCGGCAATATTACCTTCGCTACCAGCCGTCATGAGATTCGCTCCGAGTTTTACCCTGTGCTCAACTCCGTGGCGCGTGTGGTGGATGAATTCAATCAAACCATTCTGGTAATCAGTGGCCACACTGATTCCACCGGAGGCGATCAACTGAATCAGACCTTAAGCGAAAACCGTGCGAAAAGCGTCGCGGACTATCTGGCATCGCGCGATGTCAGTCGTATGCGTATGGAAGTTTACGGATTTGGGCCGCGCTACCCGGTGGCCAGCAACTCCACCCCCGAAGGCCGACAGGCCAACCGGCGGGTTGAGCTGGAGCTGGTGCCCGTTCAATAAAAACCTAGTGCTCAACCGCAGCGGTGGTGGGAGAGGGCAAATAGCTTGGTCTTGCCCCGACCACCACCTGTTGGCGGACCTTTATCCAAACCAGGAGCTTGGTGTCCATGCCCCCCGAATCCCCCCGGCTTGCGGTGGTATGCAACGATGTGCGCAGCGAAGTACGGGCGGCACACGCTGCTCAGCGTCTGCAATGCGCGTTGTTGTGCGATGTGGACCCAAAGCGACTGCAAGATCTGGACTTCGTGTTGCTGTATGACGAGCAGGGCTTGTCGATACAGGAAACTGGCGCTAAGGCGCCCGGTCCGGTGCGAGCGGAATTTATAACCGGCGCGGTGGGGCACCGCTACCGTTTCGGTGGCGGCAAAGGGCAGCAGATAGCCAAGGCAGTGGGCGTGAAAGCAGGTGTCTACCCGCACCTGTTGGATTTGACCGCTGGGCTCGGGCGGGATGGCTTTGTTCTGGCTAGCCTGGGCTGTCGGGTCACTCTCGTTGAGCGGTCGCTACCGGTGTGGCTGCTGTTGGAAGATGGTTTACAGCGGGCACGGCAGATGGCTGAAGAGAGCGAGTTGCAACGTGTCCTCGAGCGCATCGAGCTGATAGCCATGGATGGTTTGCAGTACTTAAATGGTCTGGTTGAGCCCCCCGATGTGGTGTATCTGGATCCTATGTTCCCCGAGCGGCACAAAAGCGCGGAAGTGAAAAAAGAAATGCGTGCATTTCACCAATTGGTGGGCCGAGATGACGATGCCGACGATCTACTGTTGTCCGCTCTGGGTCAGGCCCGCTACCGGGTAGTCGTCAAGCGCCCCCGCAAAGCGCCATTGCTGGCGCAGCGCGCGCCTTCCTATCAGCTCAGTGGTAAAACCACACGCTTTGACGTCTATGCCCTGCGTAAACTGCCGGAACAGTGGCCGGAACCCGCGGCTTCAAAAACCGCTTGTACCACTGAATAGCGCGGTTTAATGATTCAATAGCTCCAGGCGCATAGACAGATCGATGGCTCGGCAGTGTTTGGTTAAAGCGCCGATAGAAATGTAATCCACCCCCGTCGCCGCCAGATCCATCAAGCTCTCTTCCGTCACATTGCCGGAGGCTTCGAGCTTTGCTCTACCGCGGTTCATGCTCACCGCCGCCCGCAAATCGTCCAGGGTGAAATTGTCCAGCATGATGATGTCGGCTCCGGCTGCTAGCGCTAATTCAAACTCCGCCGTTGTTTCCACCTCCACCTGCACGGGCTTTCCTGGTGTCAGGGTACGGGCCGCGACCACCGCCGCTTCAATGCCACCGCAGGCAGCGATGTGGTTTTCCTTGATTAAAAACGCATCGAACAGACCGACGCGATGGTTGTGACAACCGCCGCAGGTAACGGCGTATTTTTGGGCCAGGCGCAGCCCCGGCAATGTTTTACGGGTATCCAGCAGGCGCACCCGAGTATCGGCCACTATGGCCGCGTAATGGGCACTTTGGGTTGCGGTGCCGGACAGGGTTTGCACAAAGTTCAATGCGGTGCGCTCGCCGGTAAGCAGGCTGCGCGCTGATCCTTCCAGTGTAAACAGCAAGCTGTCGGCCTCGACCGAGTCCCCGTCTTCCACCTGCCAATCAATGCGCACGGCGGCATCCAGCTGACGAAAAACCTCTTCCACCCAGGGGCGCCCACAAAAGCGGCTCGCTTCCCGGGTAATTACTCGCGCGCGAGCCTGCTGCTCGGGGGGGATTAACTGGGCGGTAATATCACCGCTGCCAATGTCTTCAGCCAGCGCCTGGGTCACATTCTGGCGTATGGCTTCGGCTAAAGCGGTGGTCACTGTGGGCATGAGTGGACTCCAAAACCAGACTTAGTCGCTGGGGTGGAAGGTGCGAGAATTGACCGTGCATGGTCAGCAAATTGGGTGCAAATTCTACCTGTTGCGGCATCGATATGTACAATCAGACAGCGGAAAGACCACCGGAAAACCATCGGAAAACCATCGGAAGGCGCTTTTTTCCTTATGCCAATAAGCGCAGTGTTTTGTTATTTACTGCTTAAAAATCTCTAACGAAATTAATAAGTTAGTAAAAAGTGTGATCTGGATCCCGATCTGATCAAATGCTTATCGGGCGCATAATAACCTTGTCTATACTGGTACAAGACAGCACCTTATCCGTCGAAGATCACAGTGAACGAACATGAGTGAAAATACCTCCCCCGGACATGAAAATGTCGTACCACTCAAGCCCAAAGCGGAGCGGGCGTCGGTGATTGCGTTAACCCGCTTGCCGGCGGCTATGCATGAGCTGCGAGGTAAAACTCGGAAGCACCTGCAAATTTGCTTGCGAGAACTGTTCGATAAGGCGGACGACGCACTGTTTGAGCTTGCGGATCAATCCCAGAGCAACCAGGAACAAAACCTGTATTTCGACTCCATGCGGGAAGTACGACTGCGCCGACGGACTATGGAGGCGGTGTTCTTCCGTCGTATCGACATCGCTTTTGCACAATTGTTGGATCCGCAGGCCCATAGCGACGAAGGGGAAGTTCAGAGCCAGGTATCGGCCGATGATTTGTCCCTCATTCAACACGATGAGCTGGAGGAGTTGGTGGCGACCGAGGGCATGGTCAATAAAGCCAATGCTGAGTTCGCCGAGCCGATTCAGCACCTAACCATGCGTATCGACCATCTGGTGCCGGTAAAGGTTTACCAGCGAAATAACCCTGTGGGCGCGGATGTTATCTGTCACGCGTTTACGGAGGCCGCCAAAAGCTCGCGCATCGACGTTAAAGCGAAGCTGGTGCTGTTCAAACTATTTGATAAGTTGGTCATGAGCCGTTTGGGCTCTCTGTATCAGAGCCTTAACCAGCAACTGATTGAAGCTAATATTCTGCCGTCGTTGACCCGTGCGCGGGGTATTCAGAAGAGCCCAGCCACCGGGCCTGATTCCAGCTATGGCAGAGGCGCTAGTGCCGAGACGGTGCACTCTGGCGGCGCCCATTATCAAGATGTTCATGATAACGAGGTGTTGCACACGCTGCGCGATTTGCTTGGTCGAGCGGATAGGACGCCGACGGCCCATGCACCTGCGGAAAGCGGTGAAGCGCTGCAAACCGAAGATTTGGTCAAGTTGCTGTCCCGAGCGCAGCAGCGTGCCCCCGCCCCATTAAGCACGACCGGCGTGGCTGGCACTCATGGAGTCGGGCCAGTGGATGTGCGGGCACTGCTACAGAGCCTGATGGGTGGGCAAAGCGGTCAGGCAATCAACCAGGTTGATGAGGATGTAATCAATCTGGTCAGTATGATGTTCGAGTTTATTCTCGACGACCGGAACTTGGCCGCGCCCATGAAGGCGTTGCTGGGCCGTTTGCAAATTCCCATGGTCAAAGTGGCCATCGCCGATAAATCGTTTTTTAGTAAAGGTGGCCACCCGGCCCGACGTTTATTGAACGAGATGGCCAGCGCGGCTCTGGGTTGGCAGGAGCGGCCAGAAGATGATCGACAAAAAGCCGACCAGCTCTACACGAAAATAGAGTCGATCGTGCAAACCATACTGTCGGACTTCGAAGCCGATTTGGGGATTTTCGATCAGTTGCTGCTGGATTTTCGTGCGTTTTTGGAAAAAGACAAACGGCGAGCGCAAATTCTGGAGCAACGCACCCTGGACGCCGAAGATGGCAAGGCGCGTTCAGAGCGAGCGCGGGCGGAGGTGAACGCCGCGCTGGAGCGCATTACCCACGGCATTGAGATACCGGCCGAAGCGGAGCAGCTGTTGCGCGAAGCCTGGGCCAACGTCATGTTCATTACCTGTCTGAAAGAGAGCACAGACAGTGATGCATGGCGGGATGTGTCTGACACCGCCCAGAAGCTGGTGTGGAGCGTTAGCGCACCCATGACCCCCGATAACCGCAAGGCGCTGCTGCGTCTGGTGCCCCGATTATTGCCCAAGCTGCGAACTGGGTTGGAAAGCATTTCCTTTAACCCATACAACATGACTCAGCTGTTCAAAGGTCTGGAAGCGCTGCATCTGGACCGTTTACGAACGCCGGTCACCCCTATAAAACCCGAAGCTGAGCCCGTACAGGCTAAAACAGAGCCAGAAAAGGCCGAGCCTGTGAAGGTGGAAGCCGAAGCCGTACAGCCGGAGCCCGCGATAACCGCCGAGCCCCAGCGCGCCGAGGCGACAACGGCTGAAGTAGCCGAAGTGGTCGAAGTGGCCGAGCCCGTGCCTGCACCAGCGGCAGCCGACGTCCCGCCAACGGAGGCGGCGTCGCAGCCGGCCGAAGAGGCGGAGATTACCCTGGAAGAGGGCGATCAGCATCTCGCACTGGTAAGTAATCTGACCCAGGGCAGCTGGTTTGAGATGCTCGATGAGGGTGGGCAGCAGTATCGCTGTCGTCTCGCCGCCATTATTAAGTCCACGGGCAAATACATTTTTGTGAATCGCTCGGGCATGAAGGTGGCGGAGGAAACCCGTGAAGGCTTGGCGCTGGCTTTGAAAAAAGGCCGCTTGCGTATCCTTGACGACAGTATGCTGTTCGATCGCGCCCTGGAGGCGGTCATCGGGACTTTGCGTGACAGCCGGGCCCGGTAGTTGCTGACGCCTGATTGCCGGGTTAACCATCTGCCGGTATTATCCCCTTTAGGATAAAAGGGGGACCCGTGAACGAGCAGATTCGCAATGGCTGGTTGGTGTCGGCGCAGGCCTGCCCGTCTCCCAATTTCAATTCCCGTCCCCCTGGCGCCGAGGTTAGCCTTCTGGTGGTGCATAATATCAGCTTGCCACCGGGGCAGTTTGGTACTGGTTGCGTACAACAATTCTTTTGCAACCAGCTTGACCATCAGCAAGAC
>DAHVRW010000003.1 GCA_027322215.1 Marinimicrobium sp.
TCGGCAAGCAGTTTGATGTGACCCGTGAGCGAATTCGGCAGATTGAAGCTAAAGCTCTGCGCAAGCTGCGCCATCCGTCTCGCTCGGATCATCTGCGAAGCTTTTTGGACGAATAACCGTTCGTCCAAACCGCCCTTATCAGCCCCGGTCCGCTAATCCGGCCGGGGCTGTTTCATTTGTGCGATGGCGCTTACCCATGCGCCTTGTTCCAATAGCGTCGTACTCCAGGATTGCCCATGTGGTTTAAAAACCTACGTCTGTACCGTTTTACCGAAACGTGCACTCTGACCCCCGAAACCCTGCAGGAAGCCCTGCTCAAGAACCCCTTCCACCCCTGTGGCAAGATGGATACAAAACGCAGCGGCTGGTCACCACCGCTGGGGCACCAGGGCACGGAGTATGTTCAGGCTGCACACGGGTATATGATGATTTGCTCGAAGCGCCAGGAAAAGCTGCTTCCCGCAGCGGTGGTGAACGAGCATCTGGAAGAGAAGGTTCAGGAAATTCAGGCTGAAGAAGGCCGCCCTGTAGGGCGTAAAGAACGGCAAACCCTGAAAGACGAGATCATCTTTTCGTTGCTACCCCAGGCATTCAGCAAGTCCGCCCGGGATTTTGCCTATATTGCTCCACGGGAGGGCCTGATTGTGGTTAACGCCGCATCGGCCAAACGAGCAGAGGATCTTCTCAGCCAGTTGCGCGAATCTCTGGGCAGCCTGAAAGTGATCCCCCTCAACCCCACCCAGGCCCCCACGCAGCTGATGACCGAGTGGGTGCGCACCGGCACGCCGCCGGAGGATTTCGAGCTGGGCGAAGACTGTGAGCTCCAGGCCGGCAAAGATAGCCGGATTATTCGCTGCCGCCACCAGGATTTGACCGCACCCGAGATAAGCAGCCACCTGGACAGCGGCATGTATGTGAGCCGTTTAGCACTGACTTGGAAAGACAGCATTCACTTTGTGCTCAACGATCAGTTCGCGCTCACGCAACTGAAGTTTGAAGACAGTCTTAAAGAGCAGGCGCTGGACCGCGACCCGGAATCCGCTGCGGAGCAATTCGATGCGGAGTTTGCGTTTATGGCGCTGGAATTATCCGCCCTCATACAGGCGCTGCTAAAAGCATCCGGCGGCCCCGCCGAAGCCTAAACAGCCACCTGTTTCCCCACTGTTGCCCCTAACCAGATCGTCAAACCATCCGGACGCCTGGTGTCCGGATGGCGGCACCTGCCACCGCCTATTCTGTCGGCAACTCAGTTTTCACCTATTTTGTGAAACGCCCCACAGCGCGCCTTTTAAACGAGGCAATTTTGCACAAGAAACCATTTGTATATATAAAAGTAAATCGGTATAAAGGACCCCTGTTTTCAGTAACCGACAAATACCTTTCGACAGCCACAGATGCGTCCAAGAGCTGAGCCTCCTAAAACCGAGGTCAGATAAAAATACGAGGACGCGCGATGCGTTCCCGACAAACCAGCCTCAACGGCAGTCGTCTTTGGGATAGCTATGTGGGTGATCGCCGCCGCGACGTGACGTCCCGGATGGATTTTTCAGGCAAAACGGTCAGTCGTTTTCCAGTTGCTTTGCCCCGCTTTATGCGGGGCTTTTTTTCTGCTGTAGAAGTAATTGCCGAAGTAAAGTTTCTGTTTTGGGAGTGATCGAAAGCCGGCGCTCTGTTTAGGTGCTGCGGTCACGCTTGGCCTTCCCGGACACGCCGTAAATACGTCCCTGTAGGCTCGGCTTCAGCATCCATGCTGAAGACGGTCCGAGAAGGCCAAACGTGATCTTCGCTGTGCGAAACTGAAAATCTCGGAAAGATAAGAAAGAAGGATAGCGAAAACTGAAATAGGCCGGTTTGCCAGCTAACGGCTCAGGTTAATCCTCTAGCACGCGTTGTGTGCTAGAGAATTAACCTGCTCATACAAAGTGCTAACACAGACCACCGTTAGCCGTGCTTTTGTACCACCTCAACACGCCCTACCTCTTCCCCATGGGCCTGTTTGTCGGCGTGGTAGCTGGAGCGCACCAGAGGGCCGCAGGCGGCACGTTTGAAGCCCAGCTCTTCAGCCAGGCGGGTGTACTCGTCAAACTCGTCCGGGTGCACATAGCGATCCACGGGCAAATGATCTTTGGATGGACGCAGATACTGGCCAATGGTCAGCATATCGATATCATGGGCGCGCATATCCCGCATTACTTCGAAAATTTCTTCTTTGGTCTCACCCAAACCCACCATCAAACCCGACTTGGTGAGCACATCAGGGCGGCGCTGTTTGTATTGCTTGAGCAGCTCCAGCGACCACTTATAATTGGCGCCGGGGCGCGCCTGCCGATAGAGACGGGGGACGGTTTCCAGGTTGTGGTTAAACACGTCCGGCGCTTCCGCTTCCAGAATGTCCAGAGCGACATCCATACGGCCGCGAAAGTCCGGGGTCAGAATTTCTACCTGCAAGCCAGGGCTATGCTGACGCGCTTCGCGGATACAGTCGGCAAAGTGCTGAGCACCCCCATCGCGCAGATCATCCCGATCCACCGAGGTAATGACCACATAGCTGAGTTTCATCTCGGCGATGGCCTCAGCTAACTGACGCGGTTCGTCCACGTCCAGGGGGTTGGGTTTGCCGTGGCCCACGTCGCAAAACGGACAGCGGCGGGTGCAAATTTCACCCATGATCATAAACGTGGCGGTGCCGCCGCTGAAACACTCGCCCAGGTTGGGGCAGTTGGCCTCTTCGCACACGGAGGCCAGTTTGTGTTTGCGCAAAATGCGTTTGATGCGGTCCACCTCTGGCGAGGCGGGCACCCGCACACGAATCCAGTCCGGCTTACGCTCAAGGTTGTCGGAAGCGATTACCTTAACGGGAATCCGCTCGACCTTGGCGGCGTCGCGCAATTTTTCTCCCTGGCGCAGGCGCCGGGTGCGTTTGACGGGTTGCAGCTCTGGGGTATCGGACATCTTCGATCTCTACTGACGGGCTGTGACGGGTGACTGAGTCGACTTTGGAGAACGGGAATTGTACCTGATTAATAGCCCAATTTCTGTACGAACTCGGCGACCAGGCGCTCCTGAACCTCTTTCAGAGCCGGCACGGGTGTAATCAGCTGTTTCATTTGTGTCATTTTTAACCCGCTGTAACCGCAGGGGTTAATGCGTTGAAATGGCTCCAGATCCATGGCCACATTAAGCGCCAGGCCATGAAAACTGCATCCCCGGCGCACACGCAAGCCCAACGACGCAATTTTCTGTTCCTGCACGTAAACCCCAGGGGCGTCGGCTTTGGCGTAGGCTTCAATATCGTAACTGGCCAGAACCGCCACCAAAACCTGCTCCAGTGCGCTCACCAGATCCCGAACGCCAAAGTTCAAACGGCGCAGGTTCAGCAGAGGATAAGCCACCAATTGACCGGGACCATGGTAGGTTACCTGGCCGCCCCGGTCGGATTGTATAACGGGAATTTCGCCGGGCAACAGCAGATGTTCTGCCTTGCCCGCCTGCCCCTGAGTAAATACTGGCGGGTGTTCAACCAGCCAAAGCTCATCCGGGGTATCTGGGTCACGCTGGGAGGTGAATTCGCTCATTGCGTGCCAGACGTCCTGGTACTCGCGCAGCCCCAGGTCGTGAATCACCAACCGTTTTGAGCTCGGCGCTTTTGAACCCCGCACTTGTGAACCCGGCACTAAAGCACCATTTTCGTCAGCGGGCTTGCGCGCAGATCGTCGTTGATGGCCCGCAGCTGGTCTTCGCCCGTGGCGGTAATGCTGACGGTAAAAGACTGATAGCGGCCGTTGCGGCTATTGCGCACCCGCAGGCAAGTCTGGTCGAAATCCGGCGCATGGCGGCGCATCACCTGGATTACCAGTTGTTGCAAACCCTCTCCCGCATCCCCCAAGATTTTAATGGGGTAGTCGGGACAGGGAAATTCGATTTTGGGGGCTTTAGGTTCAGCCATGACAGCGAGGCGCCTCCTGAAAACACGGGTTAACTGGCGCTTATGGTAGCAGATTCCCGTGGCCAGCGGGGCGCAAGGGGGCGCACTCTGCCGTCGCCACGGTTTAAACCGTTCGAAAAAAACCTTCGGTAATCCGCGGTAATGGGCGTTTAACTCAGGCCAAACAAACCCATGAAGAACAGTTTGATGTTTGACCACAGACGAGCGAAGAAACCCGCCTGCTCCACTTCTTCCATTGCCACCAGAGGCACGTCGGCCAAACGTTCGCCATTGAGGTCGATGGTCAAATTACCCAGCTCTTGACCTTGAGTAACCGGCGCTTTAATGGTTTCGTCGATGTGCATTTTGGCTTCAAGCGCACCCTGGCTGCCCCGCGGAATCGTCAAAACCAGATCATCCGCCACGCCCAGAGCTACGTCATCGGACTGTCCTGCCCACACGCGCGTGCGCCGTAACTCCTCACCCGCGGTGTACACCGGCTGGGTTTGGTAGTACCGGAAACCATACGACAGTAGTTGCTGGGTTTCGGTGGCCCGCGCCGCTTCGCTGGCGGTCCCCATTACGACGGCAATAAGCCGCATTCCGTCGCGCTTAGCGGACGCCACGAGGCAATAACCAGCGGCGTCGGTGCTGCCGGTCTTCAGGCCGTCCACGCTGGGATCGCGGTACAGCAGCAGGTTGCGGTTGGCCTGATTGATGCCGTTGTACGAAAAATATTTTTCGCTGTATTTGCCGTAATGCTCTGGATAATCATTGATGACGGCCCGGGCTATAATCGCCTGATCCCGGGCGGTGGTCAGGTGGCCTTCAGCGGGCCAACCCGTGGAGTTTTTAAACACGGTGTTGTGCATTCCCAGCAGTGCGGCTTTTTGGTTCATGATATCGACAAAGGCTTCTTCGCTACCGGCCACATGCTCGGCCAAGGCAATGCTGGCATCGTTGCCGGATTGAATAATCACTCCGCGCAACAAATCTTCCACCGATACCTGCGTCCCTTCCTGAACAAACATTTTGGAGCCGCCTTTGCGCCACGCCTTAACGCTGATATTCACCATATCGTTAAGGCCAAGGCGACCCTGTGCTATTTCTGAAGAGACGATATAACCGGTCATCAATTTGGTTAAACTCGCGGGCTCCACCTGCGTATCGGCGTTGTGTTCAACCAATACTTCACCGGTAACCGCGTCCACCAGCAGGTACGCCGTGGCGGAAAGCTTGGGCGTCGCTGGAATCAGTACCTGTTGCGCCTGCACGCTCACCGCGGCCAACAGGAACGCGGCTGCTAAAAAAAATCTTTTAACCATGCTGAAATATCACTCTGTCTACGCTTGCAAAAAATGGTTGACCCACCAGCCTTATCGGTCGTAAACGATATGTGCCTGATTGATCTCGCCCCGGCGCAACACCTCTTGCACCTCATGTAACTGTACTGTGTCGATAAAGGGTCCAACACGAACTCGGTAGAGTTGGTCGTTACTGGGATTTAACACCAGCACCTTCTGTCCGGTCAGTGCCGACACCCGATCCGCCTGGAGGCGGGCCGCCGCCTCCGTGGAGAACGCCCCCACCTGTAAAAACGCGCTACCCGATCTCGTATCGTCTGCGGATGCCGTTGCGGTTTCCTCATAGGAGACCACGTTCAACGCCACCGATGCCGGCGTCTCCGGTGTAATGATTTCCACTTCAACCGGCGCCGTACCTTGAGCAACAAAACCCAGACGCTGCGCGGCGGCGTAGCTCAAGTCGATGATGCGCCCATCGTGAAACGGCCCGCGGTCATTCACCCGCACCACCACCGAACGCCCATTGTTCAAATTGGTCACGCGCACATAGGACGGAATGGGTAATTTTTTGTGCGCGGCGGTCATGGCGTACATATCGTACACCTCGCCGTTGGCCGTGTTGCGGCCGTGAAACTTTTTACCATACCAGGACGCTATGCCCTGTTCCTTATAATCGCTCTCGTCTTCCAATAAATGATAGGTGCGGCCCAGTACTGTGTAGGGGTTGGCATTGCCGGCGCGCGTACGTACTTCCGGGCGCGGCACCGCATCCTGAACGTGGGACAAATCCACTGGCCGCGCTGGCCCTCGGTCCTGTTCCTGGTCGGACCTGTGCGAGCCCCCAGGCAAAGTGGTACACCCCACCAGATACAGCCCGGCTACCACTAAAACGCCAACAATCCCGTGTTTCACTCCACAGCCTCCATCGCGGTTTTTATTTCCTGACTGAGCTGGTACACCGCCAGAGCGTACATGTGGCTGCGATTATATCGGGTAATGACGTAAAAGTTCTGCGTACCAAACCAAAATTCTTCGCCAAAGCTACCTTCCAGCTGCAACGCTTGCGCCGGTGTGTCATCGGGCAAAGGCAAGATAGGTTCCAGGCCGCGCTCGCGCCATACCGCCAACGATGTGGACGGTGGATCGATTCGGTTCATATCCGCCGTCTTAAGCGCACCTTCTTTTGCGGAATCCTGTTGGCGGGCTCTAAACAATACGGGCTCACCGGGTCGCCAGCCGTGAACGCTAAAATAATTGGCCACGCTCCCGATCGCGTCGACGGGGTTATTCCAAATATCCGCAAAACCGTCACCATCGAAGTCGACGGCGTAGTGGCGATAACTGGACGGCATAAATTGGCCGTACCCCATGGCTCCGGCATAAGACCCTTTAAAGTCCAGAGGGTTCTGTTCATGTTCGCGGGTCAACAGCAAATAGTTTTTTAGCTCACTGCGAAAAAACGGCGCACGTGGTGGGTAATCAAAGGCGAGCGTCGTCAGTGCATCAATCACTCGATGGCTGCCCATATTGCGGCCGTAGTTGGTTTCCACACCGATAATCGCGACCACTACCTCGGCCGGCACGCCGTACTTTTGTTCGGCACGGGCCAGCGCCTCTTGGTGTTCTTGCCAGAACGCGACACCGTTATTCACTCGTAGCGGTACCACAAAGATGGGCCGGTATTCTTTCCAGCTACGCACACGCTCGGCGGGGCGGGCAATCGCATCCAGAATGTTTTGCTGTCGCTGGGCGTGGGATAGCCACTGCTCCAGTTGGTCACGGGCAAAGCCGTGATCCGATACCAGCTCATCGATAAACGCTACCGCTTCCGGATGGGCTCGATAATCCGCACGCGCGGCGGTGGCCAGTAACATTACTAACACCGTGCTCAAGACCCACCGAACACACCGAGTCGTATAGTTGAAATCAAGAATCATCATAGGCTCCAGGCCCGCAAATTATACGTTGGGGTTATATATGCCGGGTTACGCGCCGCCTTTCAGTGGCGATGGCCATCAATATGCCGAAGCCCGTCATCAGGGTAACTACCGCGGTCCCCCCTTGGCTGACCAGTGGCAAAGGCACGCCGACCACCGGCAAGAGACCCGATACCATACCGACGTTAACAAATACGTAAACGAAAAACGTCATGCTCAAACCGCCGGCGAGCAGACGGCCAAAGCTGTCCTGGGATTTACGAGCGATGGCCATGCCACGGGCGATGATTAATGCATACAAACCCAACAGGATCAGAACGCCCAAAAGACCGAACTCTTCGGCCAGCACGGCAATAATAAAGTCGGTGTGCCCCTCGGGTAAGAAGTCCAGTTGTGATTGCGTACCCTGCAGCCAGCCCTTGCCCGAGGTGCCGCCGGAGCCGATGGCGGTTTTGGACTGGATAATATTCCAGCCGGCGCCCAAACGGTCCGACTCCGGGTCCAGGAGTGTCAGAACACGGCGCTTTTGATAATCATGCAGCACAAACTGCCACAGTGGCCAAATGCTTAACAAAACCGCACCGAAGGCGATGGCTATATAACGCCAGGGCAGGCCGGCAAAAAATAACACCATCAGACCCGCCGCAGCCACCAGCAACGCCGTGCCCAAATCCGGCTGCCGTGCGATCAACACCGCGGGCACCACCGTCAGCAAAAGAGCCACAACCACATGCTTGAACCGGGGCGGCAACAGCCGCTGGCCGAAATAAGCGGCAACGGCAATGGGCACCGCCAGCTTCATGAATTCGGAAGGCTGAAAGCGGAATCCGCCAATGCTTAGCCAGCGCTGCGCCCCTTTGGCACCCACGCCGATCCACAGCACCAGGAGCACCAACACCGCGCCCACCGCGTAGGCCCAGGGGGCCATCCGGCGCAACACATGCACGGGCACCTGGGCCGCGGTGAACATGGCGATATAGCCCACAAGAAAATAGATGCCTTGGCGCTGTACCGAACTGGCACTTTGACCGCTGGCGCTATAGAGCACGATCAGCCCATAAACAGTCACCAACAAAAGTAGAAAAATCAGCGCGAAATCCAGGTGTAGCCGCTGCTGTATGCGCGCTCGGCGCCGCAGGTCTTGGCCGGTGGTCGGCAGTCGCCGAAGAAAATCCTGGTTGCTCATCGCGAGCCACCTAATCGCTGGCCACCTATCAGTCCCGCCAACGGCTCTTGATGAGGGAGCGGCTGCGCGTACTGCTGACGCAGGTACGCATCAAACACTTTGCGCGCGATCGGCGCAGCGACAGTAGCACCCGACTCACCGTTTTCCACGATCACCGCCACCGCAATCTGGGGATCATCGGCCGGCGCATAGCCCACAAACAGGGCGTGGTCCCGGTGCCGCTCGTACAACGTATCGGAGTCGTAACTCTCGCCCTGGGCAATGGCCACCACTTGCGCTGTTCCGGTTTTTCCGCCCATGCGGTAATCCGCTCCCGCCGCTATGCGCCGGGCCGTGCCGCGTTGGCTATGCACGGTGTTTTCCATGGCCGAGAGCATAAACTCCCAATGTTTGTCGTCCACTTCCAGATAATCAGCAACAATCGGCGGACGCTCCACGCCGCCCACCGAACGCACCACCTGTGGCAGCATACGTTTGCCACGGTTGGCGAGGGTGGCGGTGCTGACCGCCAACTGTAACGGGGTGGTCAGTGCGTAACCCTGGCCGATGGCCATGTTCAGGTTATCGCCGGGAAACCAGGCGCTGCCCCGTGCGCCCCGTTTCCATTCCCGGGATGGCCAGATGCCGCGCCGCTCCGACGGCAAGTCTATGCCCGTCAGCTGCCCCAGGCCGAACCGGCTGCCGAAGCTGTGCATAGCATCCACGCCGAGCCGATGGCCAAGATCGTAATAGTAGACATCACAAGATTCCACCATGGCCTGCATCATATCCACGCGCGGCCCGTGACCGCTGCGTCGCCAATCCCGGTAAAGTCGGCTGCTGTTCGGTAGCTGGTAGTAGCCGGGGTCGCGCACCCAGTGCTCGGCATCCACGACATTGTGGTGCAGGCCCGCCAGCCCAATGATCGATTTAATGGTGGATGCGGGCGGGTATTGCCCCTGTAAAAAGCGGTTGTAAAGGGGCAGATCTTTCGATTGGTTCAACGCGCGATAGTCTGCAAAGCTGATACCGGTCACGAATAGATTGGGGTTGAAGCTGGGCAAACTCACGGCGGCTAACACGCCGCCGGTTTTTACATCCAGCGCCACCACCGCGCCGCGCATGCCCTCCAGCGCCTGGGCGGCGGTACGTTGCAGGTTCAAATCCAGGTGCAGTTCCAAATCCGCGCCGGGTTTCGGGTCCACTCGACTCAGAACCCGCAATATTCGCCCCCGGGCATTCGTCTCCACGTACTGGTTGCCGACCTCGCCCAGTAATTCCTGCTCGTATTGAGCTTCCAAACCGTTTTTACCGATGGAGTGGGTGCCGCTATACCGACGCAGGTCATCCTCGTCAAAGCGGGCTAAATCCGATTGGCTGATGCGCCCCACATAGCCGATGCTGTGGGCGAACAACTCCTGTTGGGGGTAATAGCGCACCAACTGCGCCTCCACCTCTACGCCCTCCAGAAGAAATTCGTTCACGGCGACACGGGCAATTTCGGCCTCACTGAGCTGGTAGCGCAGAGGCACCGCCTCGAACGGTTTACGCGGCTGTTGCAACTGATCGTAGAATTTTTCCAGATCGCTGGGGTTTATGTTGACCAATGGTTTGAGGCGTTCGAGGGTGTGGTCCAGGTCAGGGATGCGCTCGGGGACCAATGAAAGGATATAGATGGGGCGATTGCCCGCGAGCAGCTCGCCACTGCGATCATAAATTAAACCGCGGGTGGGCGGTATGGGTTGCACGTGTATCCGGTTACGATCTGAACGCGTAGCGTAGTCTTGATGATTGATAACCTGCAAGCTGTAATAGCGCGCGATGAGCAGCGCCAACCCCAGGACGACGAATACCCCAGCGATGACCGTGCGTACGAAGAAAATCCGCTCCTCTCGGTGGTGGTCTTTAAAGCGGTGGGATTCAGACATCGTGCCTCAGAAAAAAAATACTCATCTTGCGGAGGATGCGGTGACTGCGCATCCTGTTGTTATTCATTTGTGGTATGGGTGGTTGTTCAGTATCGAATAAGCACGATACAACTGCTCGATCACCACAATACGCACCAACGGGTGCGGTAGCGTCAGGGGCGAAAGCGACCACTGCAGGTGCGCCGCTGCCCGGCACCGGGGCGCAAGGCCGTCCGGCCCGCCGATCAGTAAACTGTAATTGGACCCGCTCATACGCCACTGACTGAGCTGCTGCGCCAAGTCCTCAGTGCTCCAGGCGCGGCCGGTCACTTCCAGTGCGACCACGCGGTCGCCCTTACCGATCGCGGCCAGCATCGCATCCGCCTCTTTTTCCATGGCTTGTGCGGCGGAGCTGTTCTTGTTGCGCGCCGCTAGCGGCAACTCCACCAGCTCGACAGCCCAGTCCCGGGGCAGACGCTTAGCGTAGTCTTCGTAGCCAGCGGTTACCCAAGCGGGCATTTTGGTACCGACCGCGATCAGACGAACGCGCATTAGACCGACGCCCGCCTATTAGGTTTCACTTCGGGTGCCAGGTTCCATGGACCAGAGTTTTTCCAACTCATAAAAGTCCCGGGTTTGCTGTTGCATCACATGCACCACGGTATCCCCGAAATCCACCAGCACCCATTCGCCGCCGTCCATACCTTCGACACCAAGCGGGGGGTGCCCCTGCTGTTTGGTTTCCACCACAACACTGTTGGCCAGGGATTTAACGTGGCGACTGGAAGTGCCAGTGGCAATAATCAGGGTATCCATAATTTGGCTGAGCTCACGCACATCCAATTGAACGATGTCTTTCGCCTTGAGATCTTCCAGGGCGCCAATAATGATGGGGTTGTTCTCGGAGGTCATTCATTACCTGCTGATGGTTGGTTAATACCGGATGGCTTTATGACGTTAAGCTCGAAACAAGCACTCGTCGCCAGCATTTGGGTCGTTAGTATATAGACATTAAGGGCCTGGGCGGGCATATAGCCCTCGCTGCTGGATGAACTGCCAGACTGAATCTGGAAGTAAAAACTGCGGCGATTCCCCCGCCCGGATCTGATCCCGAATATCGGTGGCAGAAATTGGCAATAAGCGCAGCGTTTGCACCACGATATGACCAGCGGGTTTTTCACCCAGCACCTGGCCATCGGCCTGACAACGGGCAAGGCACTCGGCCACTGGGCCGCTTTCAGGCAGCGCCCAGCCTGGGCGCATCACCACGATTAAATGGCCCCAGTCCAGAAGCTCTTGCCAGCGGTGCCAGCGATCGAGCCCGGCGAAGGCGTCACTGCCCACAATCCAGGCGAGACTGGCTTCAGGCCCCAGCTCTGCGCGCATTTCCGTCAGGGTGTCGACACTATAAGACGGCCCCAGGCGTTCGAACTCACGGGTGTCCAGTTGCAACTGGTCCGAAGTGCTAAGAGCCAGCTTGAGCATCTCCACCCGCTGTGCGTCGCTCACCTCTGGCGCGTCCCGATGCCCGGGGCGATGGCAGGGCATCAGCCGCAGCTGGTCCAGTGCCAGCGCCTGCTTCACTTCCAGCGCAAGGCGCAAATGGCCGAAGTGAATCGGGTCGAACGTACCCCCGAACACACCTATTGTGGTGCGCTTCATAGCGCCACCTCTGCAGCGCTAGACACGCACCTCACCATCGCCCAGGACAATCCACTTCTGGGACGTTAACCCTTCCAGCCCGACAGGGCCGCGGGCATGCAGTTTATCCGTGGAGATGCCGATCTCGGCGCCCAGGCCATATTCGAAACCGTCGGCAAAGCGCGTGGAGGCATTGACCATCACCGATGCCGAATCCACTTCGTTCAAAAACCGCCGTGCCCGAGTGTAATTCTCGGTAACGATCGATTCGGTATGCTGGGAGCTGTACTGCTGAATGTGAGCCATGGCCTGCTCTATCCCGTCAACAATTCGGATGGAGAGGATCGGAGCCAGGTACTCGCTACCCCAATCCTCCTCCGTTGCGGGCTGCGCGGCGACCAAGGCACAGGTGCGCTCGCAACCGCGCAACTCGACACCGGCCGCAACGTAGGCGTCAGCCAGGCGCGGCAGAATCTGCTCGGCCACCGACCCATCGATCAACAAAGTTTCCATCGCGTTGCACACCCCGTAGCGATGGGTTTTGGCGTTCACGGCGATATTGAACGCTTTATCCAGATCGGCCTCGGCATCGATGTATACGTGGCAAATGCCGTCCAGGTGTTTGATTACCGGCACCCGGGCCTCGCGACTAACCCGCTCCACCAAGCCTTTGCCCCCGCGAGGCACAATCACATCCACATACTCGGGCATAGTGATCAGCTCGCCCACGGCGGCCCGGTCCGTGGTTTTAATGACTTGCACCGCCTCAGCCGGTAAGCCGGCCCGCTGCAAACCTTCAGCAATACAAGCGGCAATGGCCGTATTGGAGTGAATGGATTCGCTCCCGCCACGTAAAATGGCCGCGTTGCCGGATTTCAGGCACAGACTGGCGGCATCGATGGTTACGTTCGGCCGGGACTCATAGATAATGCCGATCACCCCCAGAGGCACACGCATCTTGCCCACCTGAATACCGCTGGGCCGATAATTGAGATCGGTAATGGCGCCACAGGGGTCGGGCAGCGCCGCCACTTGGCGCAGCCCCTCGATCATCCCGTCGATGGTTGAGGGTTTGAGCTCCAGCCGATCCAGTAACGCATCGTCCAGACCCCGGGCCCGGCCCGCATCCAGATCTTTCTGGTTTTCCGCAGCCAGCGTGCTGCGCGCGCTTTCCAGCGCATCGGCGATGGCCAGCAGTGCCCGGTTCTTGAGCTCAGTGGATGCCGCGGCGACCACGCGCGCTGCGGCCCGCGCCTGGCGGCCGACCTCGGCCATCTCTGTTTTGATATCAGATATTTCAGACATAGGGACAAACCGCTTAATTTAGGTATATTTACGTCGATTATACCCTGATTTGGGGGAGGTTTTGGCCCCGATCGAGGCCATGACGGAAAAAACGGTCGACCTTCAGTCAGGGTTCAGTTTGGCGGGGCTATTATCTATGTATGTATCTGGGTATGGCTGAGGTCGGGATGCGGCTGAAATGATCGGCCGGGCCAGCTCCGGCTCGCCCCAGCTGTAAACGGGGCCCAGACACGCTATGCTTAACCCGCGCCTACTGTGGCGCCGACGATATTCTCTGGATCGAATCTACTATGCCCTCACGCCGCACCTTTTGCACCCAGCTGCTGAGCGCCCTGCTGCTTGCCGCTGCGGCGGGGCCGGGCGCACCTCTAACCCACGCGCAGCCAGCCTCCACCCCAAACCAGAATGCTCGGGCGGCCAGCTCCCAGGTCACCGCCGCCGGCGCGGCGGAAATCGTGCGCCAGCAGTACGGAGGGCGAATTATGGACGTACAGACACGCCAGCGTGACGGGCGGATCATCTATCAGGTTCGTGTTCTGCAGGACGACGGCCGTATGCGCACGATCAATGTCGATGGCCAATCTGGAAAGATCAGTAACCGGTAAGCGAGGAGCGAAACTGTGCGCATCCTGGTGGTAGAAGATGAGCCCGCGCTCAGAGAGCAAATACATACCCTACTGCGCGCCGAACACTATGCCTGCGACTTGGCCGCTGACGGCCGTGAAGGGTTATTTTTGGGGCAGGAGTACGAGTATGACCTGGCCATTATCGATTTGGGCCTGCCGCTAATGGACGGTGAGGACCTTATTCGGGAGCTGCGCGCCACACAGCGCCACTACCCAATTCTGGTTCTGACCGCCCGCAGCGCATGGCAAGACAAGGTCTCGGGCCTGGAGGCGGGGGCCGACGATTATCTGACCAAACCTTTTCACCCAGAAGAACTGCGCGCGCGTATCAACGCGTTGGTGCGTCGGGCCAGTGGCCATGCCACGCCAGTGCTGCAATACGGGCCTTTGCGCATCGACACCAGCGCCAGGCACGTGAGCATGCACGGCGAAACGGTGGAGCTGACCGGCTACGAATACAACACCCTGGCCTATCTGGCACTCAATGCGGGCAAGACGGTGTCCAAATCGGAGCTGACCGAACACTTGTACGCACAGGATTTTGACCGGGACAGCAACGTTATTGAGGTGTTTATCGGTCGTCTGCGCAAAAAGCTCGACCCGCAGGGTCAACAAAACCTGATCAGTACCCAGCGCGGGCTGGGCTACCGGTTCAACCCACCCGCCGAGGCGGCCTCGCCCTGATGGCCTGGTCCCTGTCGACCCGGCTACTGCTGGCTTCTGCCCTGGTGCTGCCCACGTTCTTAGGGCTTACCGGTGTGCTTCTGGACCAAGCCTTCCAGCGCAGTCTGCACGCCGCTGCTGAGGCCCGGCTGCAGAGCCACGTCTACCTGCTATTTAGTGTGGCCACGCTGGACGAAGAATCCGGCCAAATACGCATGCCCGCCACGTTAATGGAGCCGGATTTTGAGCCCCTGAACTCCGGTCTGTATGCCTTTATTTACGATGACGTGGGGGTACCCGTGTGGCGCTCCAACTCGGCTCAGCTGCTCACCCCACCACCGTGGGAAACGCTAGCACCACACTCGCAGCCGGGGGAGTTTACGCTGGAAACAGCCCCATTCGGCGGCAAACCCCACTGGCGCGCCCATTATGATGTGATTTGGGAAACCGAAAACGGGAATGAGCACCCCTTTCGCTTCGCGGTGTGGCGCGACCAAAACAGTTATGCCGCCGAACTTGCCGCCTACCGAAGTCACCTCTGGCATTGGCTGGGCGCCTCAGCTTTGCTGTTGCTGATCGCCCAGAGCGCGATTTTGCGTTGGGGATTGCGGCCGCTGCGCCAACTCGCCACCGAACTGAAAACCATGCGCAGCGGCGCAAGTACGCGCATTCAGGGGCGCCACCCGCGGGAGTTGCAGCCGGTTGCCGACAATTTAAACCAAGTGCTGGACCGGGAGCAGGCATTGCGCCAGCGTTATCGGGACAGCCTGAGTAACTTAGCTCACAGCCTCAAAACACCCCTGGCGGTAGTGCAGGCCCGGCTGGACGATGCGCCCATGGACACCGAGCTGCGCCGTGCGCTGAACGAGCACCTGGAACGCATGAGCCAGATCGTGTCGTATCAGCTTCAGCGTGCGGTCTCGGGCCAGCAGCAAGGCCTCTATCAGCGCACGGCCCTAACCCCCGTGGTGCACCGGCTGTTTAGCGCTCTTCACAAGGTTTACAGGGATAAGGCCATTCACAGCCACAGTGACTTGCAACGAGACGCTTACTTCCCCGGCGACGAACAGGATTTACTGGAGTTGCTGGGTAACTTGCTGGACAACGGGTTCAAGTACGGACGAACGCAGGTATCGGTGAGTGCCAAAACCGTTGGGAATGCCATGACCTTATACGTCGACGACGACGGTCCCGGCATCGCCCCCGAAAATCGAGACGCTGTGCTTCAACGAGGCACCCGCCTGGATCGGCTACAGCCAGGCCAAGGCATAGGCCTGGCCGTTAGCGCCGACATCGTCGCCAGTTATGGCGGCCATCTGCGCATCGACTCATCGCCTCTCGGTGGCGCACGCTTTGAGGTGGTAATACCAACGCTACTGTGAGTCGCGCTGGGGCCAATGAATCCAGCTTAGCCATAACCTTCGGGGTTTTGGGACTGCCAGCGCCACGCGTCTTCAACCATCCGGTCCAAATCAAACTCCGCTTGCCAGTCCAGTTCCCGGAGCGCCAAATCCGCATTGGCGAAACAGCTGGCGATATCCCCCGGACGCCGGGGCACCACCCGGCAGGGCACCGCGCGCTCGCTGGCGCGCTCAAACGCCTCGACCACCTGGCGCACCGAATAGCCCCGGCCCGTGCCCAGGTTGTAGGTGTAAACGCCCTGCTCCGCCGACAACAGTGCCTGCAGCGCGGCAACGTGGCCCCGAGCGAGATCTACAACGTGTATGTAATCGCGTACGCCGGTGCCATCGATTGTGGGGTAATCGTCCCCAAAAATATTCAGCTCGGGCAGTTTGCCAATGGCGACCTGAGCTACAAAGGGCAGCAGGTTGTTGGGTATGCCGGCGGGGTCCTCGCCAATCCGGCCGCTTTCATGGGCGCCTATGGGGTTGAAGTAACGAAGCAAGCTGATGCGCCACTCGCTCAGGGGCGCCGCCGCCACATCCCGCAACAACTCCTCAATCATGAGCTTGCTGCGCCCGTAAGGGTTGGTGGCCGAGGTGGCAAAGGTTTCATCAATGGGCACCGAAACCGGATCGCCGTAAACCGTGGCAGAGGAACTGAAAATTAAGCGCCATACCTGAAATTTGGCCATCACTTCGGCCAGCGTCAGGGTGCTGCCGACATTCTCCCGGTAATAGGTAAGCGGTATCTCGCTCGACTCACCCACGGCTTTCAGCCCGGCAAAATGCATGACGGCCGCAAAGTCATGGCTCGCGAACACCTTCTCCAGCGCCGCTCCATCATTCAGATCCTGCTCATAGAACACCGGCTCTTGCCCACCGATTTCGGCAATGCGCCGCACCGCCTCGTGCTTGCTGTTACTCAGGTTATCCACAATCACCGGACGGTAACCCGCGGCCATTAGCTCTACGCATACATGGCTGCCAATATAACCGGCACCTCCTGTTACCAGAATATCCCCTTGCGATGCCACTTTCTCTGCCACCGAATCCATACCGACTCCAATCCGTTAATGCCAAACGCGGCATTATCGCACAATTTTTTTACGCTAGCGGCAACGTCGATCTTTTTTTCCGGTCAAAAAGTGCCGCCGCCAAAAAATGCCGCCATCAAAAAAAGAGAGTTGCGCTACAGCGTACAGGATGGACTGAATATTGCGGCCGTTTTGTTGGCGACAAAACGCAGGCCTCAGTCACACCATGCCACATGATCCATAAAAATATTTTCGCCAAACGACTAACCCACAGTAAATTGCCGCTATGCTTAATGGACGGGCTCGGCGGCTCAGACACACTTGTTTCGGAGCGAACAAAAAACTACTGTGTAACCTATCGCCCTTAGCCAAGCGTGAGGACTGATTCATGACTATTTTTAATCATTATCGTGAACGCTACGCTGCTACACGCCAGGAAGAAATGAGCATTCAGGAGTACCTGAATCTGTGCAAGGAAGATCCGAGCGCCTACGCCACGGCCGCCGAGCGCATGCTAATGGCCATCGGGGAACCTGAGTTGGTGGACACGTCTCGCGACCCGAGATTAAGCCGCATCTTTTCCAACAAAATCGTCAAACGCTACAAAACCTTCAGCGAATTCTACGGCATGGAAGAATGCATCGAGAAAATGGTGTCGTTCTTCAAACACGCCGCCCAGGGTCTGGAGGAAAAGAAACAAATTCTGTACTTGCTCGGCCCCGTGGGCGGAGGAAAATCATCGCTAGCGGAAAAGCTCAAAGAGCTGATGCAGCAGATGCCTATCTACTGTTTAAAAGGCTCGCCTATTTTTGAGTCGCCCCTGGGCCTGTTCAACCCGGACGAGGACGGCGTGATTCTGGAAGAAGACTATGGCATCCCGCGGCGCTACCTGAACACAATCATGTCTCCCTGGGCTGTAAAACGATTGCATGAGTTTGAGGGCGATATCAGTCAGTTTCGTGTTGTGAAAACGTATCCCTCCATTTTGGATCAGGTCGCGATTTCTAAAACGGAGCCCGGCGACGAAAACAATCAGGACATTTCTTCTTTGGTGGGCAAGGTGGACATCCGGAAGCTGGAAGATTACCCCCAGAATGACCCGGACGCCTACAGCTTCTCCGGCGGATTGAGCCGATCAAATCAGGGCTTGATGGAATTTGTGGAGATGTTTAAAGCGCCCATCAAGGTTCTGCACCCGTTGTTAACGGCGACGCAGGAAGGTAACTACAACAGCACCGAAGGCTTGGGCGCCATTCCCTTCGATGGCATTATCCTCGCCCACTCGAACGAGTCCGAATGGCAGACGTTTAAAAACAACCGTAACAACGAAGCGTTTCTGGATCGGGTATATATCGTCAAAGTGCCCTATTGTTTGCGGGTATCCGAAGAGGTAAAAATTTACGAAAAACTTTTGCAGAACAGCTCATTGGAACGCGCTCAGTGCGCACCGGATACGCTGCGCATGCTGGCTAAATTTATTATTCTTTCGCGCCTAAGTGAGCCAGACAACTCCAGCATTTATTCCAAAATGCGCGTCTACGACGGCGAAAGCCTCAAAGATACAGACCCCAAAGCCAAGTCCATTCAGGAGTACCGGGATGCCGCTGGAGTGGACGAAGGGATGAGCGGCCTATCCACACGCTTTGCATTTAAAATTCTGTCAAAGGTATTTAATTTCGACCCGACCGAAGTTGCGGCCAACCCCGTGCACTTGCTCTACGTGCTGGAACAACAGATCGAGCAGGAGCAATTCCCACCCGAAGTACGCGAGCGCTACCTGGGTTTCATCAAGCAGTATCTGGCGCCTCGGTATGTGGACTTTATCGGCAAAGAGATTCAAACCGCGTACCTGGAATCCTACACCGAATACGGGCAAAACATTTTTGACCGATACGTGACGTTCGCCGACTTCTGGATACAAGATCAGGAATACCGCGACCCAGACACCGGCGAGATACTGGACCGCGCATCGCTCAACCAAGAGTTGGAAAAAATCGAAAAGCCCGCCGGAATCAGCAACCCTAAAGATTTTCGAAACGAGATCGTCAATTTTGTTCTCCGTGCCCGGGCCAATAACGAGGGGCGTAATCCGGCCTGGAACAGTTACGAGAAACTGCGCTCAGTGATTGAGCAAAAGATGTTCTCCAATACGGAGGATCTTCTGCCGGTGGTTTCATTCAATGCCAAAGCGTCCACGTCCGATCAGAAGAAGCACCAGGATTTCGTGGCGCGTATGATCGAGCGAGGCTATACGGAGAAACAGGTACGTCTGCTGTCCGAGTGGTATCTGCGGGTGCGCAAATCGCAATAGCGGCGCGGCAGAATATTCTGCCGCCGAACACTGTGCGTACCACCATCAGGAACTGATGCAGAACGTCGTCGCAGTCAGTCTCTGTCAGGGGTATTTTTATGAGCCACATAATCGACCGCCGTCTCAACGCCAAAAACAAAAGTGCCGTTAACCGGCAGAGGTTTTTACAACGATACCGGGAGCACATCAAAAAGGCGGTAGCCGACGCCATGGCCCAGCGTTCGATTACCGATATGGAACAAGGCGAAAAGATCAGTATTCCCTCACGGGATGTTCAGGAGCCCGTTTTTCAACACGGCCGGGGCGGCCGGCGTGAGAATGTGTTACCGGGCAATAAGGAGTTCGTCGCTGGCGATAAAATTTCCCGCCCTCCGCCTGGGGGCACCGGCGCGGGTGGTTCTGAGGCCAGCGATCAGGGTGAAGGGCAGGACGACTTCGTGTTTCAGATTTCTCAGGCCGAATTTCTCGACTTTATGTTTGACGACCTCGCCCTGCCCAATCTTGTCAAACGCCAACTCAGCGGTACCACCGATTTTACGCGACACAGAGCCGGTTACAGCAACCATGGAAATCCTGGGCAACTGAACGTGGTTCGTTCCATGCGCTCGGCTCACGCCCGGCGCATCGCGTTGACGGCGAGTAAGCGCCGGCGCCTAAAAGCTCTGGAGAAGGAGCTACAACAAGAGCGTGAGAACGCGGATATTTTGTACAACCCAAAGCGGGTTTCCGAGTTGGAAGAAGAGATTTCACGAGTGCGGGATAAGATTCAGCGCGTTCCCTGGCTTGATACCTTCGACCTTAAATACAACCTGCACGTCAAACACCCAACACCCCACAGCAAGGCCGTTATGTTTTGTCTGATGGACGTTTCCGGCTCCATGACCCAAGACACCAAAGACATCGCCAAACGATTCTTTATCCTCTTGTACCTGTTCCTGCAACGAAACTACGAGCACACGGAGCTGGTATTTATCCGCCACCACACGAGCGCCAAAGAGGTGGATGAGCATGAGTTTTTTTACTCTCGGGAAACCGGCGGCACCATCGTATCGAGCGCACTGCGTTTGATGCAGGACATTATGGCCGAGCGCTACCCCGCCGACCAATGGAACATCTATGGCGCCCAGGCCTCCGACGGGGACAACTGGAACGAAGACTCCGCTGTGTGCCACCGCCTGCTCACCGAGTCTATTCTGCCGAAGGCTCAGTACTTCTCGTACATCGAAATCACCCAGCGGGAACACCAGGCACTTTGGTACGAATACCAATCGGTAAAAACTCGCTTCCCAGAGCTGTTTGCCATGCAACAAATTACCGAGGCGCGGGATATTTATCCGGTATTCCGCGAACTGTTTCATAAAGACATTCGCAAACAGGCAGGTTAACTTATGGGCGTACGCACCCCTATATCCACCACCTCCGAATGGACTTTTGAGCTGATCCAGGCCTACGACCAGGCAATCGGTGAAATCGCGGCCCAATACGGCTTGGACACGTACCCCAATCAAATTGAGATCATTAGCTCAGAACAGATGATGGATGCCTACGCCGCCTCAGGTATGCCGCTGGGCTACCATCATTGGTCCTACGGGAAGCAGTTCGTATCCATCGAAAACGCTTACAAGCGCGGTCAAATGGGACTCGCCTATGAGCTGGTCATTAACTCCAACCCCTGTATTGCCTACCTCATGGAAGAGAACACCATGGCCATGCAAGCGTTGGTTATCGCCCATGCGTGTTACGGACACAATTCGTTCTTTAAAGGCAACTACCTGTTTCGGACCTGGACCGACGCTGAATCAATTATTGATTATTTTCTATTCGCCAAACATTACATCGCCGAGTGCGAGGAGCGCTACGGCGTGGACACGGTAGAAAAGATTCTCGATTCTTGTCACGCCCTGATGAACTACGGCGTGGACCGCTATCGACGTCCATCGCCCATTTCGGCGACGGCAGAACGCGCGCGCCAAAAAGAGCGCGAGATGCTTATGCAACAGCAGGTGAACGACCTGTGGCGAACCATACCCACCCAAGCGAGCCAAGAACGCCACACACGCCCTTCACACTCGAACTACCCAAGCGAGCCGCAGGAGAACCTGCTGTACTTTATCGAGAAGAACGCGCCTTTGCTGGAGCCTTGGCAACGGGAAATCGTACGCATCGTACGCAAGGTGGCGCAGTATTTTTATCCGCAACGCCAAACACAGGTTATGAACGAGGGCTGGGCGACATTCTGGCACTACACACTGCTCAATGAGCTGTACGACCGGGGTTTAGTCACCGAAGGGTTTATCCTGGAGTTTTTACAATCCCATGCCGGCGTGATCTATCAACCGCCGTTCGACCATCCCGGTTACAGCGGGATCAACCCGTACACTCTGGGGTTCAGCATGATGCAGGATATTCGCCGGATCTGCGAAAACCCCACTGATGAAGACCGGTATTGGTTTCCTGATATCGCCGGCAGCGATTGGCGGAGTACGCTGGATTTCGCCATGCGTAACTTTAAAGACGAGAGTTTTATCCTTCAATTTCTGTCCCCTCGAGTCATCCGGGACCTGAAACTATTTTCCATTATTGACGATGATCGAGAGGCCCACATAGAGGTGGGCGCGATTCACGATGAACAGGGTTACCGGGCGGTGCGGGAAGCTCTGGCGGAGCATTACAACCTCGGCAGTCGGGAACCCAATATCCAGGTCCACTCGGTGAACCTTCGAGGCGACCGTTCCTTGACGCTCCACCACAGTCGCCACGACCGCAAACCGCTGGATGAATCCGCGCAGGAGGTGCTGCGTCATCTACACCGTTTGTGGGGCTTCGAAGTGCGTTTATATTCCATCGAGAATGAGCGTATTGTGCAAACTTTCCATTGCCCAATCGCCTACAACGAGCTCTGATCCAAACGGGCGCTACCGGGCGGACATCAAGCCGAGCAGCGTGCCGGCTCCACGTGCTGGCGCTTTACCCAGCGGCCGTTCTGCTTCACCACTTCAAAACGAGCCCATTCGCGGAACGCTTCCGGGGTGCACAGCCCCGAGTCGGCGCCATCGCCCCCGGCTATGGTTTTGTATGCCACCCGCCCCGTTGTCGCCTGTTCCGGATTTTCGACTTTAATAATCTGGCGAACACACCAGCGTTTGCCCACTTCACCGTTACTGTAAAAGCTTCCCTGGGCCAACGTTTGAGGATGGGTCACATGCTCCTGGGCATGCTCGCTGGCCAGCTCCATCAATTCCACGAGCTCTTCCGTGCTGATATCCACGTACGTGTTCAAGCGCTCCATCGCGGCCGCCAGGTCTTCCTGGGTCAAGGCGATGCCCCCACGCGGTTGAGGCTGAGGAGTCTGGCCAATATGGCTCCAGTGCGCCGGATATCGACGCCAGGCAAAAAAACCATTGAACACCACCGCCGCGACCACCAGATTGACAGCATTGATCAGCACCGGCGTTACCACGTAAGCATACCCCAGGGCGTGCAGCTCAGGCCCGCCGATGACCGCTGCCAGGGCCGTGGCTCCGCCGGGCGGATGGATGCAGCGCAAATAATACATAGCGGCCACCGCCACGCCGACCGACAGCGCTGCCGCCCAAAACAGATTGGGAATGACTAACTGGCAAGTGACGCCAACGATCGCCGAGACGACGTGTCCGCCCACGACCGCCCAAGGCTGAGACAAGGCCCCGTGGGGTACGGCGAACAACAATACGGCGGTGGCCCCCATCGACGCCAACATCAAAAGCGCCCCCAGGTTACTTAAATACCAGCTGGACACGGCGTACACGGTGAGCACACCAATAAACGCACCCGCCGAAGACACCAGCTTTTCCGTATGGGTAGTGGTATTTTTAGGGATTCCTAGCAGGGCATAACATTCGCGCGCAATACGCCAAACTTTGGACACTCAGGGGCCTCGTCGTAAAAAATCGGGCACCTATGATAGTCGGCGGCGCGTTTTGGAGCAATTGGCAGCCCCTGCCCGTTGCGGTTAAGCTGACCCTAATCGCCCAACCGTTCCGGAGGCATGATGGACAAAACCATTCGACACGAACCCGACGCGGACCGCTTTACGGTAGCCACCGGCGGCGAGCCCGCGGTGTTGGACTATCAATTATTACCAGCGGTGAACGCCAGCGGCCCCATGACGGTGGACTTCACCTCCACCTATGTTCCGGCCGCTTATCGCGGCCAAGGCATCGCGGAAGCCTTGGTGCGCCACGGACTGCGCTGGGCAAAAGGGCAGGGTTATGACATTCAGGCCAGTTGCTGGTATGTGGCAAAGTTTTTACGCCGCTGAGGACAAGGCCCGGCACTGAGAGCACGGTCGAGATAACCCCACAAGGCGGCGTTCTTGCGAAGCGCCGGGGGATAAGAGCGGGATAAGAACGGCGAACAAGAATGACGTGTTCGCCTCGTCATGGAGCGCCGCATAAATTGCGACGCTCCCGCCGCCACTGAACAATCGACTTCCGGCTAGTTCAGGGCTCGGCTCCGGCTGGCGGGGTGCCAAGGATCGGGCACATAGAAAGTGCGCTCGAGGGCTTTGTAATATTCCAGATCGTGCTCCGGCTGTGGGTATTCATCTGGAATTACGCGGCCAGAAACGCTGGCAAAATAGGTCACACTGGAGTCGCGCCATCGGATGGCATCGCGAAGCTGAATCTCCAGCAGCGCTTTCACATGCTCAAAACGCTCCTGATCGATCAGCCCTTCCACGCTATCCCATTGGCGCTGCATTGTCTTCACCTGCTCGACGCCTTGGTAATACTTGTGCACCAACTCTTCCCACAGAGTGCGCCCAGAGGCCATTTTGTGATCCCAGTCTACGTGATGGAACCAAAGCATAAACTCTTCCGGCACCCGGTCCAGATCGGCGAACAGGTCCCGCACCGGCTTGTGGTACTGCTCCACCGCATTGGAACCGCTTGCCGTGCGGTCAAAACCAATTCCGGAGGCGGACGCCCGGTGGTAGTAGGCGGCCGTCCAATCCAATCTGTCCGCCTCGGCGTACCAGGGCGCCGGCCCATAATGGTGACCCTGAGCGAATAGGTGTGTCAGCCCCAGCGGGTTGCGGTAGTTAACGCCCGCTTCCCGGGATTCGGCCATGATATCGCCCACCGGATCGAGAAAGCGGGAATCGTGGCTGAACGTCATGCGCATCCACTCCTGAGCAATCTGCTCGGACGTCAGCTCATAATCCCAAGCCATACGGCCATAGACGTACCAACTGGATTGCACAAAAGGATGTCCGGTCCAGTTACGGTCGGTGCCGGGGTTAATCACGCCCGCCATGCCTGTGTGCTTATACTCGAACACTTCGTTGCCGAGAATTTTACCCACGGTGGAACCCTCACCCTTGGCGTAGGTGTCCGACTGCAGCACCTCCTCGAACAGCGGGCCTTGGTAGGCCAGATGATAGGAAAAACCAAAATACTCCTGGGTCACCTGCAGCTCCAACATAATGTTGGTGTCTTCGAGCCCGCCGAAGAGGGGAGAAAACGGTTCGCGAGGCTGAAAGTCGATGGGCCCATTCTTGATTTGCAGTATGACGTTATCGTTGAACTTGCCATCGAGGGCCATGAACTCGTCGTAGGCTTCGCGAAAGCGATCTTCCTGCTCCGGGTCATAGACGAAAGCCCGCCAAACCACCAAGCCACCAAACGGCTCCAACGCTTCGGCCAGCATATTGGCGCCCTCGGCATGGGTGCGTTGATAGCCGTGGGGCCCAGGCTGACCTTCTGAGTCGGCTTTTACCAAAAAGCCCCCAAAGTCCGGAATGTATTCATAGACCTTAGCGGCGCGGTCTTTCCACCATTGGCGCACGCCCGGGTCAAGCGGGTCGGCGGTATCCAAATCGCCAAAAGCGCGGGGGCTATCGAAATTAATGGATAGGTACATCTTGATGCCGTAGGGCCGGAAGACATCCGCTAATACGGCGACCTTTTCCAAAAATTGGTCACTCAAAATACGCGGATCGGCGTTAACGTTGTTTATGGCGGCGCCATTGATACCGATGGAGGCATTCATGCGCGCGTAATCCGTGTAGCGCGGGTCTTTGTAGTTGGGCAGCGTACCCCAGTCCCACAGGGAGAGACCGGCGTAACCGCGCTCCACCAGACGATCCAAATTATCCCAGTGATTGACCATCCGATGCTGCACTTTAGGTGCAGAGCTGACCTGAATTCCCTCGATGGACTCGCCGGTTTGCAGCAGACGCAATAGGTGGAAGGTGCCGTACAGCACGCCAACATCGGTCTGAGCGGCTACGATGGTCGCCGGACGGCGATTGATGCGGGTTTGCTCCAGAATAAACCCTTCCGGCCCCACTTGTGCGAGCCGTTCGGATAGGTCCAAAGACGCGATAAGCGCAGAGTTTTCCGGTGTCCCTATAACCAGGTTGCCCCGGCGAGCAAGCGAATCGCGCTCAGACAGCTTCCGATCCAACAGCCCTTCAAGCCCCATTCGCAACTCGTTCACTGCGGCATTGATGGTATCGGATTCGCTATCGACGACCAGATGGCGCAACTGCGCCCGATAATCATTGCGCAAACTGGTATTCTCCAGGGGATCGTAGCGCAGCCACATACGATAACCATCTTCGGCCGATGCGAAACCGGCGGCGCAAAGCAGCACGAAGCTCAGTACGAAAGCACAAATTCTAACCATAAAATACCCAATTATTCTGTCGACGATCGCCGCGCCTTGAAGGCTCCGACCCTGCGGTTCAGTATAGTAAAGTCATTTATACCATAAGGCTAGGGCGACGCGTCCCACGATCGCTCGTCATGCGGGCTGTCCCAACAGCTCGATTAACGCTGACACCTGAGCCGCCGATTGCGCCGAGAGGGCAATAAAAGCAAAGCCCGCCCAGTGTTTGCCATTGTGCTCTGTATTTCGGGTCCAGAGGCAGTCCGCATCCAGTTGAATTGTCGAGTGATTGCTTACTGGCCGGGGCAGATGCAAGTCCAGAGCATACAATTTGTCTTCTTCGAGTCGCCGATCACCCATCAGCATCAGCCCACTTTGATGGATATTGACCAGTCGACCCAAATAGATATCGTTTAGGCCATCATAAACATCCACAGCTCTAGGAACACGGTAGCGGGCCAAACCCCGCTTTTGTTTATAGCCCACCGTTACCGCCAGCGCGGGCGTTGAGATTTTGATAAATACTTTCCAGAGCCCCCTCGAAAAAAACTTTGTTATCGCGATGAACCATTATCATTTTTCCAGTCAGTAGATCTCGGCCCAATTGTGTGGCAGACACCAGGGCCACTTTGCGTCCCCGTTGATCAAGCAGCAAATAGTCACCGGTGGCACAGCTCTGCCACGCCAGCTTTAACCGTTCCCCTTCGTCGGTATCAATCCAAGCGCCGGCATCAACCCACTGCAGAACATCGAGCCCCGCCTCTTCGTCCACCGCGAGCGCATCGATACCGGTGCGCTCGGCCACTATGGCTTCCAATTTGCGGCGCATTGACGCGGGCGCGGGCGCCACTTCCCGGCCCTGCTGGGCCATGGTTTGCTGCATTTGGATGGCGTTCAACAATGTGCGCCCTTTGGTTTGATCATAATCAATCGCCCCCAAACCACGCTCCAACATGGGCAGTATCTCGGCGGCGCTAACGGAGAGGTCTGGGCTACTCTTCGCTGCACGCAGGGGCTCAAGGCTGTTTTGTCCGGGCTCAAGGCTGTACAGCAGCTCATCGATGATTTGCAGTGCTTGCTGCCACGCGTTGGACGAATCTCCTGAGCGCAAAAATACAAAGACCAGATAATCAAACCAGGGCTGAAGCAACAGAAATATGACGGTGGAGGACAGCGTTCGCCGCTGTATGCGCTGTTGCACCTCGTCATACACCCGTCGCCGAGCAATACGCAGAGTGTCCTCACCCTGGGCTTTGTCCACCGCACGATGCTCAAGTAAAGCTTGACGTCGGGCCAAATCTTGAATGTCGCGATTAAAATCCCTATGCAGGTCGGCGAACACCTGGGCGTCATGTCTGAACTCAGCCAATAGGTGCAATACGATGGCGAAAACCTTAGCGTACACGTCGTGCTGGCAGTCTCCATTGGGACTTGTCCAGCGTGCGCTCGCCTCCACCAGGCTGTTGAGCAACATTCGGGCTGGGTGTTCGGCTCGCTCGAAAAATGTTGCATCGGCCAGCGCAAGCTTTAGCAACGGTGCGTACAAATAGGTGAGTAAATTTTTGCTGAGCTCGGGGAGATCGTCCCGAGCGAGCAGGTAATCAAACAACCGGTCCGTCAGCTCGATTACCACCAGTGACGATACGTCAGGCGCATCGTCAAGACCACTGTCATTAACGTCTGCCAAAATCGATAAGGTGTTCGCCGCTTGCGCCTGGCCGGGCACTGTTTTTCTCAGTTCGTTGTGGGCCTGGGTTTGGCGAATCTGAAGTGTCCGCAGCAAGCTCTGGTTGATCGGGCGGGCGCCTCGATTCGGGTCCGCCATTACGCTGGCCGCGGCGTTAGCGACGGTCGGGCTGTTACTGCCGGGGGCTGATTGCCAGCGATTTTGCAGAAACCGTATGCCCTTATACAGCTCAAGTTGGTAGCGCTGCTCGGCTTCGTCACTTGCACCACTCAACAAGCGGTCAAACGCACAGGTCTGGTTATGGTGCTCTGGGCTACCTGTACTATCTACACCAGGCCCTACACCAGTCCGGCCTGTGTCGTTGGGGCGGGTCATAACGTCGTATCCGTGACGGGAGTTATTGTTATCGGCGTCCGGTTATCGTTTTACCTGAACGCTCTGGGTGTGGACATAAGAATGTGCCATAAACCACGGCGTCTGTCACACCTAACCAATCATCCGATGTCGCGGCACCTTAAATACACACGTCAAATACAAACGTCTTTTCTGAAAATAAAAACGCCCGCGCTAGGGCGGGCGTTTTTTATTGCGGCGCTTAACTCTTACTGGTCGGAGTCAAGGTCTTCCGGCGCGGCTTCAGCCCCGCCTTCATCAGCACCGACTTCTTTAATGGACAGCTTGATACGGCCACGCTGATCCACATCCAGGCATTTCACCTTAACCACTTGACCTTCTTTCAAGTAGTCATTCACATCGTTCACACGCTCGTCGGCGATCTGTGAGATGTGGACCAACCCGTCTTTTCCGGGCAGGAAGTTAACAAACGCACCGAAGTCCATAATGCGAACCACAGTACCTTCGTAGATTGCGCCGATCTCCGCTTCAGCGGTGATACCACCGATGCGATCCACCGCCGCTTGCAACGCCGTGCTGTCGAGGGCATAAATTTTGACGGTACCGTCATCGTCAATATCCACAGACGCGCCGGTTTCTTCGGTGATGGAACGGATGGTTGCACCGCCCTTACCGATGATGTCGCGAATCTTGTCCGGATGCACTTTGAGGGTTTCAAAGCGCGGCGCATTCTCACTGACCTTATCGCGGGACTGAGCCAGAACTTTGTTCATCTCGCCCAGGATGTGCAAGCGCGCCTGCAACGCCTGATCCAGTGCCTGCTCCATAATCTCTTCCGTGATGCCCTGGATTTTAATATCCATTTGCAACGCGGTAATGCCGCTCGTGGTACCGGCTACTTTGAAATCCATATCGCCCAGGTGATCTTCATCGCCCAGAATATCGGTCAGGATGGCGTAGCCATTGTCATCTTTCACCAGACCCATGGCGATACCGGCCACCGGAGCCTTCAAGGGAACACCCGCATCCATCAGCGCCAAGCTGGCGCCGCACACGGACGCCATAGAGCTGGAGCCGTTGGATTCGGTAATCTCGCTGACCACCCGCAAGGTGTACGGGAAATCGTCGAGGTTGGGCAGAACCGCTGCAACGCCACGACGTGCCAGACGGCCGTGACCAATTTCCCGACGTCCAGTCGCGCCCATGCGACCACACTCACCCACCGAGTAGGGTGGAAAGTTATAGTGCAGCATGAACGGATCGCGCTGCTCGCCTTCCAGCGCGTCGATAATTTGTGCATCGCGCGCATTCCCCAGGGTCGCTACCACGATTGCCTGAGTTTCGCCGCGGGTAAATAGTGCGGAACCGTGCGCTTTGGCCAGCACCCCTACTTCAACATCAATGGGGCGGACGGTTTTGCTGTCGCGGCCGTCGATACGCGGCTTGCCGGCAATGATATTCGCCCGGACCAGGTTCTTTTCCAGGGTGGCGAACGCGGCTTTGACATCGTCGCTGTCAATACCGGCGGCTTCATCCACCAGCTGCTCAACGGCTTGGTTGCGCAACTCGCTCAAACGGTCGTGTCGCTTGGATTTGTCGGTGACGCTGTACGCGGTCTCCACGGAGGACGCGAACTGCTCCGCCAACTGCGCGGTCAACTGGGTATTTTCCGCCGGCGCCTGCCACTCCCAGCGTGGTTTGCCCGCATCTTTGGCCAATTCAGCACAGGCCTGAATAACGGTTTGCATCTCTTGGTGGGCATAGAGAACACCGCCGAGCATGATGTCTTCCGGCAGCTCCATCGCTTCAGATTCCACCATCAACACGGCGTCTTTCGTGCCCGCCACGACCATGTTCAGCTCGGATTCCTCCAGAGCGGCGTAGCTCGGATTGAGCAGGTAGCCTTGCTCTGGTGTGTAACCCACGCGCGCCGCACCAATCGGTCCCGCAAACGGGATGCCGGATACCGCCAGCGCTGCGGAGGTACCGATCATCGCGGGAATGTCCGGATCGACGGTTTTGCAGGTGGACATAACCGTACACACCACCTGCACCTCGTTCATGTAGCCTTCGGGAAACAGCGGGCGAATGGGGCGGTCGATCAGGCGGGAGGTGAGCGTTTCTTTCTCGCTCGGACGACCTTCGCGCTTAAAGAATCCCCCGGGGATTTTTCCAGCCGCATAGGCCCGCTCTTGATAAAAAACGGACAGCGGGAAAAAGTCCTGCCCTGGCGCGGCTTCTTTGGCGCCGACTACGGTACACAGGACCGCGGTCTCGCCCATGGTCACCACAACCGCACCCGTCGCCTGACGCGCTACGCGGCCGGTTTCCAAGGTCACGGTCTGATCACCGTATTGAAACTTTTTGATTATCGGATTCACTCTTCTATCCTTCTTCATCTATTACGTGTATTTACATTGTTACATCATCTACAAGTTTTACAGCTGATTCTTGCCCGCGCATGAATTTTCATCGGTCGCGGTGGCCAAGGGCAGGCGCGTCATACCCTGTAGAGGTAGACACCTGCGACGGCCGAATAACGCAAAAAAAAGTGCCCGCAGAGCGGGCACTAAAAACCTTAACGACGCAGGCCCAACGTTTTGATTAGTTCGGCATAGCGTGCAGGGCTTTTGCCTTTCAGGTAATCCAACAGCTTACGGCGCTGGTTTACCATACGGATCAATCCGCGGCGTGAATGGTGATCGGATTTGTGGCTCGAAAAATGCTCTTGCAGCTTGTTGATGTTCTCGGTCAGCAATGCCACTTGAACTTCCGGCGAACCGGTATCACCTTCAGAGGTTTGGTGTTTCTTAATAATTTCTGCTTTTTCTGTCGCACTCAGTGCCATGACAACTTCCTCTTTTAATATGCGTTTAGTTACAGCCACACCCGTGCATATTTACAGATGGGCTAGCAGGATGATGAAAAACGATGCCGGCTTTTCGGCGGCTGTTGCCGTGCCGAGTCGGCCTGAAAAGCGTTTTCAACAACCTTCTCGTTGCGGGGGATAAGAGCACACCGCCTCTGCATTTGCCCTGAGAGCGAGAGCTTAGGGGCAAATTATTTGGGGGAGACGACGACGGGCCCATTGGCCACGAGCCGCTTGGGCGCCACTTGACCATCATCGGTCAATTCACCCAACCCCAGAAACTGGTTTTCGTCTGCTAGAAAAACCCGAACCATATCACCTTCATCGCCCACGCGGTAGACCTGAGGGTCACGTACCGGGTTGCCCTGGCTGAAATAATAACCGCTCGACTCGGGCAGTATCAGCGCCGCCAAACTGGCCACTGGCGCGTCGCAGGGCAGTAGGTGGTGATCCAGCGCCTCGGCGAGCCCATCGCCGCGCTCGGTTTCCAGCTCGGCCAGCGTTACCGCTCGGGAGAGATCAAACAAACCAGCGGCCGTGCGGCGCAGTGTCTCGACACGAGCGCCGCATCCCAGTGCGGCACCCAAGTCTTCCGCGAGGGTGCGAATATAGGTGCCTTTGCTGCAATGCACATCGACGTCCACCTCAGCCGCGGCACCGGGGCGAAAATCCAGCAGTTCAATCCGGTAGATGGATACGGGTCGCGCCGGACGATCCACTTCCTTACCTTCACGGGCTAATTTATAGAGCGGCTGGCCTTGATGCTTGAGTGCCGAGTACATGGGCGGCACCTGCAGGATATCGCCTTCCAGATTACGAATCGCCTCAAGCACCTGCTCCCGGCGCACCGCATCCGTACTGGTTTGACTCAACACCACGCCATCGGCATCGCCCGTATCGGTGGTTTCTCCCAACCGAATGGTGCATTGATAACGTTTATCCGCATCCAAAAGAAACTGCGAGAACTTGGTGGCCTCACCAAAGCAAACGGGCAAGAGCCCGGTTGCCATAGGGTCCAAGCTACCGGTATGGCCCGCTTTGGCCGCAAAGAACAACCGCTTTGCTTTCATCAATGCCTGATTGGAACTCATGCCCACAGGCTTATCCAGCAGCAGCACACCATGAAGTGCGCGGCCTTTTCTGCGCCGCGCCATTACTGATCCTCGTCGTCCTGATCATCACCGACCTCGGCGCGACGAGCCCGATCTTTGGCCACCGCCTGGTCGATTAGGGACGATAACTGCTGACCTCGAATTGAGGTTTTATCGTAGATGAACTGCAAGCGGGGCACGCTGCGCATGCTCAGCTCTTTAGCCAATAAGCTGCGCACAAAACCCGCGGCCTTATTCAAAGCCTGAACGCCTTCTTTTGCCTCGTCAGAATCATCAGTGCCGACAAAGGTGACGTAGACTTTCGCGTAAGCCATGTCCCGGGTAACCGTGACATCGTTAATGTTGACCATGCCAACACGGGGATCGCGAACTTCCTGGGGAATCAGCGTCGCCAATAGGCGCTGAATCGCGTCCGCTACCCGATCAGCGCGGGTAAACTCTCTGGGCATGAGCCTCTAGACCTCTTAGTAAAAGCGCCGTTCGTGCGGATCGCTTTGGCTCAAAACGAAACGCCCCGGCAGAGCCTTTAACTCTGTACCGGGGCGCCTGTCGATACATTTACAGTTCCCGTGCGACTTCTTTGACGTCGTAGACTTCGATCTGATCGCCAACCTTAACGTCGTAGTTCTTCACGCCGATGCCGCACTCCATACCGTTGCGCACCTCGTTGACGTCATCTTTAAAGCGACGCAGGGACTCCAGTTCACCTTCGAAAATCACCACGTTGTCACGCAGTACCCGGATCGGCTTATTGCGGTATACCGTGCCTTCAGTGACCATACAGCCCGCCACCTGACCAAATTTGGGCGAGCTGAACACCTCGCGCACATCGGCAATACCGACAATGGTTTCCACCCGCTCCGGTGCCAGCATGCCACTCAGGGCGCTCTTCACCTCATCCAGAAGTTGATAGATGATGCTGTAGTAGCGAATTTCTACACCTTCGTTTTCCGCCAGGCGGCGCGTTGCGGCATCGGCTCGAACGTTAAAGCCAATGACGACGGCGCCCGAGGTCAACGCCAGGTTCACGTCGTTCTCGGTGATGCCACCCACGCCAGAGGAGACGATGTTCACCTCAACTTCTTCGTTACCAATTTCCTGTAACGAGGCCTGAATGGCTTCCATGGTGCCGCGCACGTCGGCTTTGATGACCACCGGCAGAATCTTCTTCTGCTCGGAGTCCATGCCGGCGAACATATTCTCCAACTTGGCCGCCTGCTGCCGCTGTAGCTTTTCTTTGCGCTCACGCTCCAGGCGGAATTCGGAAATCTCACGGGCCTTGCGCTCATCGGTGAGCACCACAAAGTCGTCACCCGCGCTGGGGGCATTATCCAGACCCAGAATTTCCACCGGCGATGAAGGGCCAACCGCATCAACGGTCTTACCCAGCTCGTTGGTCATGGCACGTACGCGCCCGTAGCTCTGGCCGGCCAACACCAGGTCACCCTGCTTCAGGGTGCCCTGCTGTACCAACAAAGTCGCCACAACGCCCCGGCCTCTGTCGACGCTGGACTCAACCACAACACCCTGGGCGTCCGCATCTTCAACAGCGGTCAGCTCCAGCACTTCCGCTTGCAGCGAAACCGCCTCAAGAAGCTGATCAATGCCGGCTCCAGTGTGCGCCGATACTTCGACAAATTGGGTATCACCGCCCCACTCTTCCGGGATTACTTCTTTGGCGACCAATTCGTTTTTTACCCGCTCGGGGTCGGCGGACGGTTTATCACATTTGTTGATGGCAACCACAATGGGCACATCCGCCGCCCGGGCGTGCAAAATCGCTTCCTCGGTTTGCGGCATAACGCCGTCATCGGCCGCTACCACCAAAATCACCACGTCGGTAACCTTGGCGCCCCGTGCACGCATGGCGGTGAACGCCGCGTGACCTGGGGTATCCAAAAACGCCAGCTCACCATGGTCGGTTTTCACTTTATACGCACCGATGTGCTGCGTAATGCCGCCCGCCTCGCCGGAAGCCACTTTGGTTTTCCGGATGTAATCCAACAGGGAGGTTTTACCGTGGTCAACGTGACCCATAACGGTCACCACCGGCGCACGTGGGACGGCCTCACCCTCAACGGTAAGCTCCTGCTCCAGGGCGGTTTCAATATCATCTTCGCTGACCAGCTTCACGGTATGGCCCATTTCCTCCACCACCAACTGGGCGGTTTCCTGGTCCAGGGGCTGGTTGATGGTGGCCATAGCGCCCATCTTCATCAGCTGCTTGATGACTTCGCCCGCTTTGACGCTCATACGCTGAGCCAAGTCGGCGACGACGATCGTCTCTGGAATTTCCACCTCGTGAACAATTTTCTGAGTTGGCTTCTTAAAGGCGTGTTTGTTGGAGCTTTTGTGCTGAGCACGCATGCTCTTACGCCGCGCCAACACCTCGTCCGACAAACCTTCGTCTTCCACCAGAGCGTACAAGTCGGCTCTGGAGCTCTTTTTGGGCCCGGTCGTGCGCTTGGGGGCGCGTTTGCGCGGTCGCACCTCGTCATCAAGTTCCTTCGGATCGCGACGTTCTTTTTTCTTGCCGTGCTTGGTGTCTTCTTTCTCGGCCGGTGGCGCAGCAGGAGCTGGCGGTGCCGATTCGCGCTCTTTCTGAGCTTCTTCCGCGCGGGCTTTCAGCTCCGCCTGCAAGCGTTCTTCCTCAGCTCGGCGCCGACGCTGGGCGGCCAAACGAATTTCCTCGGCATCATCCACAAAGGAGGGACGCGACGGCTGCTCTTCTGGCTCAGGCTCTGGCTCTTTTTCGGCCTCTACCTCAGGTGCGGGCGCAGGAGCCTCTTCGGGTTCGGCCGCCGTCGGCTGGACCGGCTCTTCCGGAACGGCAGCAACGGGCTCAGCAGGCGCTACCGGCGGCTGCTCCACCACCTCCTCTTCCTGCTCAAGTTCGTCGCGCTTGACGTAGGTACGCTTTTTACGCACCTCGACGTTAACCGTTTTGCGTCCGCTTCCACTACCGGTTTTCAACGTAGTGGTCGTTTTGCGCTTCAAGGTAATCTTTTTGGGCCCGGACGAGGCTTTCCCCTGGCTGGTCTTCAGGTAAGTCAACAATTGTTGCTTTTCCTCGTCAGACACCGTCGCGTCCTCTGTTTTTTGGCTCAAACCGGCCTCCTGCATCTGCTGCAGCAGTCGCTCAACCGGTATGCCAACAGATTTGGCGAGTTCGCTAACTGTTACATCTGCCATCGTTCTTCCTCAGTCTTTTTCAGTGCCCGAACTAATCGGAGCCCAACCTCATGCCTACACTTTTCACTCGTTATGCCGTCAACACACGACATTTAGTTACTTGTCCTCAGGCAAACCAGGGCTCGCGGGCTTTCATAATCAGGGCCGCTGCGCGTTCATCATCCACGCCTTCAATTTCTAACAGGTCATCAATCGCCTGTTCGGCCAAATCTTCCATCGTCACAATACCGCGACTGGCCAATGCGTTGGCCAGCTCGTTGTCCATCCCTTCCATATTAAGAAGATCGTCTGCCGGGGTCGCTCCTCCTGAGGCCAAGGCCTGGGTCAGCAGGGCGTCTTTGGCCCGGCCGCGCAGCTCTTCGGCGATATCTTCATCAAAGCCTTCAATGGCCAGCATCTCTTCCAAAGGCACATAGGCGACTTCTTCCAGGCTGGAAAAGCCTTCCTCCACCAGTACCGCGGCCACATCTTCATCCACATCCAATGCATTGATGAACATCTGCATGTAGCTGCCGGATTCTTCTTCCTGTTTGGTTTCCCAGTCTTCCAGGCTCATGACGTTGATTTCCCAGCCGGTGAGCTCGGACGCCAGACGCACGTTTTGGCCACCGCGGCCGATGGCCATGGCCAAGTTGTCTTCCGCTACCGCCATATCCATGGAACCAGCATCCTCGTCCACAACGATGGATTCAATTTCCGCCGGAGACATGGCGTTGATAACAAACTGTGCGGGGTTTTCGTCCCACAATACGATGTCGACGCGCTCGTTGCCCAACTCGTTGGAAACCGCCTGCACTCGCGAACCGCGCATGCCCACGCAGGCCCCTACCGGATCGATTCTTCCGTCGTTAGTGCTCACGGCAATTTTAGCGCGCAGACCGGGGTCGCGGGCCGCGCCTTTGATTTCGATGACATCTTCGGCAATTTCGGGCACTTCGATTTTAAACAGCTCGATCAGCATTTCGGGGCAGGAGCGGCTTAAAAACAATTGGGGTCCGCGCACTTCACTATGCACATCCTGCAGCAGCGCCCGAACGCGGTCGCCGACACGGAAAATTTCCCGGCCGACTAATTGATCACGTGGCAGCAAGCCTTCGGCGTTGTTGCCCAAGTCAACGATAATACTATCGCGAGTTACCTTTTTCACGGAGCCGCTGACCAGCTCGCCCACCCGATCAAGGTATTCTTCAACGGTTTGCGCGCGCTCGGCCTCACGCACTTTTTGCACGATAACCTGCTTGGCGGTCTGTGCGGCGATGCGGCCAAATTCAACGTTCTCGATCTGTTCCCGGTACACGTCGCCCACTTTCAAAGAGGGGTCTTTTTCCGCCGCCTCTTCCGTGGTGAGCTGAGTTCCCAGTTCCGCCAGGACATCATCAGAAACCACTTCCCAGGTGCGGAAGGTTTCGTAATCACCGGTGGCGCGGTCAATGTTGACCTCAATGTTTGAGTCTTCATCGAAACGTTTTTTAGTGGCAGTGGCCAAGGCGATTTCGATGGCTTCAAAGATAATTTCTTTGCCAACACCCTTTTCGTGGGAAACCGCATCAACGACCAACAAAATTTCTTTGCTCATGAGCTTGCCTCGTTAAACTCCTTTGCCCTGCCTCGTCGAAGGCTAGAAGCGGGGGACGATATTCGCCTTTTCAATGTTCTCAAAAGGCAGCAGAACCTCGTCGGAATCCACTACCACCAATACATCCTGACCCTGTACACTTTTCAGGTTCCCCTTAAACTTGCGCCGACCTCCAATGGCCGAGCGCAACCGCAGCGCCACGTCGTCACCCACATGCTGGGCAAATTGATCCAGGGTATATAGAGGCCGATCCATCCCAGGTGACGAGACTTCCAGCGTGTAGTGCTCCCGAATCGGATCCTCTACGTCAAAAACACTGCTGATCTGACGGCTGGCTCGCTCGCAGTCTTCCAGCGTTACGCCTTCAGCGCTATCAATAAAAATGCGCACCGTCGACTGACGCCCCTGAGTTAGATACTCCAATCCCCAGAGTTCAAAACCCAAGGCGGATACCACCGGCGCAACCAACGCCTGTAACTGCTGTTGTTTGGACACTATGGGTAAACCTATTGGTAATAATCTATGCGAAGACCGGTCGCACAATCGCCGCAAACAAAAAATGGGCCCGAGGCCCATTCGCAACAATTGCCACAGGCCTCTGTGGCTGGGAGCTGACTCCACATTTAAAACAAATACAAAAAAGCCCCATGGATGGGGCTTATTCGCTGCGAGCTTCGCTCGCGGGCCAATGTGCATCACGCACAACGCCCTTTGACTGGTAACGGGGCTGGATCTGAACCGACGACCTTCCCTTTACAACTTACCAATCTTCTAAATTTGGTAGCGGGGGCTGGATTTGAACCAACGACCTTCGCCGGCCGTGCCGCCCAGGTAGAAAGGTGAGTCCGACCTCGTCGGGCATCTTTCTACAACGCACCAATTCTTAAATTTGGTAGCGGGGGCTGGATTTGAACCAACGACCTTCGGGTTATGAGCCCGACGAGCTACCAGACTGCTCCACCCCGCAACTTCAACTCAGTGGGTTAATTCCCCAACCGAGGCCGCGCATTATAGGGATGAGTACCGACGGGGTCAAGGGGTCTGTGTGGTTTTCCTTACAATCACCGGCTCAACGGGCGTTAACGACAACGGCGCTTACAGAACACCCAAAACCCGGGCGAGAATAAAGCTCAACAGACTCAAGACCGTCAACACCACAAAAATGCTGCCCAGCAACAGCCAAACGCGGAAGGGTTTGCGCTCCACACTGTTCACACCCTGAGAGATGAACTGGTCCACACGTGCCTGATCTTCCGGCGACAGCCGGGTCTTAGTAGCCATAACCATCCACTTATATATGGTCGAAGCAAACGCCAAACGAGACGACGTCGCTACGAAAAACGGTTGCGGAAGTATAAATGGAGCGACGGCGGAGGGTAAAGGGCGCCGCTTGCGGGCCCAGACGAGCGCTGCCGCATAGGGCTGATCAAATACGCTGACTCAGCCGATACCCCAACGGAGCGGGGTCGGCGTCGATCCCCATATCAATCAGGCGGCGACTCAACTCGATTTGGCGTTGGATTGCCGCACGTTGCTCGGCGTGCGCCTTGGCAGCCCGCTCTTGGGCGGCGGCGTCCTGCTCCACGTTGAGCACCGGAGCTTCTGGACTCAGGGCCCGCAAGGCACGCAGCGACTGCAGCAGTTTTTGAGCTTGCTGGCGCAGCAACTCGGCCCGGATCTCCTCTTCCGACTGATGCGCCGGGCGAGCTCGGGAACGTTCCACTTCGGCCACGTAGGTGGGTTCCGAATGCACCGTCAGGCGCTGGGAGTGCTCTCCTCCCTGCCCCTCGGCGGGCGCCACCTCTTGCTGATTGAGTCGATTCAGACCGCGTTGAGACAGACGCACATACTCGCCAGGCTCACCGGCACGCTCATCTGGAGAGCGGCGATTTTCTCCGGGCGCGGAGTCGGCCAGCTCCTCCAGAGCCTTAAAGGTGGAGCCGCGCCGTTTCAGATCAGTATCTTCTTCACTGACCGACCGGCGCCCCAAGGGCGAAAAGGGCGCGATGGCATTGGCGTGATTGGGAGGAATGATCGAGGTCATGATTTTGCCTGCGACCCGTTAGGCTTTGATGTCAACCAAGCGGCCGAGCATCTGGTCCGCAACCTGAACCACCCGTGCGGAACTGTCGAAGACGGACTGCTGGATTTGGAGATTGAGCAGCGGTTCGACGAGACCCGAGGTTCCCAAGGGCGTTTCGGCCGGTGCAGTCACCACCGCGGCAATCTGCTCAGCGGAGCGGAGTATTTCCGCCTGGCTGCGCTGCATACCGATCAAACCCTGGTTAATCATTGAGCCGTCGATGGTCATGGAACCTCCCCGGAGTCAGCACCCGATGCGCTGATTCGAACGCCATTTGCTTAAGTGTACCGGCTATGGCGTTTAAAAAACAACCAACCAAGTCCCAATGTCAGGCTACGAGTAAGATACGTTCGACATAAAAACGGATCGCCGATATAACGGTCAACCAGTAACGATTTACGTCGCAAGGCTTCCTATTGACGAGAAAGGGCCGAAAACAGGCCGCAAACGTTAAGCGCAGCCCAAAAGCGTCAAATCCAAATACTCAGCCGCCGCCTCTGGCGTCGGCTGAGATAGGTGCGGCACCACCCCCAGCATAGGCGCGGGCAAGCGCTCCACAAGGGCTTCAATATTCTGTTCGAGCCGCGGCATATGCGGATCGAGGGTATTAGCCACCCAGGCCGCTAAACGCAGACCGTCCCTGACAATCGCTTCGCTGGTTAGCAGCGCATGACTCAGACAACCCAGACGCAGCCCCACCACCAGCACCACGGGCAAATTGAGCTGTCGGGGCAGGTCAGCCAGGGTTTCCCGACGGTTTAGCGGCACACGCCAGCCCCCCGCACCCTCAACCAAGGTCAAATCGGCCTGCCCCAATGCCCCACGGCAATAACCACTCAAGCGCTGGGCCGATAAGGTCAACTCCGCCTCTTGGGCGGCAATATGAGGTGCAATGGCTGGCTCAAGGGCCACGGGATTGATTTGCTGATAAGGCAGAGAAACACTGCTGACCGAGGCCAGCAATTGCGCGTCAGCGTGGCGCAAGCCTTCGGGGCCACGGGCGCATCCGGCCGCGACCGGTTTTAGCCCCAGAGTCGTCAGGCCCCGTTGCTGCGCCCCGCAAAGCAGGGCGGCACTAATCAGAGTTTTGCCCACATCGGTATCGGTACCGGCGACAAAAAATGCCTGTTTCATTACGAACACCCTCTCACAAACGCTACCCCGCCCTCGCCCGGCAGTAGTAAACCTCATAGCTGGCTGGCAACTGACCCTCTTCGCGGAAGTTTTCGTAAGCGGCTTTAAGCGCCATAATTTTGCGTCGCCCCGTCAGACCGGGCGGGCCGCCGGGGTTCACGTTGTGCGCCCCCAGGGCTTTCAGCTCCCGCGTTAGCGTCACAAGCTCAGGGTAATGCAGCACACGCTCCTCCGTGTGCCACTGCAAGTCGTTAAAGCCGGCCGCCTGCATGGCGTTTTCCAGCTCTTGGCGGGGCGCGAAGCGGTTTACGTGCACCAAATCATCCACGCTGCGCCACGCCTGCTTAAGCTCCCGCAGTGTGCCGGGCCCCAAGGTGGCAAAGGCCAGAGTTCCTCCAGGCATAAGCACCCGTTGCAATTCCTTGAAAAGCGTTCCGAGCTGCTCACACCACTGGATCGACAAGCTGGAGTACACCAAATCGACGCTGGCTGGCGCCAGAGGAAGAGCCTCGGCATCGGCACATAGCCAATTTGCCCGAGCAGTTCGCTGGCTCCGCGCGAACTGCAACATACCCTCGGCCAAATCCAGCCCCAACAGTTGCGCATCGGGGTGGCGCTGACTCAGGCATTCCATGATGTGACCGGTACCGCAGCCCAGATCCAAAATGCGAGATGCCTGGTCAATGGGGCCTCTGTTAAGCTCAAGCAAGCGCTCACTTACCGCCCGCTGCAGCCTTGCCACCCGGTCGTAGCTTTGGGCGGCGCGGCTAAATGAATCCGCCACTCGGCGCTTGTCGCGCCGGGCAGCGCCGAGAAAACGGCCTATAGACTCGGCCACCTCCACCGGGCGACTCCAGTGCAGGGCGTGCCCCGCGCCGGCTATAACCTGCACGCGCTGCTGTCTCTGCCCCAGTGCGGCCACGGCATCAGCCGCGGCGCTGGGAACCAGTGCATCCGCGCCGGCATAAATATGCAGACCGGGCTGAGCCAGACGCTGGAAGCGCTCCCGGTTATCAATCTGTGCAAGCTGCTGCAGCGCATCGTGCCAAGCCTCAGCATTGGCGGCAGGTCCTTTAAACGCCTGTCGCAGGCGCTTCAATAAATCCCGCTCGGCGCTATCGCCCTGAGCCATCAGACCTGTGAACCGACGCCAGGCCAGCGCCGGGTCCGCCTGAAAACTGCCGTTAAAGCGGCGGTTTACCGCTGGCGCCATGGCGTCGGGCCAGCCCGGACGGGCCACAAAACTCAGGTTGCTCGCGAGCGTGATCACGCGCTGAACCCTATCCGGGCAGCGCTCCGCCAACGCCACCGCCAGCATACCGCCGAGGGACCAACCCACCAGCACGCAACGCGACGGCAGGCACTCCTCGATGCGTTGCAGGACGGCGTCCAGATCAAAACCAGGTACCGGTGCGCTGGCACCAAAGCCGGGCAAATCCACCACAATCACGTCGGCAAAGGCTTGCAGGGCGGGCACGAGGGGTTGCCAACTTTGACTGTCACAGCCCCAGCCATGCAGCAGCACCAGAGGGTCTCCAGAGTGGGAACCGAGGGCGGGGTATCGATAACTGGCCAAAGGCACGTCGATGGAGTTTCCGGCCACTGCATCGGTGGTGGGGTCAGTCACGGGCCAAATCTCCCAGAGCATCCAGCAATTGCGTCACTTGCTGCTCGGTATGCTCTGCCGAGAGGGTAATGCGCAACCGGGCACTGCCCGCCGGCACTGTGGGCGGGCGGATCGCAATCACCAAAAACCCGCGCTCGGCCAACCCCTCGGCCAGTTTCAACGCCCGCGCCTCGTCACCCACCAACAACGGCTGAATAGCGGTTTCCGAAGGCATTAATGCCAAGCCCAGGGCTTGAGCATCCTGGCGAAACTGTTGAATTCGACTCTGCAATGCGTCCCGCCGCCACGCCTCCTCGGTAAGTAAGCGCAAACTGGCGCGACTTGCCGCGGCCAACGCAGGCGGCATAGCGGTAGTGTAGATGTAGCTGCGGGCCTGCTGAATTAGGGTTTCAATCAGCGTCTCACTGCCGGCGACAAAAGCGCCCGAGGTGCCCAAAGCTTTGCCCAAGGTGGCCATCAGAATGGGCAGCCGATCCTGCCCCAACCCAAAGTGCTCAGCG
>DAHVRW010000040.1 GCA_027322215.1 Marinimicrobium sp.
AGCGTCGGCGCGTCGCCCTGTGCCGGCTGCTGCTGTCGCGCCCGGACATGCTGTTGCTTGATGAGCCCACGAACCACCTGGATGCCGAAAGCGTCTTCTGGCTGGAGCAGTTTCTGCTGAACTTCCCCGGCACTGTGGTGGCGGTGACGCACGACCGTTACTTTCTGGACAATGCCGCCGGCTGGATCCTGGAGCTGGATCGGGGCCACGGCATTCCCTACGAGGGCAACTACACCAACTGGCTGGAGGCGAAGGAGCAGCGCCTGGCCCAGGAAGCCCGCGCCGAGGCGTCCCATCAAAAAGCGTTGAAAGCGGAATTGGAGTGGGTGCGTCAAAACCCTAAAGGCCGGCAATCGAAAAGCAAGGCGCGCCTGGCTCGGTTCGACGAACTGCAATCCCAAGAATTTCAGGCCCGCAACGAGACCAACGAGATTTACATTCCCCCCGGCGAGCGTCTGGGCGATAAGGTCATCGAGCTCGAAGGTGTCAGCAAAGGCTACGGCGATCGCCTGCTGATCGACAACCTGACTATGAGCATCCCCAAGGGCGCCGTGGTGGGAATTGTAGGTGGTAACGGTGCCGGTAAATCGACCCTCTTTCGCATGATTGTGGGCACCGAGCAACCGGATACAGGCACCATTTCCCTGGGCGATACGGTGGACGTCGCCTATGTGGAGCAGAGCCGGGAAAACCTGGATGACAACCAGACGGTATGGGAAGCCATTTCGGGGGGACAGGATATTCTGCGCATCGGTAATTACGAAGTGAATTCGCGCTCTTATGCGGGCCGTTTTAACTTCAAAGGCTCGGATCAACAAAAGCGAGTAGGTGAACTCTCCGGTGGGGAACGCGGGCGACTGCATCTGGCCAACACCCTCAAACAGGGCGCCAACGTACTGTTATTGGACGAACCGTCCAACGACCTGGATGTGGAAACACTCCGCGCACTGGAAGATGCGATTCTCGCCTTCCCCGGCTGCGTGTTGGTAATCTCCCACGACCGTTGGTTTTTGGACCGTATCGCCACCCATATTCTCGCCTACGAAGGCAATTCTGAAGTGGTGTTCTTCGAGGGTAACTACTCCGAATACCATGAGGATATGGTCAAGCGCAAAGGTGATAAGGCACAACCTCAGCGGATGAAATATAAACCACTCAAGCAGTAACGGAGTTGACCGGGGCCGCCGCCTTCACCGGCGCGGCCACTCAGTAAACAGCGCCTCTTCCACATTCACGCCGACACTGAGCACCCCCAACGTCTCGCCAGTGTCGGGATGTTCAATGACCACACTCACGTGCGCATTGAATCGCTCCGTTGCACGGTAAAAACGTACCGGATCAAAAACCAATTGGCCGGGCTGCTGCTCGATCGCTTGCTGGTAGACACTGGTATTACCCACCCAAAAGTCGGCCGGCATGGCACTGGCCGCAACCGTAAAACCCCGCGCGTCCAGCAATATGACTTGCAACAAAATGCCATCGGACGCCGCTACCCAACCGGCCAGTTCTTCGGATAAGGTCTCGTCCAGCCAAGCCTCAACATTGTCGTAGCTGCGCTGGCCAAACGCCTCTTCCCATACCTGTTCACGCCGCGCAATATCCCCCTTGGTCAACGAGCGGTTTAACTCATTGTGCTCAACTAACGTATCCAGAACATGGGGCAGTTGCGACCATCTCTGCAAGCTCGGCGCGATCCTCTCGGCAATCACGTCTTGCTCCTCGTCGGATAATAAAAAGCCTTCCGGGGCGCATCTGTAGACATGACGATTGAACTCGGACATGAAGCTGGGGTTGTTTCGCAAAAATTTGTGCCCGAAAAATACGCTCAGCGGCACGTAACGGAAAAAGGCCCGATCGAAACGCGCCTCAGCCTCGGCGTTGGTGGCACCCAACGTCTCTAACGCCGCTTCAAACTGGCTCTGATCGGCAAGAAAAGCGTCGATGCGCCCGCTCAGTACCAACTTAAGCAGTTGCTCCAGAGTGTTCGTCATCTGGGAGACGGGGTAGCCGGTTTGCTCAAACCAGTCCGCCTGATGGCTGCCCAGTATGGCGCCTATCCGACCACTAAATTGCCTGTCGTCCGGCGAGACATCCCCGGCTCGCCAAAACCAATACCAGTTCTCCAACACCAGCGGAGCCGATAGACGCGAATCCGTGGCGCGCTCAAGCATCATTGCGGTAAAAAACCCTTCCAGCTCCCCGGCATACACTTCCTGGCGAGCGCGCCGCCAGGGCATGCTTTGGATTTGGTAAGGGATATCTAAACGCTGGAAGATGCACTCAACGTGCGCGATGGAACCGCCGACCGGGGCCCCGGAGGAGGATTGGGAAGGAGATACATTAGTAGCCAGGCGAACATCCGCCAAAGCGGGGCCGGACACCGCCACCGTCACCGCGAATAGCAAGCCAAGCCACATCAATCGATCCACGATTTTCCCTTGCACTTCAGGCTGAGCGCTCAGTATAGCAACCAACTCCCTAACGTCCGCAAGCCGAAAAGTTGAGCTAAGGTCAGCTTATTCTTCGGGGGCTCCTCCCTTGGGGAATCAAATGCCACTCGTCCAGTTGGACCGCCGAAGGATGGGCGGTAGCTTTCAGATATAGACCAGCGCGACGGATCGGCCCGGTGGCGGCCAGGGAAAAGCTGGCATTTAAAAGCACAGTGCGGTGATTACCAGGCCAGCAGCGATCCAGCACTATTTTATGCGCGCCGTTTTCGTCCCAGTACTTAAGCAGCAACTGCAAAGGCTCGGGTAGACCCGCCGGCGCACGCAACCACACGGCGACGTCGAACATGCCCTGCCAGCGCCCCCGCTGTTGCGCGGCCGGGTGGCCCAATAGGGTTGCCGCGGGCACGTCCACCAATAAGACATCGTTGGTTGAGCCTGAACCCGCGTGCGAGCGCTCCAACACACCGGTGGTCAAATAAGGGGCGGGCGACTTGGTGGCAATCATGAAAACCTCGGCGGACTGAATTTCAACGGTGAGCCAGCCTAACGCTCCGGGTTTTGATTCGCCGTGACACAATGCACAACCCGCCAAAGTCCGGTGACGATCTGCGTCACATGGTGACATTAAGCGCCGGGAATGGCGCATTTGAGCGCATTAGGCCGCCGCGGGGAAAATGCTCACACCGCCGGCAGCGGGTTCAGCCAAGCCGCACCGCGCACGCCGCTGGAGTCCCCGTGGCGGGCCGGGACGATGGGCGTATTGCACTCGCCGCCGAACACATATTCAGGCAATAACTCAGGCAAGCGCGGATAGATTTCTGGCATGTTGGAAACGCCGCCGCCGAGTACGATCACATCCGGGTCAAGAACATTGATTACCCCCGCCAGGCCCTTGGCCAAGCGTTCCATGTACTGATTCAACACGCCTACCGCGGACGCCTCCCCCGCCCTGGCACGAGCCAGCAATTGCTCCCCGGTGACCTGTTCCCCTGTCTTTTGAACATAAGTCAGGGCCAGACCTGTGCCGGATAGAAACGTCTCCTGACACCCGAAGCGTCCGCAGTAGCAGGGCCGAGCCTGCAGCTCCGCTTCTGAAGTCCAGGGTAAGGGGTTGTGCCCCCACTCCCCCGCCAAACCGTTGGGCCCTACCAGCGGCGTGCCCCGAAACGCGACACCGGCACCGCACCCGGTGCCAAGAATGGCCGCGAAAACCAGCTCATATCCCTGACCGGCTCCATCAATCGCTTCGGATAGCGCCAGACAGTTGGCGTCGTTGGTCACTTTGACATCCCGGCCCAGCAGCGCGCGCATATCCTCGGGCAAAGCCCGGCCGTTGAGCCAGGTGGAGTTGGCATTTTTCACCCGCCCGGTCCGGCGCGATACGCTCCCCGGAATTCCCAGCCCCACCGGTAGCGAGCTTTGCCCCGCCAGCGCTTCCGCCTGATTCACCAGTTCCACAATGGTGTGCAAGGTCGCGTCGTAATCATTTCTGGGCGTAGCCACCCGGGTACGAAACCGCTCCTGACTATCGCCACGGAGCAAAACCACTTCGGTTTTCGTGCCGCCCAAATCTATCCCAATACGCCAATCGGTCATCATTTTATGCACTCTTTTTCTACACTCGTTCGGCGTTACGAACCAATCGCGTCGAGCGCTTCGGCCAGATTTTTCACGGCCACTACCTCCACACCCGGCGGTGCTTCGCGAGGGGCATTACCTTTGGGCACTATGGCGCGTTTAAATCCGTGTTTGACCGCCTCTCGCAATCGCTCCTGACCGCTGGGGACTGGACGAATTTCGCCGGACAGACCCACCTCGCCAAACACCATTAAATCCTGCGCAAGAGGCCGGTCCCTAAAACTCGATACGATAGCCAGCAGCAAAGCCAGATCCGCGCTGGTTTCCATAACCCGCAAGCCGCCAACCACGTTCACAAACACATCCTGATCGCCCACCATTACACCACCGTGGCGATGCAAAACTGCCAGCAGCATGGATAGACGATTTTGATCCAGTCCCACCGCCACCCGGCGCGGATTGCCCAGGTGGCTGTCATCCACCAGCGCCTGAAGCTCCACCAGCAGCGGCCGCGTCCCCTCCCACATGACCATCACAATGGAGCCTGACGCCACATCTTCCGCACGTTGCAGAAAAATAGCGGATGGGTTGCTGACCTCTTTCATGCCCTGCTCCGTCATGGCAAATACGCCCAATTCATTGACGGCGCCAAAACGGTTTTTATGACCACGCAGCGTACGAAAGCGCGAATCGTTGTCGCCCTCCAACAGCACCGAGCAGTCAATCATGTGTTCGAGCACCTTAGGGCCAGCCAGGGAGCCATCTTTAGTGACGTGCCCCACCAAAATCACCACCGTGCCGGTCTGTTTGGCGAAACGTGTCAGGTAGGCGGCGCTTTCGCGTACTTGGGATACGGAGCCGGGGGCCGACTGAATATCCTCCAGGTGCATGACCTGTATGGAATCCACCACCATCACTTTCGGGCTCACTTTCTGCGCCGCAGCACACACCGCCTCCACGCTGGTTTCACTGAGCATTTGCAGGCGGTCTGTAGGCAATTCCAAACGCTTGGCACGCATCGCCACTTGTTGAAGCGACTCTTCCCCAGTGACGTACAGAGCGCTCATATTCTGCGCCAGCTTGCACAGCGTTTGCAGCAGCAGCGTACTCTTGCCCGCGCCAGGGCTACCGCCAATCAGCACCACCGAGCCGGGCACGAAACCGCCGCCAAGCACTCGGTCGAACTCCCCCGCACCGCTGCCAAAACGCGGTAGATCAGCCAGACTGATATCGGCAAGAGTCTGCACGGGGTTACCACCGGCACTTCCCGCATAGCCCTCGAAGCGGGCGGAGCGATTGCGTGCGGTGGGGCCAAGACGCATCTCTACCACGCTGTTCCAGGTTTGGCACTCGCTGCACTGGCCCTGCCATTTATTGTAATCAGCGCCGCACTCATTGCAGACATACGCGGTTTTCGCTTTGGTTTTGCTTGTCACTCTCCCACCTTTCGTCGCTATCGCCCATGAGGCACCTCGGTTAACACTGACCATGATTGTAGGCTTGTGCCGGGCTATTGTCGCGCCCAAGCTCCCCAGATCAAGCACGCGCCACCCCCTTGCGCCACAAACCGATGACAAATTTCGGTATAGTGATGCCCTTCGAAATTTCTGGATTAACCCACGCCAATGGATCAAACAAACCAGCCAGCCCCTGTTGTCGCCACCGGTCTTCGGGCTCGGATTCTGGGCGAGTGGAAAACGCTAGGCGCGCTGGGTGGACCAATATTGGTGGCGCAGCTAGCGCAGACCGCCAATGGCGTTATCGATACCGTGATGGCGGGTCATTACAGCGCCCAGGATCTGGCCGCCGTAGGTATAGGGACCAGTCTGTGGACACCGTTGCTGTTGCTTTTTATCGGCACGTTAAGCGCTCTGCAACCCACCATTTCCGGCCAGCGGGGCGCCGCGCGCCTGGACCGGATTATGCCCACAGCCTGGCAGGGTTTGTATATCGGCTCCGTTTGCGCCCTGATTATGATACTGCTGCTGACCAATGTAGAACCGGTGCTGCGCTGGCTGCAATTGGAGCAGAGCACCGGAGAGATCACCCAGGGCTATCTGCGTGGTTTTTGCTGGGGCATACCCGCGTTGCTGCTCATGGCGTCGCTACGCGGGCTAACCGACGGTCTGGGGCATACGCGTGTCATCATGGCCTTTGCGCTGCTCAGTGCCTTGGTAAACTTACCGCTTAATTACATTTTTATTTATGGCAAGTTAGGTGTGCCCGCCATGGGCGGTGTGGGCTGTGGCTGGGCAACCGCGCTGGCGAACACGATCGCTGCCGTGGCGTTGCTAACTTATCTGCATAAAAGCCGCCATTACCAGCGCTTTCATTTATTGGCCCAATGGACGCCGCCACGCTGGCGCGATATCGGTGCTTTACTGCAGCTGGGTGTGCCCATCGGGATCACCATTTTTGTGGAAGTGAGCATGTTCTCGGTCATCGCCCTGTTTCTGGCACCCCTGGGCTCTCAGGTCGTTGCCGGGCATCAAATCGTGCTCAACGTGACCTCACTGTTTTTTATGCTGCCTCTGAGCCTGGGCATGGCGTTGACATTACGGGTGAGCTTTTTGCTGGGGGCCGGCGCACCTGAGGATGCGCGCCTGGTAGCGCGCAGTACATTGTTTTTAGGTTTGGGTATCGCTTTCATTTATGCACCTATAATCTTCTGGGGGCGGGGATTTATTACCTCTTTGTACACCAGCGATCCGAGCGTGCAGGCCATTGCCACGCATCTGCTGATGTTCGCCGCCATCTTCCAACTGGCGGATGTCTTACAGATTACCGCTATCGGTGCGTTACGGGGTTACCGTGATACGCGCGTGCCCTTAGGCATTATGCTGGTGGCGTTTTGGGGGCTGTGCTTACCCCTGGGCTATGTGCTGACGTTCACCGATTGGCTGGTGCCTGCCATGGGTGCTTCCGGTTTTTGGATGGCATTGATTGTCGGTCTTACCTGTGCGTGCATCCCTTTGACGCTGCGCCTGTGGTTTTTTCGCCGGGTGCCACCGGTCGCGTAAAAGTGCTAGCATCCAAGCATGACCCGTATGCAAGAATGCCCGTAACGGGCCGGGCATCGAACCCGATGCGACGCACGCATCCATCATCAGGCGTGCCCGCCTCGCTGCGGGGCTGCGAGTCAGTGAGCCATCAATAACACAACGAGCTGGGAGCTCTTTATGTCCAACCCCACTTTGCGACTCTGTGTCCCGCGCCTGGCCAGTCCGATCACGGCATTGTGGTTAACGGCGCTGCGCTCCACGGCGCTGGGGTTAACGGCGCTGGGGCTGATGTTCGCGGCCAGTGCGTCCATGGCACAAGAAGCCATTGAGCCCTTAGCGGCGCCGTTTACCATGGAGCAACTGACCCGCCCCAGCATTCCCGAGCAGCAATTCAATATCCGCGACTACGGCGCTGAAGAAATGGATGGCCCGGACGGGCCCAGAATTACCGAGGCGGTACGCGATGCTATTGCCGCGGCCACAGAGGCCGGCGGCGGCACCGTGGTTATTCCCGCCGGGAATTGGCTCAGCGGTCCGATCCACTTGCACAGCAATATCAACTTACATGTGCAGCGCAGCGCGGAAGTTTTTTTCACCACCGACCCGGAAGATTATCTGCCCGTCGTGCATCAGCGCCACGAGGGCGTGGAGGCCTATAATTATTCCCCAATGATTTACGTCTCCCACGCGGTCAATGTCGCCATCACCGGCGAGGGGACGCTCAACGGACAGGGGAAGCCCTGGTGGGATTGGTTTGAACAGTACGGCGCGCCGCCGCGCGTCTTAGCGGCGCGGGTACCTTTGGCGCAGCGAATTTTCGGCAAGGGCTCTGGCATGGAAGGTATGCGCCCGAGCTTTGTGATGTTCTGGAAATCCCGCAACATTCTGGTCGAAGGTGTACGCCTGGTGGATGGCCCCATGTGGAATCTGCACTTGGTGTACAGCGAGAACATCATCGTGCGCCGCACCCGCATCGAAAGCCTGAAAGCGCCCAATGGCGATGGCATTGTCATCGATTCCTCGCGTAACGTTTTGCTGGAGCACAACGACGTACAGACGCTTTCCGATGCATTGGTGATGAAGTCTGGCTTGAATGAAGATGGACTGCACATCAACCGACCCACCGAAAATGTCGTTGTGCGCCATTTCGCGCTCCGCAATGTGAGCAACACCGGCGTTGCCATTGGCAGCGAGACCTCCGGCGGCATCCGCAATGTGTACATTCACGATGGGCTATTCGACGGCTCGGGCCGCGGCGTGGGCGTGCGTACCGAGCGCGGCCGGGGCAATGTGGTGGAAAACATCTGGGTGCGTAATATCACAATGCGCAACCTCACTCACGACGGCTTTAGCATCAATACTTTTTTTACCGGCCGCTCGGCCACCGGGCCAGCCCCACTTGTGCGCAATGTGCATGTAAGCAACGTGAGTATCGACCGGGTTCCGACCGCCATCAGTTTGGTGGGGTTACCCGAAAAGTGGCTGGAAAATATCACCCTGGAGAATGTGAAGGTCACCAACGCCGAAATGGGCTCACAGATGACCCGAGTGAAGGATTTAACATTGCAGGATGTATCCATCCGCAGCCAATCCCTGGCCCTGCAGGCGACGGATGTCTATGAACTGAATCTGCAACAGGTGTCACTGCAGGATCGAGTACCCGGAGGCGCCTTGCGTCTGGAAGGCCGTTACACCGGTGCCATTTACGTGGACGAAAGCCTGCCGCTGGATGAGATCCAGTTCGATCGTGACGTATCCCCCAGTGTGATCAACCCTGAGGCCTCTGAACAAGCCTGGTAGCGCGCGCTATTGTCAGCGCTTTGGCAACGTAATCAGACGACCATGAGCCAATTGAGCAGCCATGAGCCAATTGAGCAGCATAGGGCGCGCGTGCCCTTTGTGCTACTCTGACGGCTCCGTTGACTGAAGCTCACCTGGCATGCGCATTCGTCTGAGTTACAAACTGTTTCTGGTTCTGCTGTTCGCCAATGTACTGCTGATTGGCGGCATGGTGTTCGCCAACAATCGCGCCTTCACCCTCAGTTTTGACACCTACCTGATCAATGTGCAGCTGCGCCGGTTGGCGCCTTTGCTGGATGAGCTGGCGGAGGAATATGAACGCCACGACGGATGGCATTGGGTCCACACCGAACCGGGAAACTGGCAGCGGATGACCCGGCGTTTTCTGGCGCCGCGCCACGAACGCCACAGCGAACGCGCCCGAAGGTTCTCCCCCGCCCTGCTACTGCGCAACGCCGAAGGCAACGTGCTGCTAGGCACCCCGGCCGAATCCGCCCGGGTGCGCTGGGCACCGATTAGGGTGGACGGCGAGCGCGTGGGGGACTTGGGTATCCCAGTCGATTTACGCCTTAGCTCCGAATTCGACCAAGTGTTCGCGGAGCAGCAACAGCGCCAGCTGCGCTGGATCGCCGTCGCCGCGCTGCTTTTGGCCGCTCTGGTGGCCCTTCCCTTTGCCCGTGCGCTGGCCCGCCCCATCGCGCGTTTGCAATACGCTACCCGCCGGCTGGCCAATGGCGACTACGACTTGCGCGTGCCCGAACGCGGCTCAGACGAGCTGGCGGAGTTGGCCCGGGATTTTAACTCTTTAGCCAACGCTCTCAAACAAAACCAGCTCGCGCGCCAGCGCTGGATTACGGATATCTCCCATGAGCTGCGCACACCCCTGGCGGTGCTGCAAGCGCAGCTGGAAGCGTTGCAGGACGGTGTCGTGGATCCTGGGCGAGAAACGTTTGCGTCCCTGCACAAAGAGGTGCTGCGCCTGAGCCGGCTGATCGCGGATTTGCATGAGCTGTCCCTGTCCGACTCCGGCGCATTAACGTATCGCCGCGAGCCAGTGAACATCAACGCGTTACTTGCGGATGTCTGCCTGCGCAATGACGCTTTGCTGAATCAGCGGCACATAACGCTGGATGTTCAATTGCCCTCGGAACCGCTGTTTGTGCTCGGCGATGAGGACCGGCTGATGCAACTGTTCAGCAATCTCATGGACAACAGCATTCACTACACCAACGGCACCGGCTCTGAGCCGGGACGACTGCGCATCGAACTATCGTCCGGCCTACACAAGCTGCACCTGCGTTGGTCCGACTCCGCGCCGGGCGTGCCCGAAGAGGTGCTGGAGAAACTGTTTGAGCGACTGTTCCGCATAGACGAGTCTCGCAGTCGTAAAACCGGAGGCTCAGGGCTGGGGCTGTCGATCGTGAGCAACATAGTCGAGGCCCATTGCGGGAGCATTAACGCCAGGACCTCGCCACTGGGTGGGCTGACCCTTGAGCTGACGCTGCCCGCCATGGAGTACACCCCATGACGGCACCGATTTTGATCGTCGAGGACGAAGTCGCGCTGGCGGTTGTTGCCAGTCAGTATTTGCAACGCGAGGGCTACGCCACAGTAATGATTCACGACGGCGACCAGGCCATGGAATGGTTGCGGACGCACCAGCCCCTGCTGGTGGTCCTGGACCGAATGCTGCCCGGTACCGATGGTTTAACCCTGTGCCGAGAACTGCGCAAAACCTCCGATGTGCCGATCATAATTACCACCGCCCGGGTGGAAGAAATTGACCGTCTGCTCGGGCTGGAACTTGGCGCTGACGACTATCTGTGTAAGCCTTATAGCCCAAGGGAGCTGGTTGCACGGGTTAAGGCGATACTGCGTCGCACTCATCCCCAGTCTCATGGGACACACCTGCAACTGGATGAAGGCAGCAACCGGGTCCGCCTTGGCTCGCATGCCGCCGAGCTAACCGCCGTGGAAATGCGCCTGCTGCAGGTGCTCATGCAAAACCCTGGACGCATATACTCCCGCGACCAATTGATGGACACCATCTACCCCGATCAACGTTTAGTGAGCGACCGGACGGTGGATAGCCACATTAAAAATTTACGTAAAAAACTAAGCCTACTGGATGCGCAGCGGGAGTTTGTCCGCTCGGTGTATGGTGCGGGTTACAAATTTGAACTGTGAACTGGGAGCCGTAACCAAAATCCGGCGAAAGGACAGCTAAAACTCCACAATTTCTCCACATTGTCTCCAATAACGGCAGGCACCATGACTATCGAAGGGCGCAACCTCACTGTTTAATCAAAAGCGCCCATCACTCTCACAGGAGAAATACTATGAAACGTCTACCCTGGTTCGTTAAACGTAACACCTTTACCACACTGGCACTTGTCGCCGGTTTAAGCCTAGGCGTGCAAGCGGCACAGGCCGAGCCGAGCCAACACCATTCAAAGCGCTGGGATTATATTTTCACACAATTGGATATCACCGAAGAACAACAAGCTCAGGTACACACACTGTTCAAGGAAATCGCCGCCGAGCGGCGCGAAAAAATGAAGGCGCAGCGTGAGGAAAGGAAACGGTACTACCATGTCAACGAACATGCCAACGAAGGGCAGCATGAAGACCGAAGCGCGCGCCGCGACGCATGGCAAGCCAAGCGTGAAGTGCGCCGCGAGCAAGCACGCCAAAACTTACAGGACCGTTTAGGCACCATTCTCGCACCGGATCAGGTTGAAGGTTTTATCACTTATCTGGATGCGCACAAACACCAGCACCGCACTACGTCTCACTTCAATAAGCACGGTAAGCACACACGCGGGCATCGTCACGGACGCTTGAATTAAACTCTGCGATGACGTTGCCCGCGCCGTGCAGTCGGGAAGATTTTTCGAGAAGTGACAGCTTCGTAAGTATACCTTCGGGCCGCACAGAAAGAGTATTCAGCAAACGCCCTGATTCCATCCGTGGGGGCTGCCTCACAAGGCTTCTCTTGTGAGGCTTGCTGAATACGGGTTCTGTACGCCCCAGCAATCTCGGACGCCTGAGCTCTGGTGGCGACATTGTCGGAGCAAGCCGCGAAAATCGTGGAAAGTCTTTGGAGATTTTAACGTTCAATCTTAAAGATCATATCCACACTTTGATGCATTCCCGATTCACCCTCCAGGTGCAAATTGCGCGTTAAGTCGTAGCGAAAGCCCACTTTATTGGTTTGATCGAACAGGCCCACCATATAGCGAACGAACAGACGCGGCGTCAGGTACTTGCCGATGTTCAGAGTGCTTTCGGTCACATCGTCCTCCGTTTGAATGCTCACTTCGTCCAGGCCAAAAGTGCGAGCAATCTCCTCGGTAATGAAGCCGCTGCGCTCCAATCCCAGGTTACCAATGGCATTAACCAGCATGGCGCCGTCGGCTGAAGAACCACCGCCAGACAAAGTACGGCCGGTGAATAGCATGGCCATGGCGTCGCTGTCGGGCAGCGTCGGGGTCGAGTAAACCCGGCTGCGGGGGCTCTGCAAAGTACCGGCTATTTCCAAACCCACCACATATTCCTCTACCGTGCGCTCAGCGCGAATATCCAGCCCCGGGTTATCGTATGGACCTTGAAAAATCAGGCGGCCACGCTCAATGGTCAAGTCCTGGCCGAAAGCTTCGTAACGACCTTCAGCCACGCCCACCTCCCCAGTGGTGAAGGCGTCCCGGGTGGGCGTTTGCAATAACGCCAGCTCACCGGAAAGCCGGCTGGTCAAACCAAAACCGTCAAAGTGCACGGCATCGCCCAGCACCAGCCGCAAATCCATGTAAATGGGAATAGGGGCTTCAGCCTCGGCCTCCGCTTCCATCTCCTGAATCACCATCACGTCAGCGGAGGTTCGGGTTGCGGTTTCGGGGATACTCTGGATATTGGCGCGAGCCTCGGGGATGGTGGCCGAGCCTTCCAAACGCAAGGCCTCGGCGCTTACCAGCAGGGTCAGATCGGGGGTGAATAGAGCAGTAATTTCCGGGGTATTTAAGGCCAAAAAGTTCTTCCCGCCGAGGGTGGCCCGCCCGTGCCAGTCAGGTTCGCCCAGACCGGTCAGCTCCGCCTCCAAACTCAGCGTTCCTTCGCCGGAGGAGGCCTCGGCTTCCAGAGTGATGCTCTGCAAATCGGCGCTGGCCCGTACACCAATGTCCTGTAAATTCAGGCCCGCTTCCGGGACCCGGGCAGAACCTTCGCTAAGGGTGAGCGAGCCGAGTACCTGCGGCTCCTCCAACGTGCCACTGAGCGCGAATTCAGCGTTCAATTCGCCCTCGACATTCTGTAGCTGTGGTGCCAGCGCTTCTACTGGCGACAGGCTGGCAAACGCCGCCGTTAAACCGCCCATTAGCTCGCCGGTGGTTAACGCCAGATCCACCTTCCCTTCGACTTGCCCATAGGTGCCCCAGTCGCTCAGCAGTGTGGCATTCGCTTGTTGTTCCACAAGACTGGCGTTGATCTCGAAGCGTTCCATAGAATAGGTTTCGGCATCATCGTCGCCGAATAGGTGCCGTATTTCGGCGCCCTCAACAAACAGCCTTAGCTGTGCACTCGGGTCGCCGTCCACCGGGGCGGCGAACCCATAGTGCCCGTGCAGTTCGCCCCGCAGGCGTATCTCATCGGGCAAAAACTGCTGCGCCAATCGCAGGGGCATAAATTCGATTTTGCCTTCACCCTGGGCACCGTCTTCCTGACTCCATCGGGCCTGGGTACACACCTGTGCCGCGAGTTCGGCGGCGCCACGTTCGCTGTCCGGGTTAAGCCATGCGGGTCGCTCAGGATGCAAGCAGAAGTTATCCAGGGACACGACGGCCGCTGACAATATGAGTGGCGCAGCTTGTGTCAGGTGCAGACTCGGATAAGCCACCGGCTCTAACGATAGGCTGCGCACCGCGCCGCGCCATTGTTCAGCGTCATAACCGCCCGCCATAACCCAGGTCAATTCGCCGTGCTCGGCGCTGGTAATACGGGTTTCAACCTCGTGCTCAGTTAATGTGCCGTCACCTTCAATCAGCACTCTGTCGATCAGCTGCTCAGCCGCGCTGATTTGTTGCGCGTCCAGCTGTATGTGAAAGCGTGCCGGGTTCAACTGATCCATATCCAGCCGCACACGGCCCAAATGGTATTCGTCCTGCCAGGAAAGCTCGTCCCCCTGCACTTTCAGACGAATAAGGGCGGCGTCTAACGGCCCTTGCACACGCCCCTGGGCGGATACGCGCCCGCCCAGGCCGGCATCCAGTTGCGCAAGCGCTGGCGCGTCCACAGACCAATCCAATGCCAGTTCTGTTGGCCGCTGCTCCCCGTCCAGCTGCGCGTGCCCGTCAACGGATACGCGGTTATCGCCGAAAGCCAGACTGAACTGCTCCGCCTGAACTTTGCTTCCGTCATAATCCACGGTTCCCGCCGCCGAAACAGGCAAACTTCGCAGTTCACCGTTGAGTTGGATATCCTGTACCCGAGCCCATACGGCCCCGTCCTCGCCCAGCTCGCCCCGGGTGGCCAGAGCGACGTTAACAGCGCCGGGCCAACCTTCCAGAAGCCGTTCAGGATTGATGCCCTGTCCGTCCAGAGCCAAATCCCAACTGATGCTGGGCAGCCACGCCATCGCACCGCTCAGTCGCACCACGCCGTCGAGCAGATGTAGACGCGCGGCCGATAGCGCGAACTGTTCCAGATCGCCCTCGCCGTTCAGCTCCAGGGATACCTCGGGCAACGTATCGGCGCGCAGGTCGGTGGTCAACGCCAATCGGTAGGCATCCAGCCAGCCATTCACCGTAAGCTCGCCGGAGCTGACCGGCACGGGCTGGTCCGCTGGCCAGAGCGCCGCCGGGGGTGACTGTTCTCTCCAGCGATGGATCATGGACAGAGAAGGGTTTCTTTTTTGATCGAGATAGGGCAGCAGTTGCACGACGGTGTGTAGCTCAAGAGGCGCAGTCAGTTGGTGCTCGACGGTCAAATCGTCCACGTCGCCGCGAACCTCTGCCTGCCCACTCAAAGACAGAGGCTCTGCCTCATCGGACGGCAACTCATAGGCCCATTCCAGATTCAGACTGTGCGCATAGGGGTAACGCAATCCCATTCGTCCATTGGCGCTCAGTTGGTATTGCTCGCTGAGCACCTCCAACTCCGTTACTCTCAAGCTATAAGCACCCAGTGTGAGAGTGCCACTGATGCGCTGCACCTGGGTCATCGTCTCGCCCTGGTGGATGTGCAGGTTATTCAGTTCCACGCTGGCCAGGCGGATTCTGATTGGCAGGGACAGATTGGGCCAATCGCTGATCGGCTCGGCGGGCACGTCCTCAGGCTCATCGTCGCCTTGTGGAAGAACCAGATACACGGCGTCGGCGCGTAGGGAATGAATCGATACGGTCCGGCCCAGCAAAGCCAGAGAGCGCCATCGAAAACTCAAACCCTCCACCCGGTAGCGCTGGGGCGCTTCACCGGCGACCGGCTCGGGGACGAATTCCAAGTAGCTGATATCCAGCCCTTCAATCAAATTGCCGTGGACGCTGCCCAACTCCAGCGGTAAACGCTGAGCGGCCTGATTTAATACCCACCGGCTACCGGGCTGGGTGGACATCAGGGATGTAACCAGCGCCAGAAGCAGCACGAGCACTCCCAGAACAGACAACAGGCTCCACTTGAGCCAACGCAAAACACGTCGCACCATAGTCATAAATCTGGGCCTATACTCAGATGCAATCCCCAGCCCCCGGGGTCATCCAGTGCCCGGGCCACGTCGACCCGTACCGGTCCAATGGGGGAAATCCAGCGCACGCCCACGCCGACGCCGCGTTTCAGGTCCACACTGCTGCCCTCAAACGCGTTGCCCTGATCAAAGAAAATTGCTGCGGCCCAACTGGGCAGGAAGCGGTAGTCGTATTCGATACTATGCACCCACAGATGACTGCCACCCACCACTAACTCTTCACCCTCGGGGGTGATGACGCTGGGGCCCAGAGAGCGAAAGCTGTACCCGCGCACACTGGCGTCACCGCCGGCAAAGAACCGTTGCGACACCGGCAATAAATCGAAATCGCTGACTTCGGTAGCGGCACCCTCGGCGCGCAGTAAAATCCGGCCCGTGCCCACTTTTTGAATGTATCTGGCACGACCGTACACTTGCGTAAAGGTGACGTCTGACCCCAGGGATTCTGCCGATCCGGACAAACGCCCCAGCAAACTCCAGCCGTATAGAGGATACGGGCTCTCGTCGGATTTGGTACGCGACAGGGTGAACGAGGGAATCACCAGCTTCGAGGTGCGCCGCTCACCGCCCACCTCATAATCTTCCTGCTCGTAGTTAATGGCGTAAGTCTGCAGCCAATCACTGCCATCTTCGACGCGCGTATAACTGGCACCCACAGTCCATAGATTACTGCGGGTATCCGCCACCCGCTCGCGCTGATAGCCGGTATAAAAGTTAAGGCTCTCATGGGCGGGGCGCGTCATGGGGATACGATATGCGGCGCTGAGGTGGCCACCAATTTCAGCGATTCGAAAATCGGAGGTGAACTTGTGCCCACGCGAATTCACGTAACGGTTTTCATAACCAAACAAGAGTCTGGGGCCGGTATCGGTACCGTAACCAATACCGGCGGAATAGCCGTGTCGCGGACGCCCTTCCAGTTTAATGTCCACCGGAACGTCATCGTCTCCCAGATCGCGCAACCTCGGCGCTACGTTCACGTAATTAAAATAATCGCTGCCGCTATAGCGGCTTTTTAAGTCCAGCAAGCGCTCCATGTCGTACGGATCACCGGGCTCAAAGGTCAGATAGCGGAACAGAAAGCCCTCATTGAGTATGTCGTGTTCCATGGTGATTTCGCCAAAGCGATAGCGCTGCCCCGTGTTGTAGGCCAGCTCGACCTCGGCGGAATCGGTCTCTAGATCAACAAGTACCTGAGAGCGAATAAAACCGGCGTCAAAATAGCCGCGAGCGGCTGCGATGGCGCCAAAGCGTCCTTTGAAGGATTCGTACTCGCCGTGGTCCAGACGACTTCCCACTGCCAGCGCGTCGGAACGGGTGAGCGCCTGAAAGCGCGGATCCGTTTCCCCCTCGCCCTCTATCACAACATTCACTTGGCGGAGCCGGACCGGGGCTCCCGCATCCAGCTCAATGTGCAACTGCCAGCAATCATCCTCGCGGCTGAGCTCGCGAGTGAACTGCACCTGATAATAGCCTACCGCCCGAGCGGCCCGCTCGATCTGATTATCCAGCGCACGTAAACGCGTCCGCAGGCGCCAAGTTGGAGTTTCACAGGGTTCTTCGCCGATGCGAATAAAGTTGCGGATATTATCGCGCAGGAAATCAGGCCCACCGACAATGCTGATCTTAGGGTCGTCAGCCGCTGCTGTGGCACTGCCCAGCGCCGCCAGCAGCACGATAGGCACCGCCGCAGCGGCTTTCAGGTATTCGCGCAGAGACACGGGAGAAAATCTCAAGACACTTAGCTTCCGTTTCGATGATATATCGGTGGTCGCAACACCGCTGCGCCCCTGTCTGTGGAAAACACTACTCTAGCGAGTTCGACAGATCGACTCAAAGCGAACTCGCTCATTCCGCCCGTTTTTTACTCGCCCTGACTCTGCCACATACTCATACCGTGCGCTTCGCTGCTTAACGTTTTCAGGCGCAAGTCTGAGCCAAACCTTGAGCGACTAAAAACGCTTCAATATCCCGAACCGCGGGATTTAAAAAACGCAACACCCGCGCTACGCCCGCGAGCAAGTTGACGTGTTGCGCGCGCGGATAGATACGCAAAGTGACTGGAACGCCCAACTCCTGTAACCGGGCACTAAAACGCTCGGAGTGGTACTGGTGCACCGTGGTATCCGCGCCCCCGTGGAGCAAAAGGCTTGGCGGTGTGTCAGCGCTCGCCAACAGAATCGGATTAACCGCCGCTGGTTTTTTCACGCTGGTGAACTTGTCTACCACCAACTCGTGCTCCAGAGGCAGTTCGTAAGGCGCCGCCAGGCCAATCAACGCTTTTAGCTCCACGGCCGCACCGTGATTTCGTGCCAGATAGGTTGAATCGGTGGCCAACAGGGCCGCTGTATGGCCCCCCGCCGAGTGTCCCATGAGAATCACTTCGCGCCCATCGGGGCAGGACCCGGGCATTCGCTCGTCTAAACCCGCCAGAGCCAAAGCAATATCGTCCACAAAGTCCGGAAACTCCACCTCTGGATACAACCGGTAGTTGGGGATCACCGTGACATACCCCAGGCG
>DAHVRW010000041.1 GCA_027322215.1 Marinimicrobium sp.
GATGAGGACTTCTATGAAGAAGTTATGCGGACGGCGCGCGACAACGGTACGCGCGTTTACCTTGCCTCAGGCGCTATCGGTGGCTTCGATGTGTTGCGAACGGTATCTCTAATGGAAACCAGCGAAGCATCAATTGCGACAGAAAAAGGGGCTGACTCCCTAAAAGGTACTTCGGTATACAGCGAGGCATTGCAGAGCGAGCAAAAGACGGTGTTCGACGGCAACGCAAAGGACGCTATCGCGCTTTTTCCAACTCGAGTGAATGTGGCAGTTGCTGCTTCTCTGGCCTCGGTTGGGCCCAAGAACATGAAGGTATCGGTCACCTCGACGCCCGGTTACGTGGGCGACGATCACCGCATAGAAATCAATAGCGATCAGGTGCGAGCCGTCATCGACGTTTACAGCAAAACCGCCCAGATCGCCGGCTGGAGCCTAGTGAATACGCTCCGCAATATTACCTCACCGATTGTGTTCTGAAAGGTTGGCCAGCACTTTTTCGCTGAGCCGGTGAAAGGCCTGGCGCGTCCGACCTGACGAGGCATTGACGCAGCGCACATGCGGGTGATCCAAATATTTGTCGCCGCCTAGCGCGCCAACAGAATCGCAAAAACACAAATTGTCGCCTTCCAGCCATTTGGAGAAGGATTCTTCCTCCCAGGCTGGGGACAAGCCGACATTGAACAACATCTTTCGGTTTCCAAGCTGGGCAAACTCGTCTTCACCCAACAGCACCACGTTCTTGTTCAAGCAGCAGATAACCACCTCATTCTGAGCAAGAAGTTCTTGCAAAGGCAGGAACTGGAAGCCTTTGTCGGCGGCTTCTTTCTTTTCACTGCGTGAAAAATACGCTATGTCCGCTCCGAAAAACGTTAGGGCATCGGCAATCATTCCGCCGAGCGTTCCCAGCCCGACAATACCCACTTTTAAGCCTGTGATTTCACGTGCTACGCCGTCCCAGGGTGCCGACCCGAAGCCGTGCAGGCTTCGAATTAACTCGCTAGCGACGTATTCCACCACACCTTCATCGCCGTAGTCGCGAACGCCGGTAACGGTTATTCCGCGCGCGTTAGCATAGTTTATATCCACATTGGCGGATTCGGGCGAGTACAGCGAGCAACACATTCCGATGTAGGTGACATTCGGACACTTTTCCAGGGCTTCTTTGCCCAGGTTCGAGGTATGGCTGAGCAAAACGGCATCCGCATCCCCAATACGTGCGGCAATCTCGTCTGCGCTCTTGGGAACGTCTTCGTAAAGGGTCACGCTTTGCGCGAATGTGTGTAGCTGGCTCTCCGCGGCCGGAACCAAACTCAGCGGCTCAATACCTACTAGCTTAGAAAACATCGCTTTTTCTCCTCTTGGCTGTGCCTAAGCGTACCACGGTAGGCTTAGGCCGCCTCAGCCAAAAATCCCCATTGTTCCGAGACTAAGAAACCCTTATGTTTGCGCCAAATCTCAGAAAACATCCATCAAATTGCAGTAAGATAGCCGCCAATAACGTTACGGCAAACGGAATGTCACCGAAAGCCGCATTTTGTGTACAAAGCCAGGAAGCTAAACGATGTCTAATAATGTGGGCGCCAACGGCCAAAGTATCGTCACCAAAAAAAGCGGCGGGAAGGTCATTACTGGCCCCGACGTGTGCAAAACCCCCAGCCCTGGTGGGCCCGTGCCCATCCCCTACCCCAATATTTCACTCAGTAGCGATCTGGCCAAAGGGTCAAAGAGCGTCAAGATCAACGGTGCTCCGGCGTGCCTGAAAGGTTCTTACTTCAGCAAATCCGTCGGAGACCAAGCGGGGTCTCTGGGTGGAGTTATCTCAGGAAAGACCGGGAACAAGGCCGAGCCTGTCAATTATTCATTTGACGTCAAGATCGAAGGCAAGAACGTCGTTCGCAACCTGGACATGCTCCAGTCCAATGCTAAGAACACGCCACCTGCTCCCGTTATGCAGGCGCCCGTTCCGCCTTCATCTCCCATAGGCGACGAGGAGGACAAAGAAGAGCTCCACTCGTGCGAATGGAAGGACTGCGATGGAAAACACCCAGAAAAGATTGATTACCCGAACGACGGCTGCGTTAAGCGGGGAAAATATACTGGAAAGTGGAGTGCCCCGTGGGAAACCGGGGCAGGCACCAACTCCGATAAGATTGCCATTGCGCATTACGCCGCTGAAACGGGCAAGGCAACAAGCCTTGCGGAAGCTAAGTCACTGTTTGGCACAGACAGGTATGTCACAAATAACCATCACATCATTCCTATCGCTACAATTTCCAAGTTTCCTAAGCTGGGCCACAACGCAAAACTGGTAGGGTTCGATATCAATGATGGTAAATACGGTTTGTGCTTGCCGTATTTCATTACAGACATATTTCGTCATGATCTGCAAAGCCATAAAACAAGCCACCCCAATTACAGTAAAAAGATTGCGGACCAGTTGCGTGTTCTACAAAAACGGTCCGTTAAATATTGCCACAGCGGAAGTCAAAATCAGTTGCTCGGGGATCTAGACCGACTTGCAACGCGTGTACGGCGGTTCCTTGTTAATTGGGATGCCAATTGGTTATTACGCAAATCGGCGGTATCAGACCGCGTGAAATCATTCCAACAAGCCGGGCTAAATCCGCCCAATTAAAAAGTGTAGGGAGCTAGCAAACGTGTATTGGATACTTTCTAACGAACTTGTCGATGAAGACCGTGATGCAGATCTTTGTGGTACATTCACAACCAATTTAGGCGATGGTATTAACTTCGACGACGGCGACCAAGTACCATCGTCTGTTACCAAAGCAGTCTACACACTGACCGAACCGCTGAAAGGCAACTTAACCGATCATTTAAGTATCGACGAAATACCAGGACTGGTATTTTCCGACAGGCTTTGCCAACTCCTTCACAACATGATGGTAACCAACGTTCAGTACTTCCCACTAGCCATCATCAATCCGGCTCAGGGCGATACGATTAACGACTACAAGATTGCCAATATTGTCGGGGTTGTCGACTGTGTAAACAGAGAGCTATCTGATTTGGAGTATTTTGATGATGGTGATATTGAGTTCGTCAACAAGCTCGTCTTAGATGAAGGGGCAATACCTTCTGACCTAGATATTTTCCGGCTCGCTGGAAGAACTACCATGGTTGTCGTAAGCCAAGTATTAAAAGACGCCATCGTCGGATCAGGGATGACGGGATGTGTTTTTTACAAGCCGGAAGATTATCACTAATGGACCCGTCATTCACTGCGAACGTACGTTGGATGACACTCCTTCACAGGAAAGGCCGCCAACGCTGGCGGCCATATCGGGAACGATGCGTGAGCCATTTACGTGGCTATTTACCTTGCATCCCACTCGTAAACCGTAAGAACCGACGCTCCAGTAGTATGAATGGGGTCCTTGAATGCAATAGCGCGTGCGGATTCAAGATCTTCGGCCAGAATAACGTAGGCTCCGCCAGATTTATCGGTAAACGGCCCTGAGAGCTCGAGCAAGCCTTTGGCCCTGAGCTCAGCCAAGTATTTTTTATGGGGCTCCACAACAGATTGCGGAAATTCGGGCGTTCGGATAGCTACGATTAAATAGCGCATTTTAGCTCCTGGGCGAATACGTTAGTTGGTGTTGTGAGGCTGGCATTCTACATCGTCTCGTCCTGACAAACGCCTACTGAATTTCGTGTCGTTCAACATTGTCGCCAGGGTGTGTAGCGGCGTCGATGTCGCCATTGCGCCGCTTACAGAACGCTGGCCATTATCCTTGTCTACTGTAGCTGACGGTTACTATCCCTGTGCTGTACGCTCACCTGCAATGGCGGACTTATGCGATATCGTCTGGCGCGGCATTTACGGCGGCTGTTTCGATCCGCCAAGGATCTTAAAGCAGACCTGGCGTCTGGCTCTATCGGCGGTATTGCGGCTATTCCCGACGGTTTAGCGTCGGCGGTTATGGCCGGGGTCAACCCAATCCATGGTATTTACGCCTCCATCGTCGGGCGCATTGCTGGGGGGCTTACCACCGCATCGGCGATGATGTGTGTCACCACCACGAGCGCCATATCAATTACCCTCGCCCATACCATGGCCGGTATTAAGGAAGAGGAACAAGCAGGCGCCCTAGCTCTTCTGGTGCTGGTTGCCGGATTGGTGCAATTGGGAATGGGCGTGCTCCGGCTGGGGTTTATCACCCGGTTTATTTCCAACACGGTTATCGTCGGGTTTCTCTCGGGCGTGGCGGCCACGATTGTGCTCTCCCAACTGGGGGAGCTGATGGGTTATCACAGTACGGAAATGGGTGTATTGCCGCGTGTTTACGACCTTTTCACGCACCTGGAAGAAATCGAGGTCAACGCTCTGCTGGTGGGAGCGGTCACCATTATTACTATGTTGGTCCTGCAGCGGACGCGGTTGGTGATGTTGGCGATGGTATTGGCGCTGGCCGTGTCAACGCTGGTGACGCATGTATTCGGACTAAGCGGGGTTCGATTGGTGAGCGACGCGTACGATATTCCCGGCGCCCTGCCCTTGCCGATTCTTCCCGATCTGGCTTTCCTTCCGCAAGTGACCATGACTGGAATTGCGGTGGGCATTGTGGGGCTGCTTCAGGGTGCGGGCGTCAGTCACACCTTCCCGAATCGTGACGGACGTTACCCGGATATATCAGCGGATTTCCGTGGCCAGGGCGTGGCCAATATCGCCTGCTCGTTGCTGAGGGGAATTCCTGTGGGCGGCTCCTTCGGTCAAACGGCGCTGGTGGTGCACGCGGGTGCACGTTCGCGCTGGGCAAACGTGATTTCGGGGATCACGGCGGCCGTGGGTATTTTATTCCTTGCGCCGGTTGTTGAAGCGTTGCCGATGGCATCCGTTGCCGGGTTATTGGTAGTGGTGGGTGCTCGGGCGTTTAGCCCGGAATCCATTCGTATAATATGGACGAGTGGTTGGATTAACGCCATCGTCATGGGATTTACTTTCGCGAGCACATTGATGCTGCCTATTGAGCAAGCCGTGATGTTAGGCGTTCTGGCGACGTTTATACTGCAGATTTTCCGTGCCGCTAACCGTCTTGAGCTGTTGCAACTAATACCGCGACCCGACGGATTGTACGAAGAGCGCTTTCCGCCCACACATTTGCTTAGCCGTCAGATTGTTGTACTTAGCCCCAACGGCAGCCTGTTCTTCGCGGGCGCGCAAGTGCTGGAGTCGCGACTTCCGGACCCCAGCACCGCTGAGCAACCGGTGATAATACTGCTGTTGCGCGGCCGCAAGGAAATCGGTAGCACGATCATTGGTGTAGTCGATCGTTACGCTCGAAAACTACAGGCGCGCGGCGGCAAGCTTATGTTGGTGGGTGTGAACCAAAGGGTGCTTGAGCAATTAAGACGAACCCGCGTGCTGGATCATTTAGAGCCCCACAATGTTTACCCGGCAACGCCCCTATTGGGTGAAGCTTTGCGCAACGCCTATGCGGATGCCGAACGCTGGTTAAATCATCCAACACGATGAACACCACGTTGGCCGCGCCTGTTGTGTGATGGGGTACTGGCCAGCGTGGGCTCCAAATGTCATCAGTGACGTGGAGAAAGGACTCGCCTTCCCAGTACTTCTTTAAGGTGATTTTCTCGTCGTACCGATCGCTTTTCCCAACCTCCTCACTCGCCGCCAGGTTAACGCGCCGACACGCCAACGGCTAGTTCGGTAAGTCGCGCTATAAAGTGGGGTTCGTTACAGCTCAATGCGTACGGTTTTAACGCCCTCTTCTACATCAACAGTGACGACCTTGGGCTCGGCCGGAAACGGAATCACGCTGACCTTCCCATTGCGCTCAATATAAGCGCGACGAACCTTGGAGGGATCCTCATCGTTGATGGCCAGTCTCAGGGCCTCTCGTAAATCCTCATAGCTCAGGTCCGCTTCGCGAAGGCGTCTCTTCTGTATTTTTCCGTCACGGATCAGCATGACCGGCGGGCCCTTAACAATCGCACCCATCCAGCGGGTATGTACGGCAATGAACGCAAGAATTCGTTGCAAAATTAGCAGGACGGCGCCAGCCGCCAAACTCGGTATAAGTGGGGCTGAGCCGTTGATGGCGCGGCTGAAAATGGAGCCCAGCATAATGGCTACGATAACGTCAAACGCGCTGGCTTTAGCCAGCAAGCGCAAGCTGGCCATCCGCACAAAAAATAGAGCGGCCAAGTAGACTATGGCCGAGCGTATTGCCATGGCGATTACGCCCACCTCTTCCAAGGGGTAACCCAAACGTAGAAACTCTGAAAACTGCCCCCACAGTAACATGCGTCTCACCTCCATGCCGAATTTCCTGCCATATCGAAGTGAACGAGTTGCGCCAAGGTTTCGGTCACGGGTCTTTTTCCGTCTGTTCAACAATCAGTTCTATGCATGATTCCGTGCCTTTTGGGTCGCTCCCGCTCTTCAATCTGACCGTCAGGCCGTTCGATTAATTCCACGTCCGCGACATCAGCGGCAAACCGGCTCACATACAAGAGTGTGGTACGCAGCGTGACGGTCACCCGACGCGCGTAACTGAAGAAAACTCTTTCTGTTTGAAAGTTTGTAAACCCCTGAGAAGCAAAAGGCCCCCCAGAGCGGGCGTTGTTACCTGGAACGAAAACATGACAGATCGAGGTGTCAATCGGTTGGGGATAAGGGGCCGCTGAACGTTAGCGGCCACAGTTATCCGTTCTCAGCTTCAACCAGCTTGGAACCCACCGTCGTATTGAATACTCCGTTAGCAGAAGGATTAGTTCGCTTGTCGTCGTAGGTAACGGTGTCTAACCTGAATTAAATGCAGTAACGGAGAATGATGCCGACGTGCCGATTTGACGTGTCGCGTTCAAAAGTAGCGGCTAAACACAAAGCCTCCCCAAATATGGTGACGATTCCCCGCGCCGGACCGGATCTCCGATGTGTGTGCGCGAACCACATAGCTAGCTCTATAATGTTGGCCAATCGTGAACGTGTACCCCAGCCACGCCTCTCCGATTACAGGGCGCAGATCCCGGTACCGCAGAGTGTGTGCACTGTGGCGAAACTGACCTTGGAGAAAGGCGTTGTACAGGCGAACTTTAAACGAAATGCCTCCCCAGAAATAACTTTCCTCACCCTGATACGGCGCTGTCACGATATCGTTTACACGTTCACCATAAGCGATCAACTCGGGGTTGAAGCGATGGTCGGGGGAGCTAATCAAGCCACGGCGTGTCGACAGGGCGGCGCCCAACTCCGTTAGGTAACCTACGGACGAGAACACAGTGGTTTTAATGCGGGAGCGAAAATCGTCGGCCTGCCAGTACTTATGGTGCGCAATCTGATAGCGCCCGGTGAGTTCACCTCCGTCGGAAATTTGATGATGCCAGCCATGTATCGGCTGGTTACCTACAGCGCGGTGCAATCGTCTTTGAAGCTCACCGAAAAGATGGGTGCCCAAGACGCCCCACGTGAGCGATGTGGAAATACTGCGGTTTGCCGATAATGCATACATTCTGCTTGATGATATATACACCAGGCTAGCGTAGGGCCGGTCCGAGGCGAGCACATCCGCACTTTGAATATCGTCCGGTGTGAAACCGTAAGTTCCCACCTCCATCGACGTGGTTGTTGCTTTGTGTTTTGGTGCTCCCAACAGTTGATCCATTGCGCCTTGCAGGTAATCGAACGGTCGACGGATCACGCTGCCGCCGTCACCTGAGTAGGTCAACGCTATGCCACCAGTATAATCCCGATCGCTGGACGACAGCGGAACGAATAAATCATTATCCAGCGATAAGGCCCAAGCCCGCATCGTCTTTGCACGAGCTGGGCTACCTGAGCGATCATCGGCCAGAGCCTCGGAATTATTGCCAACGCAGAGCAGTAGAATCGATCCCACGAAAATGAACCGTTGGATCAGCCTGATTCCGAACTTTTCGGGCAACCTCCATTTGCCGTAAGCACCGATGAATTTTTGCACGACGCGAGGGCAAGCGTTAGCCCCGTTCATACGGCTCACCTTGTGGGGCAACGCTGTTTTCTGGCTCGGTGTCATTCCCAGACACGGACGCCTTAGCACTGAAAATAAACGGTTCCGGCGCCCCTGCCACGGCTCGGTAAACGTTAACCATGGTCAGCGATTCGGCCGTTTGACTACGCACGTGGGCATCTCGGATGCGCGTCAGCTCCAGCTCGGTTGTGAGCAGCTCAAAGTAATCGATATAGCCCCGCTCATAGCGCGTGGTCGCCTGAGCCACCGCTTGTTCAGCGGCGCTGACTGCCTCCGTTAAAACCGCCGCACGGACTTTTGCTTGCTGGTGTCGCACCAGCCAGGTTTCAACCTCCTCCAAAGCGTCGAGCACCGCTTGCCGATAGCTCGCCAGTTGCGCTTCTGCGCTGGCATCGGCGGCATTGATTCTCGCGTTTACCTGTGCGCGGTCCAAGAATGTCCAATCGATGCCTAAGGTAACCCTCCGGTAATCGCTGCCAGATTCAAACAGGTCGCTCGCACTGGTGGCGTAACTCCCCAAGAGACCAGATAGCGTAAAACGCGGAAACAAATCGGCCGTTGCCACGCCAATACGGGCGGTCGCCGCCGCAACCTTGCGCTCTGCCGCGCGAATGTCAGGTCGGTTGCGCAACACGTCGCCCGGCGCATCCAGCACCAGGGAATGTACCGAATAAGGCAACGGCGACGATTCCTGAAGCTCAGCAATGAGTGCGTGAGGACTTTGTCCGGTTAACACCGCAATCCTGTGCATATGGGCCCGAATGCCGGCGCGCAGCTCTGGAACGGCAGCGCGAGTAGCCTCTAGCTGGGCGCGGGCGCGCAGTATGTCAAAGCGGCTCCCCCGCCCAGCGCGGACCCGGGACTCTACAATCTGCAACGAAGACTGCTGCAGGGCAATGTTGTTCTCCGTCACCGCCAGTTGATTCTGCATGCCCCGCAGTTCGATGTAGCTCGACGTCAGCTGGCCTACCAACACCACCTGCATTGCTTGCAAATCGGCACCCGATGCCTGCAGCGAGGCTAAAGCGGCCTCAGTCGCCCTTTCCAGTCGGCCGAACAAATCCAGCTCCCACTGCAAAGCAAGGCCTGCGTCGTAGACGGTACCGCTCACCCCTGACTCTGACCGCGCCAGGCTCTGATCCGTGACATCGGCGTAGCTCGTGATGCTCGGCCATTGCTCACGCCGTGCCAGACGAAGCACGCTTTCAGCCTCTCGGTAGCGGGCGAGCATGGCCTGCAGTGTGTAGTTGTTATTGAGCGTGCGCTTTACCAAACCCGCTAACAATGGATCATCAAAGCCCTGCCAGAATGAATTCGGGCTATATAATTGCGGGCTATGCAGGTGCGACGCATCGCTCGAGTTCTTCGCTTCCTGTGCAAAAAACGTTTCCGCTTCCGTCATCTCCGGGGCCTTATAATCGGGCCCAACGGCGCAGCCAGCGATCACCGCTGCTAAAACAATCGTTAAGTATTTTGTCATGGCGCAAACTCCTCAGCGTTGTGTCCCATAGCCGCCTGTGGGTCGCCTTCCGACTCTGGGATAAGTATTTCTTTTCGGGACATCCAGTCGGACAGATAACGCAAGCTCACATAGAACACGGGCGTCAGAATAAGACCGAAAAAGGTCACGCCGATCATGCCGCTGAACACCGTGGCCCCCATGGCGTTGCGCACTTCACTCCCCGCTCCGCTGGCCAATACCAGAGGAGTAACGCCGGCGATAAATGCGACGGAGGTCATAATGATTGGGCGAAGGCGTAAACGACTTGCCTCCAGGGCGGCCTGGGTGATGCTGCGGCCCTGCTGTTCCAGATCTCGCGCGAATTCAACGATAAGGATGGCGTTCTTACACGCTAATCCCATTAACACCACAAGCCCCACTTGCACAAAAATATTGTTGTCACCGCCGGTCAACCACACGCCCACAAGAGCGGCCAAAAGACACAGCGGAACGATCAATACGATTGCCAGGGGAAGAACCCAGCTTTCATACAGCGCGGCGAGAACCAAAAAAACCAACAGTGCCGCAACGGGAAAGACGATTAACGCCGCGATACTCTGGTTGACTTGCTCAAAGCTCAAGTCGGTCCACTCCAATGTCATGCCGTCGGGCAAGGTTGCGCCTGACGTTTGCGCAACCATGGCAAGCGCCTGAGCTGAAGACAGCACCGTGGGGTCAGATTGGCCGATCAGATCCGCAGCGGGGTAGCCGTTATAGCGGATCACCGGGTCCGGGCCGTAACTTTGCTGCAACGTAACCATGGTGTTGAGCGGGACCATTTCGCCGTTGGCGTTGGCGGTATAGAGATGATCCAGATCGCTGGGGTCGTTTCTAAACGGTGCGTCCGCCTGGGCCATTACCCGAAAGGTTCGTCCAAAAAGATTAAAGTCATTGATGTATTGGGAGCCAAAATAAAGCTGCAGAGTCCCGTACAGTGCATTCAAACTGACGCCCTGAGCCTTTGCTTTGGCACGATCAACCACGGCGTCCAGTTGCGGAACATTGGCTTGGTATGAGCTGAATGGATAGGACAGTCCGGGTACCTGACTGAGGGATATGGCGAGCGAATCCGTCGCGCTTTGCAACGCCCCGTACCCGGCGTTACGGCGGTCCTGAACATAGAACGAATAACCGGAACCGGCTCCTAGCCCAAACACCGGCGGAGGCATGTAGGTCACCGCGAAGCCTTCTTTTATCTCATTGAGCTTGCGGTTTAAATCCGCCGAAATCTCTTCGGCGCTGCGCGTTCTCTCGCTGAAATCATCGAACAGAATAAACACAGTACCCACGTTCGGCGTGTTGGTGCCCTGCAGTGCATTGAACCCCACAAAAGCTGCGGCGTGGGCTACACCGTCGGTTTCCAACGCGATGGTGCTGACTCGCTCGGCGAGGGCTTCGGTACGGTCCAGCGAGGCGCCCTCGGGCAGACGAATACTGCCGATCAAGTAGGTTTTATCCTGGGTCGGTATAAACCCGCCGGGTACCGTCAAGAACATCCAGCCGGTACCCACAAGCAACAATAGGTATACCATTAGCACCGCGCCGCGCCGGCTAAGCTGCTTGCCGACGAACGCTTCATAAGCTTGTGAGGAACGAAGAAAAAACCGGTTGAACGGACGAAACAACCATCCGAACAGCAGTTCGATAACTCGGCCGGGCGCATCTTGTTCGGCGTCGCGGGGCTTGAGTAAGGCGGCCGATAGCGCCGGGGAAAGCGTTAGAGAGTTGATGGCGGAGATTACCGTGGCGATGGCAATGGTAGTGGCGAACTGCCGATAGAACTGCCCGGTAATACCATCGAGAAACGCCATAGGAACAAAAACCGCACACAGCACTAAGCTGATCGCGACGATCGGGCCGCTCACCTCCCGCATGGCCTGGTGCGCAGCGGCCCGGGGGCCGAGCCCCTCTTCAATATTGCGCTCCACATTCTCGACCACCACGATCGCATCATCCACGACGATACCGATGGCGAGCACCATGGCGAACAGCGTTAAGGTGTTGATGGAGAAGCCAAGCAATAAAAGCATGGCAAAGGTGCCCACAATGGACACAGGCACAGCCAGCAAGGGGATAATCGACGCGCGCCACGTCTGCAAAAACAGGATGACCACAAACACCACCAACGCGACCGCTTCCAGCAGGGTCATGATCACGGCGTTAATCGACGTTTTGACGAACACGGTTGGATCGTAGGCCACTTTCCATTCAAGACCTTCTGGAAAGTCCTGAGCCAGCTCAGCCATCTTGCTGCGGATTGCGCTTGAGACTTCCAGCGCATTGGACCCCGGCGCCTGGAAAATGGGTAAGGCGACCGCTTTCTCGCCATCGAGCAATGCCCGCAAAGCGTCTTGGGAGGACGCCAGTTCAATCCGGGCCACGTCCCGTAAACGGGCGACCTGACCCTGGTCCCCGGTTTTTAGAACAATCTCGCCAAACTCTTCAACCGATTGCAGGCGTCCCTGCGCATTGATGGATATCATCAAGTCCGCGCCATTGGGCATAGGTGGTGCGCCGATTTGACCGGCGGATACCTGAAGATTCTGATCCTGGACAGCGGCGACAATATCCTGAGCAGAAATGCCCAGAGACGCTGCGCGTTGGGGATCAATCCACAAGCGCATGGCGTAGTCTCCAGCACCGAACAAGGCCGCCTGCCCCACGCCGGGGATGCGGGCTAACTCATCACGGATATGCAGCAGCGCGTAGTTGCGGATGTAAGTGGATGAGAAATCATCGTCCGGTGCGATCAAATGTATCGCCATCATCAGATTAGGCGACTGCTTTTGCGTGGTGACGCCGAGCCGTCGCACATCTTCCGGCAGGCGCGGTAGGGCCTGGGCGACACGGTTTTGCACCTGAACCTGCGCTTGATCCGGGTCCGTGCCCAACGCAAAGGTGACCGTCAGCGCCAACGATCCATCGCTGCCGGCTACGGATTTTATATAGATCATGTCCTCCACCCCGTTGATGGCCTCCTCCAGGGGTGTAGCTACGGTTTCCGAAATTGTTTTAGGGTTAGCGCCGGGATAACTGGCGCTCACCAGAACACTGGGTGGTACAACCTCTGGGTACTCACTGACGGGTAGCAGCGGAATGCTAATTAAGCCCACCAGGAAAATAACGATGGATAACACCGATGCAAATATTGGTCGGTCGACGAAGTATCGAGAAAAGTTCATGGCAATAGCCCCTCGGAGCCCACCCGAACGTGGGCTCGTAAAAAATAACAATCGAATCGTTAGGTTTAGCTTGGCGAGGGAGCGCTAGGCCCCGTCACAGCAGAGGTCACATCTTGTGAAATCGCCTTGGCGCTACTACTTGAGGGGGATCTTTCGGGAGATCTATGTCGGCCAGATACGGCTCGTTGCCGTGCTTTTCGGTTCCTGGCATGTCCACCAACTGGGGCGCAACCTGCATTCCTTGGAACAGAATTTTTTGCATCCCGTTAACGACTACTTGTTCCCCGGACTGCAAGCCGTTTTCCACCACACGCAGCCCGCGGTACCGGCGGCCTACGTCCACATAGCGGCGCGTAACGGTACGGTCGCTATCCAAAACGTAAACATAACGACGATCCTGATCGGTGAGCAGTGCTTTTTCGTCGATGGTTATCGCCTGCCGTGCGACGCTTACCGGCATCTCCACCCGCGCAAACTGGCCTGGCCAGATTTGATTGTCCGGGTTCGAAAATCGGGCGCGGTAACTGAGCGTCCCGGTGCTGGCATCGTATTGATTACTGATAAAATCGATTTCGCCCTGCAAGTAATTCGAATCCTCCTGTGCCAATTCGATGCGCACGGGCACGGCGACATCATGATGATTGAACGGGTTGCTCTGGGCCGCCGCCTGATCGCTTTCAAAGTACACATAGAGCGGATCAACAGACACAAGGCTGGTGAGTACGGTTGTGTCAGCCGTGGCTAAGTTTCCCTGAGTAACTTCCGCGCGTCCGATACGCCCGCTAATCGGTGCACGGATCGTGGTGTATTCCAGCTCTAACGTGGCACTCTCCAAATTGGCTAGCGCTGCACTCACCGCAGCTCGTGCTGAACTTAATGCCGCTTGGCGTTGGTCATATTCCTCGCGGGAAATCGCCTTGTCTTCCCAGAGTTTTTCCGCTCGTGAGGCTTGACTACGCGCCAGCTCGAACCGGCTTTGTTCCTGCGTCAGCTGTGCCTGTGCGAGAAGATGGCGAGCCCGATACGGGCGGGAATCGATCTCAAACAGCACATCACCTTCACTGACTAGCTCCCCCTCCACAAACGAGACTTTCTCCACATAGCCGGTCACGCGGGGGCGCAACACAACGGTTTCCGGCGCCGCAACTCGCCCGGTGAACGAGCTCCACAGCACCACTTCCTCCGCCTGTACCACAGCAACATCAACTTCAGGCAAGGATGGTAAGGCAGCGTCCTCATCCTCACTTCTGACCTCGCACCCAGCCAGGCCCACGGCCAGTAGCATACTGACGGCCACCCTGGCCACTGCATTTTTGACTTGTTTGACTCCGCTCGCGCTCATGTCTGTCCCCTGTGTGTTAATCCCATTGGCACGGCTCCAACCGATTAAACCGATTGAAAGCGGTGTGTATGGGGCGCAGACTAATTTCCTGGGCAAGTTAAGCGGTAGCGTAATACTGTTGAGTGATTGCCGGATTCTGCGACGACGCTAACGCCACAACCCGAGGCGGCGCCCTCGGGCCTTAAAAACGGACTAAATAGCGGCTCCAGAGCCCGCGAATACAGGGCCCTTGCGTATTTCTGCGGAATTGTTGCCTAATTCTGCAAACAGCCCTTTTAGGGTTACCGATTGCCAAGTTCTCCAGTTACCATAGGCTTCGGCAACGGACGCCATCGTCATCCATTGTCTGAAAAATCCAAAACGCCCAATCAAAGGGAGCCAGCCATGAACCACGCCGCCAGCCCCGCCGACGCCTGTCTGCCCATGTGCTCCGCGTTGGTCGACCTTGTTAAAAACTACGCGCCTGAAGAAGGGGTTTTCGACACCGCGATTCCCGGCGTACAGTTTGTTCGTGCGGATGCCCCTGGTCTTTGCGCCGCTGGGGTTTATGAACCGGCGATTTATTTGCTGGTTCAGGGAGAAAAAACCGTGATTTTGGGTGACCGGGAAATCTACTATCGACCGTTAACCTACATGGTTACGGCCGTTGACCTGCCGGTGACCGGCACCGTGATGAGCGCGTCAGAAGATAAGCCATTTTTGGCCATAAAAATGGCCGTCGACACCCACGAAGTCGCCGACCTGGTTTTGAAACTGGGGGACGAACTGCCCACGAAAAACAGCGCCTGCCCTTGCGGTCTGTCCTCAGCCCCGGTGGATTACGGTATTCTCGATACCATGGTTCGCCTGGTTATGTTGCTAAAAACACCACAGCACTTGCCGGTGTTGGAGCCGCTGATCAAACGGGAAATTATTTACCGGGCGCTAGTGGGCGAAATGGGCGCTCAGATGCGGAATTTCGTTAAGCCCGACAGTCACGGTCACCGTATCAGCCGGGTAATTGCGCAAATCAAGCAGCGCTATGCCGAGCCGTTGCGGGTGGCAGAGCTGGCGGAAACGGTCAATATGAGCGAGTCCACTCTGTATCACGCGTTCAAAGAAGTGACCAGAATGTCTCCCGTGCAATACCAAAAAAAGCTGCGTTTGCATGAAGCCCGCAAACTGATGTTGCTCGAGGGCCTGGAGGCCAGCACCGCCAGTTATAAAGTTGGCTATGAGAGTCCGTCGCATTTCAGTCGAGAGTACAGCCGGATGTTCGGCTCACCGCCCCGAACCGACGTTGCCAAGCTGAGACGGGGCGAGCGGAATTTAGCCGTTGCGGCGTCTTAAACACGGACGGTCTACGTGAAACCAGAACGATCGATGGCCTGTACCGACCTGACCCTAGGTCTAGATATCCGCTCTAACTTATTGATATCTAGACCGTTCTTGCCTCAAGTTAATGTTATTTCGAGATCCGAAAAGGCGGTGCGTTCGATATACTGATCGCTGGTTAAGCCCAGCCCGTTCGCTTGACGCCTAACCGCAAAAGCGCTAGGTTGGCGTGCTAATCACGGAATCGGTACGCATAAACTAAATAAAGAGAAGGATCTTTACCACATGCGTTTGCTCATCTTCGCCTTACTGTTTTTCACTTTAACGGCTTCAGCACAAAATCCACTCAGCTACAACGATTTTGCGCAGCTCCCGGACGCTTCCCGCTTAACCTTATCCCCCGACGGTAAAACACTTGCGGCGGTAGTACGCGTTGCCCTGCCCGACCAGCAAGGCGTGGCGGTGCAGGTCACCAAGCTAAGCTCCGGCGAGCGCGAGTTCATGCTGTTTACCGATAACAGCCAGTACTTTATAGACTGGCTGCGTTGGAAGGACGAACGTACATTACTGGTGGGCAGCTTCTACCCCTCTCAGCGGGACAGCCGTATCGGTTGGAGTCAGGTGCGCTATAACACCCGTGAGGGCCGGCTACTGATTATCGATACCCACACCGGAGAGGTGACAACGCCTTTCAGCACCGCATTTTTACGCCGCTTTACTCTCTTGCCCAGCGGGCTCAATCACGTGATCGACACTCTCCCCGATGACCCAGAACATATCCTAATGGCCCTGCCCAACCAAACGGGCACTGGACCTAGCAACGTGATTTACCGCGTTAATATTCGCAACCAAAGCGCCCGTATCGTGCAACGGCCCGAAAACCGTATCGTCGGCTGGGCCACCGACCGACAACACAATATTCGAGTCGCGCTGCACGCTCGCGACGACATCGTCACTTTGCGCATCAAGGATGCAAAAACCAATCGATGGCGGGATTTATGGAGTTATGAGATTTTTTCGGACGATGAAATCACACCCATGGGGTTTGGCTACGACCCCAACATTTTGTACATCACCGCCTATCACAACGATTTAAAAGCGCTGTACAGCGTGGATCTGAGCGAGCCCGAGCTCACTAAAACACTGGTCCACGCCGATCCGAACTTCGATGTTGGCGGCGGCTTGATCTACGATCGAAAGGGACAAAGAGTGCTCGGCATCGGTGGCTCCTACGATGGCGGCACGCTATTTTTTGACAACGAATTCAAAGCGCTGCAAACCCGCATCGACACGGCTCTGCCCCACACCCGTAATTTCGTCTATTCACTGACCGATGACCTCAATCAGTTTTTAGTCTATTCCACCGGGCACCAGGAATCCGGAACCTATTATCTGGGCACCCGCGAACCTCTGGCCCTTAATGCGGTGGCTTACAGCTATAACGCGTTGGAACCGGCCCATCTTTCACCTGTACAGGAATTTCCCTATAAAACCCGTGACGGGCTCGACGTGCAGGCATGGCTGACCCGGCCTGCTAACACCGACGCCGATGTGAAGCTGCCCACACTGATGTTTCCCCACGGTGGTCCCCATTCCCGGGATGCGGGTGCCTTTGATTACTGGGCCCAGTACTTTGCCAGCAAAGGCTATGCGGTTTTACAAATGAATTTTCGTGGCTCCACCGGCCAGGGCTATTCATTCTTTCGAGCGGGGTTACAGAACTGGGGCCGGGAAATGCAGGACGACATTGAAGACGGTGCTCGCGCCCTGATCAAGGCGGGCATTGCCGATCCGGAAAAAATTTGTATCGTCGGTGCTAGCTATGGCGGCTACGCGGCCTTGATGGGCATCGTCAAAACGCCCGACTTTTACCAATGCGCAATCAGCGTAAACGGCGTCAGCGATGTGTTCGAGCTCGTGCGCAGCAACCGCCAGTTCTGGAGCACCTACAACGTAGTGGAAGCACAGATTGGCCGCTTTGGTCGTGAGCTTCGAGAGATATCGCCGGTAAACTTCGCCGAACAGATTAAAGCACCAGTCCTACTGATTCATGGCGACAGCGACCGCCAGGTCGAGCCCGCCCACAGCCAGCGAATGCACGCGGCGTTACAACGAGCTGGCAAGGATGTGATCTACATCGAACTGCCGGCCGAAGACCATTACTTATCCAATGAAATCAATCGCATGGCTACCTTTAAGGCGATGGATGAGTTTTTGGATAAGCACTTGCCCAGGTAGCTATGTAGACTTGCCTAGGTAGAAAGGCGTGGCGTTCTGTTTAGGCGGTTGCGTTCAAAAGCCGCCGCCTAAGCTCGGCATAATGATTCACTTACATCGGCGACAACATCGGTAGCCACAATGCCAGCGCTATGAGCGTTGCCAGCAACACCGGTGGGGTGATAATCAGCCCAATCGTCATATACTGACCCCAGCTGATTTTATAACCCTTGCCGGCCAATACGTGCAGCCACAGCAATGTGGCCAAACTTCCAATGGGCGTAAATTTAGGACCCAAATCGTTGCCGATGACGTTGGCGTAGATCATTAATTCTTGAGTCGTCGCTGATACCTGTGCCTGGTCAATGGCCAGTGCACCCACCAATGTTGAGGGCAGATTGTTCATAATTGATGCGACGATGGCCGAAAGAAACCCCGTA